>CALXOY010000053.1 GCA_944390145.1 uncultured Duodenibacillus sp.
GACAGTGAAACGCTCCAGGGCCGATGATAGTTGGTTGTATTTCCAGTGAAAGTAGGTCACTGCCAGGCTAAATCATTTACGAACCCCCGTTGGACATCCTCCTTCGGGGGTTTCGTTTATCTGCGCCTGGAAAAATCCGTCAAAAAAATCCAGCCGAGTTCCCAGCTTCTCCTTCCGGCTGAGCCATTTGCTTCCCGTCTCTTGTATCCTTTGGTTCTGTCATGGCGCGGGCCCGCATTCGCGTGCTTTGCTGCGCCTGTTTGTTTTGGATGCGTATTGAGAATGGGCACTTACGAAGAACAGTCGGCCGCGAGCTGGCTCAACGGCCCCAATGCCGAATACATCGAGTCGTTTTACGAAAGCTGGCTCAAGGATCCTGCCAGCGTTCCCGAAGAATGGCAGGACTATTTTTCCCGGATGATTTTGGAGGAGGCGGGCGACGCCTCGCGCGAACCGATTCACTCGGAGATTGTGGCAAGTCTGGCCAACCGCAAGCACAACGAGCTTGTTTGCGACGTGAGCAGAAAGGACCTTGAGGCGGCAAGCAAACAAGTGTTTGTGCAGCAGATCATCGCCGCCTACCGCGTTCTTGGCACGCGGCGCGCGCAGCTCGACCCCTTAAAGCGCCACGAGTCTCCCGAAATCCGCGAGCTCGAGCCCTCTTTCTACGGGCTCACCGACGCCGACCTTGACACTGAATTTCACATCACCAACACCTATTTCGGCGCCAACAAGATGCCGCTGCGCACGCTTCTCACGGCGCTGCGCGAGACGTACTGCAGCTCAATCGGCGCTGAGTTCATGTACATCTCAGACCCCGTGCAGAAGCGTTGGTGGCAGGAAAAGCTTGAAAAGAGCCGCTCAAGACCCACCTATACGTCTGAGCGCAAGCGCAGAATTCTCGAGGGCTTGACCGCGGCCGAAGGTCTCGAGCGCTTTTTGCACACCCGCTACGTCGGCCAGAAGCGGTTTAGCCTCGAGGGCGGTGAGTCCTTCATCACCGCCATGCAGACCGTCATTGAAAAGGCCGCGGGCGCCGGTGTGGAGGAATGCATCATCGGCATGGCGCACCGCGGACGCCTGAATGTTCTCATCAACATTCTTGGCAAAAGCCCCAAGGATCTTTTTGCAGAATTCGAGGGTGCGGCGGCCTCGGCCTTTCCTTCGGGAGACGTCAAGTACCACAACGGCTTTTCGTCCGACTTGATGGTGCAGGGCCGGCACATTCATCTGTCGCTGGCTTTTAATCCTTCACATCTGGAAATCGTTGATCCGGTGGTGGCGGGCAGCGTGCGTGCACGCCAGGACCGCCGGGGCGGGGGAGAGGAGGCTGAGAGCGCCGTGCTCGGCATCATGGTGCACGGCGACGCGGCCTTCCCCGGCCAGGGCGTTGTCATGGAAACGCTCAATCTGGCTGAAACCCGAGGCTACGGCACGGGCGGAACGGTGCACATCGTCATCAACAATCAGATCGGCTTTACGACGTCGGACCCCCGCGACAAGGGTTCCATGACCTACTGCACGGATCCGGCCAAACTCATTGAAGCGCCCGTTTTGCACGTCAACGGCGACAATCCCGAGGCGGTGGCGTTTGCCGCCGAGCTGGTTTTTGAATTCCAGCGCACCTTCCGCAAAGATGCCGTTCTTGACATCGTCTGCTTCCGGCGTCTCGGCCACAATGAGCAGGATACGCCCGCCGTCACCCAGCCCTTGATGTACCGCGCCATCGCCAAGCACCCCGGCACGCGCGCCCTTTACGCGAAAAAGCTCGCGGGCGCGGGCATTGTGTCTGAAGATGAAGGCGCCCAGATGCAGGCCGACGTCAAGTCCCGCTTAAAAGAGGGACTGCTGCCGCTTCCGCTCAACCTTTTGTCCGAGCGCAGGAGCTTTCGCGTCGACTGGACACGCTTTGCAGGAGCGACGCTTGCTGAAGCCGTGGACACACGGGTGCCTGCGGCGGAACTGCAGCGCCTCGGGCGCACCCTCACCACAATCCCGGAAAATTTCGAGCTGCATCCGATTGTGGAGCGGGCCATTGCCGACCGCAGGAAGATGGCCGCCGGGGAATTGAACATCGATTGGGGCATGGCCGAGCACCTTGCCTACGCCACGCTGCTTACCTCCGGCTACAGCGTGCGGCTTACCGGAGAGGACAGCGGCCGCGGCACGTTCAGCCACCGCCACGCCGTGCTGCACGATCAAAAGCGCGAGAAGTGGGACGAGGGCGACTACATTCCCCTGCAGCATCTGGGCGAAAACGCCGCACCCTTTACCGTCATCGATTCGGTGCTCTCGGAAAACGCCGTTCTTGGCTTTGAATACGGCTACGCCTCCGCCGCACCGGATTCGCTCGTGCTCTGGGAGGCGCAGTTCGGCGACTTTGCCAACGGCGCGCAGGTGGTGATTGATCAGTTCATCAGCTCAGGCGAAGTCAAGTGGGGACGCCTGTGCGGCCTCGTGCTGCTGCTGCCGCACGGCTACGAGGGCCAGGGGCCGGAACACTCTTCGGCGCGCATCGAGCGCTTTCTGCAGCTTTGCGCCTGCGAAAACATGCGCGTGGTGCAGCCATCGACCGCGGCGCAGATGTTTCATTTAATCCGCCGTCAGATGCTGCAGCGCGCCCGCAAGCCTCTGATTGTGTTCACGCCTAAGTCGCTGCTGCGCAATAAAGCGGCGGCAAGCGGCCTCAATGAACTCGCTGAGGGCGGCTTCAGCCTGATGATTGACGACGACACGGCCGATCCCCTTGAGGTGAAGCGCATTGTGATGTGTTCGGGGCGCGTTTACTACGATCTGATCAAACGGCGTGCCGAGCTCAGTGAACCGGCATTGTCGCGGTTTGCGATTGTGCGCGTTGAGGAGCTCTATCCCTTCCCGCACGACGAAGCGGCGGCGGTGATTGCCGGCTACCCGCTGGCGACGGAAATCGTCTGGTGCCAGGACGAACCGCAGAATCAGGGCGTCTGGAACTACGCGAAGACGCGCCTTCTGACGGACATGCGTCCGGGGATGCGGCTTGGCTACGCAGGCCGCCCCGAGAGCCCGGCGCCGGCTGTGGGCTACAGCGCACTGCACGCCCGGCAGCTCAAGGAATTGCTTGACGCGGCTTTTGCGCCGTTGAAGGGCTTTGTGCTCACCGCCTGAAGCGGCAGGAATCGTTTTTAAAAGAAGAATTCAAAAGGATGGATGGTGTTATGCAAACCCTGGAAGTGAAAGTTCCGGAACTCTCCGAGTCTGTGAGCGAAGCCACACTCCTGGAGTGGAAGTTCAAGCCGGGCGACATAGTCGCCGCAGACGACATTCTGATCGAAATCGAAACCGACAAGGTTGTGCTTGAAGTGCCGGCGCCGGCCTCAGGGCGCCTGGTGGAAATCCGCGCGCAAAACGGCCAGACGGTGGTTTCCGGCGAAGTCATCGCCGTGATGGAGGAGGGCACCGGTGCTGCGGCAGCCCCTGAAAAGCCGGTGAGCGTTGCGCCCGAGGCGCCGGCAGGCCCGCGTGTGATGCCGTCGGCTGCGGGCGTTCTGGCCGCAGCGGGGTTGAATGCCGCCCAGGTGGTCGGCACGGGGCCCGGAGGCCGCATCACGAAGGCTGACGCGCAGCAGGCTGCCGCCCGCAGTGCGGCTGCCGCCCCGGCATTCACATCCGCACCGGCGGCGCCCCGCCCGGCAGAGCCGGTCAAGCCGGCCGCTCCGAAGCCCGCCGCGCGTCCGCAGACATATGCGCCGGAACCCGTTGCAGCCGATCCCTTCGGCCGCAAGGAGGAGCGTGTGCCGATGACAAGGCTTCGCCGGCGTGTGGCCGAACGTCTCGTGCAGAGCCTTTCGGGGTCGGCGCAGCTCACCACCTTCAACGAAGTCGACATGAGCGCGGTGATCGCACTGCGCGCCCGCTACAAGGAAGCCTTTGAAAAGCGCCACGGCGTCAGGCTCGGCTTCATGTCGTTTTTTGTGAAGGCTGCGGTCTACGCGCTGCAGAAGTACCCGGTGATCAATGCTTCCATTGACGGCACCGACATCATCTACCACAGCTTCTTTGACATCGGCGTGGCGGTGGGCACCGAGCGCGGTCTGGTCGTCCCGGTGGTGCGCAACGCCGATCAAAAGAGCTTCGCCGAGATTGAGCTTGAGATCGCTGACTTTGCCCGACGCGCGCAGGCCGGCAAGTTGAGCCTTGAGGAGCTCTCGGGCGGCACCTTTACGGTGAGCAACGGCGGCGTCTTCGGCTCCATGCTTTCCACTCCCATCATCAATCCGCCGCAGTCGGCGATTCTGGGCATTCACCGCACCACCGAGCGTCCGGTGGTGGTGAAGGGCGAAATCGTCATCCGCCCGATGAACTACCTGGCGCTTTCCTACGACCATCGTCTGATCGACGGCCGCGAGGCGGTATTGGGCCTTGCCGCCATGAAGACCGCGCTTGAAGATCCGTCGGTGATGCTGCTGGACATCTGATTTTTAAAGAAGGGATTTGGACATGCTCTACGATGTGGCCGTCATCGGTGCGGGCCCCGGCGGATATGCTGCCGCGGTGCGCGCCGCAGAACTCGGTTTGAAGACGATTTGCTTTGACCCGATGCGAAATCCGGATGACGCGTCTGAAGCCGGATTGGGCGGCACCTGCGCCAATGTGGGGTGCGTGCCGAGCAAGGCGCTTTTGGCGGCAAGCCTTGCCTACGCCCGCGCCGGCCGCGGTGAAGAAGCCTTCGGCATTGCTCCGGCAGAGATCGCTCCCGACGTGCAGCGCATTCAAAGCCACAGAGCCCGGACGGTGAGGGACTCCAACAAGGGCGTGGCAATGCTCTTTCGCGCCGCCGGAGTGGAGTTTGTCGCGCGCGCAGCCGCCTTTGAAGGCAAAGGCGAAAAGGGTTGGATGCTCAAGGACGCGCAGGGCGCCGCTTATGAAGCGCGCCACGTGATCGTTGCGTGCGGCACGACGCCGCGGGAGCTGCCGGGCGTGCCTTTTGACGAGAAGGTGATCTGCTCCAACACCGGGGCGCTTGCCTTTGACGCGGTGCCCGAAACGCTCGGCATCATTGGTGCGGGCGTGATTGGGCTTGAGCTTGGAAGCGTCTGGTCGCGGCTGGGCAGCCGCGTCACCATCTTTGACATGGCCCAAACGCTGCTTCCCTTTGCCGGGGATGCCGTCGGCAAGGCTGCGTTAAAGGAGCTCTCCGGCCAGGGGCTTGCGTTTGAACTCGGCGTTGCCGTGCAAAGCGTTGAGCGCACCGATGCGGGCGTGCGCGTTGTTGTAAAGCGCGGCGAGACGTCAAATGAATACACGTTTGACAAGCTCTTGATTGCCATTGGCCGCAGGAGCGCGGTCGAAGGCGTCAATCCCGCCGCCGCAGGACTTGACGTGAGCCCCGCGGGCATCATCGAAACCGACGCGGTCTGCCGCACCAACCTCGAGGGCGTCTGGGCGATCGGCGACGTGAAGTCCGGCCCGCAGCTCGCGCACAAGGCTAGCGACGAGGGCAGGGCGGTGGCTGAGCGCATTGCAGGGCTCTCAAGGGCGCCCCATGTTTGTCCGGTGCCGAGCGTTGTCTACACGCACCCCGAGTTTGCCTGGGTCGGAATGACGGACAAGGAGGCCAAGGCCGCCGGTCTGGAAGTCAGAACCGGGAAGGCCGCCTTTGCCCACAACGCCATGGCGCGCGCGTGCTGCGAAACGACGGGCTTCGTGCAGCTTGTCTGCGAAGCCGCAAGCGGCAGACTGCTGGGGGCGCAGGCCGTTGGATCTGAAGCCGGAAACCTGATTGCGGCGCTTGCCGAGGCCATTGCGTTTGGCGCAACCGACGAGGATCTTTCGCTTGTGATTTGGCCGCATCCGGGCATGAGCGAAGCCATCTTTGATGCAGCGCAGGCCTCGCTTCGCAACGCGAAAACCAGGCGCACGGCTGCGGTTTAGGCAAAAGAAAATGCGCGGGCGTATGATTCGGCGGCTTGCCGGCCGCCGCTGCGCCTGCACTCCGGCCGGGTGCTTTTTTTGTGCAACTTCCTTCTTTCCAGCCACTTAGCGGAGGCCGCTGCGATGTCTGAAGATAAATCTGTCAAGCTTGTGTTTTCCGACGGATCTCCCTCGGTTGACCTGCCCGTGCTGCCCGGTTCGTGCGGCCCGGATGTAATCGACATTTCGAGCCTCTACAAGAAGACGGGCAAATTCACCTACGATCCGGGCTTCATGTCGACCGCCTCCTGCAAGAGTGCGATCACCTACATCGATGGCGCGGCGGGAAAGCTTTTGTACCGCGGCTATCCCATTGAAGAGCTCGCGCGCAACTGCGACTATCTGGAGGTCTGCTACCTGCTGCTCAAGGGCGAGTTGCCAAACGCCCAGCAAAAGGCCGATTTTGACTACCTCGTGATGCACCACACGCTCATTCACGAGTCGATGCACCTCTTTTTGCAGGGTTTCCGCCGCGACGCGCACCCGATGGCGGTTTTGACGGGCTTGATCGGCGCCATGTCGGCCTTTTATCCGCAAAGCTGCAACCTGCTCGATCCCGAACAGCGCGCCATGGCCGCCATCCAGCTGATCGGCAAGATGCCAGGCCTGGTGGCGATGACCTACAAGTACTCGGTGGGCGAGCCCTACATCTATCCGAAAAACGACCTCTCCTACGCGGCAAACTTCATGCGCATGATGTTTGCCATTCCCTGCGAGGAGTATCAGGTCAACGACGTGCTCACGCGCGCCATCGACCGCATTTTCATCCTGCACGCCGATCACGAGCAGAATGCCTCGACTTCGACCGTGCGCCTGTGCGCAAGCTCCGGCACAAGCCCCTTTGCGGCCATCGCCGCGGGCGTGGCCTGCCTCTGGGGCCCGCAGCACGGCGGCGCCAATGAGGCGACGCTGAGCATGCTCTACCACATCCAGGCCGAGGGCGGCATTGCCAAAATCGGCGACTTCATCAAAAAGGTGAAGGACAAGACAACCGGCGTGCGCCTGATGGGGTTCGGACACCGCGTCTACAAGAACTACGACCCGCGCGCCAAGCTCATGCGTGAGACCTGCTACGAGGTGCTCGATGAGCTCGGACTGCACGACGATCCGATCTTCAAGCTCGCAATGACGCTCGAGAAGATCGCGCTGGAAGACGACTACTTCATTTCGCGCCGCCTGTACCCGAACGTGGACTTCTACTCGGGCATCGTGCAGAAGGCTATCGGCATTCCGATGCCGCTTTTCACCGCCATCTTTGCGCTGGCAAGAACCGTGGGGTGGTTTGCACAGCTCAACGAAATGATCGACGATCCGGACTTCCGCCTCGGCCGTCCGCGCCAGCTTTTCACCGGCCACACCGAGCGCCACGTGGTGCCGCTTGCCGAACGCTGAAAAGCGCGCTTTTAAACCAGCACGGCGTCGATCAGTTCGTCTTCGACCTGCAGCAGCTTTTCGGGGCTCTGCAGTTCGGCGCCGTCAATTAAAAACACGTCTTCAACGCGCTCGTCGAGCGTGGAGATCTTGGCTGTGGCCAGATTGATGTTGTGGCGGGCAAGGACCACGGAGATGGCAAACAGCAGACCGATGCGGTCGTTGCAGGTGATGCTGAGCACCCAGCTGCGCAGGCTCTCGTCGCGCTCGATCTCCACGATGGGCGTCACCGGAAAGCTTCTGCCGCGCCGCGACAGCCGTCCCTTCTTGGGCGCCGGAAGCGGCTTTTGGCTTTCCACGGCCTGCGCGAGCTTCTTTTCAATGGCAGCCTGCAGGGCAGCCGCCTCGCGGCCGCGCTTATCCTGCACCAAAAAGGTGTCAAGCGCCCAGCCGTGCACCGTTGTGTGAATGCGGGCGTCAAGCACCGAGAGCCCCTCGCGCTCAAAAAAGGCCACGACGCGGGCAAAGAGATCCTTTTGGTCGTGCGTGTAGACAAGCACCTTCGTGACGCCTTCCCGGCGCACGGCCTTGCACTTGACGACGGGGGAATCGGGCGAGGGGTTGCCTGCAAGTTCAATCGTGTGCCAGGCGATGTCGCGCGGCGAGTGCCGCAGAAAGTAGACGATGTTTAATTCCTTCCAGAAGGCCTTCCGCTCGGCGTCCGTGATGCCGTGGGCGGCAATGAGCCGGCGGGCCTGCCGGCGGTGCTCTTCATAGAGCCCTGCGCGCGTGCGCGGAGCGCTGTCGGGCTTGAGATACTGCAGACAGTTGTGATAGAGGTCTGTTAAAAGCTGGTACTTCCAGCCGTTCCACACCTTGGGGCTGGTGGCGCGGATGTCGCAGACGGTCAGAAGATACAGGCCGTCCAGGCGCTCCTTGGTCCCCACCTTGGAGGCAAAGCGCGCAACGACGCCCGGATCGGCGATGTCTTCGCGCTGCGCAACGCTGCTCATCAGGAGGTGCTCAGCTACGAGAAACGCCATGTACTCGGCGTCCTCCCGCTCAATGCCAAAGCGCTGGCAGAAAAGCCGCATCTCCTTGGCGCCGAGCTCGGAGTGGCTGCCCCCGCGCCCCTTGGCGATGTCGTGAAAAAGGCCTGCCAGGGTGAGCCGCCAGGGCTTTTGCACGGAGTTCATGATCTGCGAGCAAAGGGGGTACTCGTGCGCGTAGGAGGAGTGCGACAGGCGCCGCAGGTACTTCACCACACCCAGGGTGTGCTGATCGACTGTGTAGATGTGAAAGAGGTCGTGCTGCATCTGTCCGACGATGCGCCGCCAAACGGGCAGAAAGCGCCCCAGGATGCCCCAGGTGTTGAGGTTTTTCAAAAAGTGGTAGGGGCCGTAGCGCAGCTTGATGGTGTCGAGAAAGAGCTTTTTGTTGACCGGGTTGCTGCGAAAGCTCGAGTCGATGCTCGAGCGCTCGTGCCAGAGGGCGCGCAGCAGCCGCGTGGAGATGCGCTTGCATTCGCGGTGCTGGGCAAAAAGCACGAAGGTGCGCAGCATGTTGGTCGAGTCTTTTTTAAACGCCTCGGTGTCGGTGATGTCAAGGATGTCGCCGCGCACGATGAAGACGTCGTCAATGGCCTTGATAAAGCGCGGCGAGGGCTGCTTGAAGAGCTTTTCGGTGATGGCCGCGACCAGGATCTCCGTGAGCTGGACGATGTTTTTGGCGTTTAAGTAAAAGCGCTTCATCAGGGCTTCGCTTGGCAGCAGCGCCCCCTTCGGTTCAAAGCCCGCGTTTTGCGCCAGAGCCGTCTGCACGTCGAAAATCAGACGGTCCTCGTGCCGGCCGGCCGTCAGATGCAGCCGGATGCGCAGCTCCTGCAGAAAGTGCATGCATTTTGAAAAATGGTAGGCCTCGGTGGAGGTGATGAGTCCCGCATGCGCCATCTCCTTCCAGGTGCCGCCCATGCCGGCGGCCTGCGCGTACCACAAAAAGACCTGCAGGTCTCGAAGGCCCCCCAGCCCCTCCTTGATGTTGGGCTCGAGTGCATAAGGCGTGTCGCCGTACTTTTGGTGGCGCTGCCGCATCTCGAGCATCTTGCTGCGAAAGAACATGCGGCTGTCGAGCGCCTGGCGGAAGGCGGCGTAGGCATCCTCAAAAAGCGCCTTGTTGCCCAGGAGAAAACGGGCTTCGAGAAAGGCCGTGGCGGCGGTGATGTCGCCTGCGGTCTCCTGCAGAACCTCCTGTTTGCTTCGCACGTTGCTGCCGACCGTGAGCCCCAGGCTCCAAAGCCGTGTGGTGAAGTCGCCCACTGCGGCGAGCTCCGCTTCCGAGAGCTGCTCGGGCGTGATCACCGAAACGTCGATGTCCGAGTAGGGAAACATCTCGCGCCGCCCGTAGCCGCCGATTGCCGCAACGGCACAGCACGAGGGCAGGCCGGCGGCCTCGGCGCAGTCGCGCACAAAGCGGTCGATCACCAGGCTGTGGCGCTTTAGGTAGGAGCCGACATGGCCGGTGGCCTCAAAGTGCTGGGCCAGTTTCTGCCGCAGATTCAGGTAAGGCTGGATGAACGCATTGGTGTCCGAAGCCATGACGCAGGTGTTCCTTGTGAAGGTTTTTTCGCATTGTACGAAAAGCGCCTGAGGCAAAAACAAACGGGAACAGGCGCACAGGCTTGTTCCCGCTTGAGCCGCTTGGCGAAGCCGTCGACAAAATCAGGCGAAACTGGGCTTTTTCCAGCCCTTCACCCATTCCGGCGGCTCGGGCATGCCCTTGCTCACCGTGAGGATGTCGTAGCCCGTTTCGGTGACGACCACTTCGAGCTCCCACTGCGCCGAGAGGCTGCGGTCCTTGGTGACCACCGTCCAGCCGTCGTTGAGATCCATGATGTGGCGCTTGCCGGCGTTCACCATCGGTTCGACCGTGAAGATCATGCCGGGCTCAAAGCGGGCCGTCGGCATGCTGATGGGCACGTGGCAGACATGAGGCTCGCCGTGAAAGACGCGTCCGATGCCGTGGCCGCCGTACTCGTGCACGATCGAAAGCCCGAGGGGCTTGACGAACTTCTGGCAGGCAATGCCGATGTCGTTGAAGCAGTTGCCCGGACGCACGGCTTCGATGCCGGCCCACATGCAGCCCCATGTAGCCTCCACCAGGCGCTTGCCGGCGATCGTGGGCTTGCCGATGATGAACATGCGGGAGTTGTCGCCGAAAAAGCCGTCCTTTTCAATCGTGACGTCGATGTTGACGATGTCGCCGTTTTTCAGAATCTTCTTTTCGCTCGGAATGCCGTGGCAGATCACGTTGTTGACGGAAATGCAGGTCGCGCGCGGATAAGGAACGCCGTTGCCGGGGTTGTAGCCCAGGCAGGCCGATTTTGCCTTGAGCGTGTTGACCGTGTAGTCGAGCATCAGGTCGTCAAGCGAGAGCGTGCTCACGCCCGCCTTGACATACGGGGTGATGAAGTCAAGCAGATCCGCGGCCTCGGCGCCTACGCGCCGCATGGCCTCGATTTCGTCAGCTGTATGAATCGTAATTTTTGACATTTGTCGTCTCGAATGCAGTAGATGCGATTTAGGCGGTGCGCTTTTCGCTGCGCGTCCAGCCGTAAGGCAGCGGCAGCCGGTGCAAAGAACCGTCCGCGGTTTCCAGATTGCCTCCGGCAAGAGCCAGATCAGCCGGCACTTCGGCCAGAATCAGCGTGCGGTCGGCGCGCGGGGCAGCGTAGACAACCGTGGCGGTGGGGGTGCCGTCGGCAGCTGCAATGTCGCTGCCCGGGGCAAACTCAAGCGCCTTGGGGGCGGCAAAAAGCGCCGTGCGGCGGTTGGTTTTGCCGATGTGCTCGATGCGGCTTACGATTTCCTGCCCGGTGTAGCAGCCCTTGGTAAAGGAGACGCCGTCCACGAGATCCAGGTTGACTGCGTGCGGCGTAAAGCGCTCGGCGGATTCGCCAAAGACCCAGGGGGATCCGGCCGCGGCGCTGGCCGCCCACCACAGGGGCTCCAGACCGGCTGCAAGCGGCGTGTTTTTGGGCACAACCGCGAGGCCATAGGAGGAGGGGACGGCCGCTGCCATGCACGCTTCGGGCGTGCCGCCCGTCAGGGCAAAGCAAAGTGCGTCCTCTGGAAGGGCTTCGGGCGCCCGGCCGACATAGCCCGCGACGGTGAAGTCGGGGTCGATCTCAACGGTCACTTTGCTTCTGAGCACGTACATCTTCAGGCGCTTGACAACGTATTCGACGTTGGAGGCGGCGGTGATCATGCCGACGGCTTCGCCCTTTTGAAAAAGGCGCGGCGTGCAAAGAAGCCTGCCCTTGGGCGAGCACCAGCCCACGCACATCAGTCCGTCGCCCAGCTTGAAGACGTCGTTGGTGAGCTGGCCCTGCAGAAAGCTCAGGCGGTCGGCTCCCGTGATGCGGATGAGCGCAAGACGGCTTAGGCAGGAAAGCGTTCCTACCGTAGAATTCGCATCTGTCATATGAAGTGATTCAATGAAAAGAAAGGCGCGCTCATGCGAGAAGCGCCGGTTTTGTTGTGCGCGTATTGTACCCGAGCGCATTCGGGCGGCACCGCGCATAAAGATTGGTTGTTGATTTCCAAAATAGAGAGTTTTCCCCGCGTGAGCCCCAAGACCGAACATCCAGAATCCGACGACAAAGCTGCAGACGTCCTGCCGGCAAAAAAGACGGTCCGCACAAAACGCGTGTCTGCAGCAAGGACGAAGTCTGCAGAGGCTGCCGCCGACGGCTCAGGCAAAGCTAAGCGCACCCGCCGCAAGACGGCCGCTGACAAAAAGACCCCGCGCAAGACGCAGAAGACCGGGGCGAAAACCACTGCCCGCCGCAGCCGGTCCAAGACCAAGGTGCAGGACGCCCCTCTTGAGGTAGCCGCGCTGCAGGTTCCTCGCGCGTTAGACGAGGCGAATCAAGCTCCTGCTCTACAAGGGGCCGATGCCCCGGTTCAATCTGCCGTCTTTCCTGTCGAGAACAAAGACCGCAATGCAGCCCCGCTACCCGCTGACAAGCCCCAGACAGACGGCACGGATGCCGCACCGGCGGCACTTCCGGAAAAAGCAGCACAAGCACCAGCTGCGGCGCCTGTTAAAGAGCCTCCCGCACCTGAACCCGCAGTGCAGGAGACTCCCGAAGCAAGGGAGCAGATGAGCGCTGCTGCCGCAGCAGAGGCGCCGACAATCGAAGATGCGGCTGCGCCAGTGGTTTCTGAGACCAGGGTGCAGGAGACGCCAAAAGAGGAACAGACGCCGCAGGCCGCTTCGCCGGATAAGGAGGCTGAGCCGCAAAAGACGGCGGAGCAGCCGGAAACCGGCAGGCCGGATGACGGCGCTGAAGCCGCACCCGCCGTGGCCGGAGCCGAAAAAGCGCCTGCTGAGCCTCTTGAAGCCGTCTCGCCGTCTCAGCGGGCAGCAGCGTCCAAGGAGCAGGAAGCGAAGACTTTGGAATCAGACAGCGAACCATTCAAAGAAAAGGATCAGATCTCAGACGACCTCAATCAGCCCGGCGAGCCGGAAGAAGACGAGCGGGAGCCGCAGAGCTCTCCTACCAAAGAAGAGCCGCAAAAAACGGTTGAGCCGCCCGAAAACAACGGGCCCGTCGGCGAAGTTGGCCAAAAAGACGGCCAGACGCACCGGCCGAAAACCGGCGCACGCCTGTGGGTCGCAATCGTTGTTCTTCTCATTGTGATTGCGCTTGGCTGCACGCTGCCCTACTGGTGGTACTTCAAGCGCGAAGTGCCGTTTCCCGCGGGCGTCGACTATGTGGATGTGACGGTGCCCTCGGGCGCCTCGGGCCGCGCAATCGCCAGCCGCATCGAGCAGGCCGGCATCGACGTCTCCGCTGATGCGCTGACGGCGGTGATGCGCATCCAGGAAGGGGCGCTTGCCATTCATGCCGGCCGCTACCGCTTCGTGCCGGGCATGACGGTGGTGCAGATCGTTGACAAGCTGCAAAGGGGCGACGTGGAGAAGTTCACGTTCCGCATTTCCGAGGGCATGACGATCTGGCAGCTCAGGGACGCCGTGGCGCAGCTCGCCGACATTGAAATCAGAACCTCAACGATGACCGAGGAGGCGCTGCGCCAGGTGCTTGGCGTCGAGGAGCCGGCGCTCGAAGGCGTCTTCGCGCCGGAGACCTACAGCTTTCGCACGGGCATCACGGATATAGACGTCTACCGTGCGGCCTATCGCGAGCAAAAGCGGATCCTTGCGCAGGCCTGGAGCGAGAAAAGCCCCGAGGCAAGCGTCAAGACGCCCTATGAAGCGCTGATATTGGCGAGCATCATCGAAAAGGAGACGTCGCTGCACACCGACCGGGCGCTGGTGAGCTCTGTTTTCAACAACCGACTGCGCCGGCATATGCCGCTGCAGACAGATCCGACGATCATCTACGGTATCGGCCGCGACTTCAACGGCAACCTTACGCGGCGCGATATGCAAAAGTCCGGACCCTACAATACGTACCTCAACCAGGGGCTGCCGCCCACGCCGATTTCGATGCCTTCGGAGGCCTCGATCCGCGCAGCGCTCAAGCCCCAGAAGACAAGCTTTCTTTATTTTGTGGCCCGCGGCGACGGCACGACGCATTTTTCAAAGTCGCTTGCCGAGCACAACCTCGCAGTCGAAAAGTTTCAAAAAGCACCCGCCCGCAGGGCAAGGGCTTTGCAAAAACGACGGCAGGACAACCGGTAGTCTTTTTTATGTCGCAAGGAAAATTCATCACCTTTGAAGGAATCGACGGCGCGGGCAAGACCACGCAGATCGAAGCGCTGCACGCGTTTTTGCGCGACAGCGGCATTGAAGTCGTCCGCACGCGCGAACCCGGCGGAACGCCCCTGGGCGAAAAGATCCGGGGTCTGCTGCTGCACGAGGATATGGACGAGACGGCCGAGACGCTGCTTTTCTTTGCAAGCCGCGCCCAGCACATCCGCGACGTGATTCTGCCCGCTCTTGCGCGCGGCGCTTGGGTGCTCTCGGACCGTTTCACGGACGCCACCTACGCCTATCAGGTGGGCGGCAAGGGCTGCAGCGCCCAAAGCGTGCTGCAGCTGGAAGCCATGGTGCAAAAGGGGTTCGGCCCGGACAAGACGGTTCTCTTTGACATTGATCCGGAAAGTGCGGCCAAGCGCCTTGCGCTCTCGCGCACCGCCGATCGCTTTGAAGTGCAGGGAACGGACTTTTTCAGCCGCGTGCGCAAGGCTTATCTCGAGCGCGCCGCCCGCGAGCCCGAGCGCTTTGTGGTGCTTGATGCGTCGGCTGCGCCTGAAGTGATCACCCGCGAGCTGCTTGAAAAGGCAAAGGGGTGGCTCTGATGACGCTCAAGCTTTATCCCTGGCAGGACGAGCTCGAAAAGGCTCTTAGCAATCTGCGCGGCCGGCTGCCCAACGGCATTCTGGTTTACGGCCCCCGCGGCACCGGTTTGTTTGACATGGTGCGCGGCTTTGCCGAGTCGCTTTTGTGCGAGCATCCCGCGCCCGACGGCACGCCCTGCGGCAGCTGCAAGGGCTGCAGGCTGGTGAAGGCGGGAACGCACCCAGACATCCGCTATGTGGTGAGCGAAGCCGAGAGCCTGCCGCGCAGCATTCCCTTTACGCCGCCGGAAACGGCCGCAAGCGACCGCAAGACGGTCTACCGCGAGATTCTGATTCATCAGACGCGGGCGCTTGCCGACTTCCTGAACCTCAAAAGCAATGAGGGCAGAGTCAAGGTCGTGCTGGTCTATCCGGCCGACCGCATCCGCGCCGAAGCCGCCGCTTCGCTTTTAAAGAGTCTTGAGGAGCCCCCGGAAGACACGGTTTTCATCCTTGTTGCCGACGAAATCGACCGGGTGCTTGCCACCATCCGCTCGCGCTGCCGCTTGATCCGCGCCAGCGCACCAAGCCGCGAGGAGGCGCTTGCCTGGCTGCAGTCAAAGGGGGTGGAGAATGCAGAGCACAAGCTCACCGAGGCGGGCGGCATGCCGCTTGCCGTCTTTGACGAGGATCCGCGCTTTAAGCTCACCGACGAGGTGCGGGAAAAGCTCTTTGCCTATCTCGGCAAGGGCGCCGCGGCGCAGCCCCAAGAGGCGCTTGCCGTCGTGGACAAGGATGTGACGCTTTCGGCCGCAACGCTTTTTCTTTCCCGGTGGGCCTGGGATCTCGCGAGCGCCAAGGTGGGCTGCCCCGTGCAGTATTTCCCGGAACAGGCCGCTCAGATCAAGGCTGTTGCACAGGCCGCCGACGCCGCAGGCCTCTATACTTGGATCAATTCCGTGCGCGACGCACGGCGTGTTTCCGAGCACCCGCTCAACGCCCGCACTGTCATTGAAGCGCTGCTTCTTTCCTACGCGCGAAATCTTTAAAGCCCATGTCCACAGCCAAAACCAAAAACACGGTTGCCACCTTTGCGGCCATGAAGGCCGAGGGGCGCCCCATTTCAATGCTCACCTGCTATGACTACACCACCGCCTGCTTGATTGAGCAGAGCGCTGTCAATGCGATCTTGGTGGGCGACAGCCTCGGCAACGTCATGCTGGGCTACCCCGATACGCTTGCTGTCACGGTCGACGACATGATCACCTTCGGCACCGCGGTGGTGCGCGGCGTCAAGAACACGCTCGTGGTGGTCGACATGCCCTTCATGAGCTATCAGGTGAGCGTTGAGGAGGCCGTGCGCAACGCCGGCCGCATTTTGAAGGAAACGCACTGCACGGCGGTCAAGCTCGAGGGCGGCCGCAGCGCAGCGCCCGCCATCTCCCGCATTGTGGCCGCCGGCATCCCCGTGATGGGGCACATCGGCATGACGCCGCAGTCGGTGATGCAGTTCGGGGGCTTCAAGGTGCAGGGCAGGGGCGATGCCGCCGAACGGGTCTATCAGGATGCCCTGGCGGTGCAGGAGGCGGGCGCTTTTTCCGTGGTGCTCGAATGCGTGCCTGCAGCGCTTGCCGCGGAAATCACCAAGGCGCTCAAGATTCCGACGATCGGCATCGGCGCGGGCGCCGGCTGCGACGGACAGGTGCTGGTGACGCAGGACATGCTGGGCCAGTACGGGGACTACGCACCGCGCTTCGTGCGCCGCTTTGCCGACATCGGAAGCGCCATGCGCGAAGCCTTTGACGCCTACGACGCAGCGGTGAAGAACAGAACATTTCCTGCGCAGAAGGAAAGCTTCTCCTGACAGGAGGGCTGCTGCGCATTTCTTTTCAAGTGACAGAAGAATGGAACTCATTGTGAAGTCAATGCCTGCCGAGGTGCAGGCCCAGGCGCTCGCTTGGAAGCGTGAAGGCCTGACGGTCGGACTGGTGCCGACGATGGGGTATCTGCACGAGGGGCACGCGAGCCTGATTCGGCGCGCCGCAAGCGAATGCGACCGCGTCATCGTGTCGGTTTTCGTCAACCCCACGCAGTTCGGTCCCAATGAAGACCTCGAGTCCTATCCGAGGGATCTGGAGCACGACCTGAAGCTAGCGCGCGAGTGCGGCGCACACCTGGTCTTTACGCCCACGCCCGAGACGATGTACCTGCCGGGCGCAAGCACCTGGGTGACGGTCGAGGGGCTCACCAGGGAGCTGTGTGGCAAAAGCCGTCCGATTCACTTCAGGGGCGTTGCCACCGTCGTCTGCAAGCTCATCAACATCGCCCAGCCCGACCGCGCCTATTTCGGCGAGAAGGACGCGCAGCAGCTTGCAGTGATCCGCCGCATGACCGCCGACCTCAACATGCCGGTACAAATCGTCGGCTGCCCCATCGTGCGTGAAGCCGACGGACTTGCCAAATCAAGCCGCAATACGTACTTGAATGAAAAGGAGCGCCAGGCTGCACTTGTGCTCAGCCGCTCGCTTGAACGCGGACGCGAAATGCTTGAAAAGGGCGAAACCGACGTGCAGAAGGTGTTGGACGCCATCTCCGGCACGATTGCCGCCGAGCCCATGGCCCGCATCGACTACGTGCAGGCGGTGGACGCGGATTCGATCGAGCCCGTGAAGACGCTTGCCGGCACGGTTCTTTTTGCCATCGCCGTCTACATCGGCAAGACCCGCCTTATCGACAACTTCTACTGGAAGGTGTAGAGCGCGCCATGCACTTTGAAATGCTCAAGGCCAAGATCCACCGCGCGACGGTGACGCAGGCCGAACTCAACTACGTGGGGTCGATCACGATCGACAGCCAGCTGCTGCAGGCCAGCGGCATCGCCGAGTACGAGAAGGTCGACATCGTCGACATCAACAACGGCGAGCGCTTTTCAACCTATACAATTGCGGGCGATGCGGGCTCAGGCGTGATTTGCTTGAACGGCGCCGCGGCGCGCTGCGTGTGCACGGGCGACAAAATCATCATCATGAGCTACTGCTCGGTTACGCCCGAGGAGGCGCGCACCCACCGGCCCTGCGTTGTCTTTGTCGACGACAACAACGCCGTGGTGCGCACGGCGCAGTATGAAAAACACGGAAGACTGGAAAATCAGGACTAAAACGCGCCTACAATGATACGTTTGACGGTTGCCGCAAGCCGGCAGCCGCAGGATTTCAGCCCGTCAACATCAGGTTCAACAGAGTATTGAGGACCTCGCAGAAAATGACCAAGTCGCACTTGCTGCCGATCTTTTCTCCGCTTCCGGTGTGTTTTGTAAAAGGTGAGGGTGTCTGGCTCACTGACACGCAGGGAAATGTTTATCTGGACGGCTTTGCCGGCATCGCCGTCAACGCCGTCGGCCACAATCATCCGCGCTTGACGGCGGCTCTGCAAAAGCAGGTTTCCGAACTCATCCACGTCTCCAACTACTTCCGCATTGATCTGCAGGAGGAGGTGGCGGCCAAGATCTGCGAAAAAAGCGGCATGCGCGGCTGCTTTTTCTGCAATTCGGGTTTGGAGGCCAACGAGGCGGCCATCAAGCTTGCCCGCAAGTACGGCCATTTAAAGGGCTTTGTCGAACCCCGCATCATTGTCTTTGACCACGCCTTCCACGGCCGCTCGATTGCCACGCTCTCGGCCACCGGCAACCCCAATGTGCGCCGCGACTTCGGACCCTATCTGCCCGACTTCATCCGCGTGCCGACGGGCGACGTGAAGGCCATTGAAAAGCTCGCAGAAACCACCCCGGGCATCTGCGCCGTGATGTTTGAGCCGGTGCAGGGCGAAGGCGGCATCCTTGCCATTGACGATGAGACCATGCGGGCGATCCGCGAGCTTTGCGACCGCCACGACTGGCTTCTCATCCTGGACGAAGTGCAGTGCGGCATCGGCCGCACGGGCAAGTGGTTTGCCTATCAGCACTCGGGCATCCTGCCGGATGTGATGACGCTTGCGAAGGCTCTGGGCGGCGGCGTTCCGATCGGTGCGCTCGTGTGCAATGAAAAGGCCTACGGCGTGTTTACGCCGGGCAACCATGGTTCGACCTTCGGCGGCAATCCGCTTGCCATGCGCGCAGCGCTCACGACGCTGCAGATCATCGAGGACGAGCAGCTCATCACCAATGCCGAACGCATGGGCGGGTATCTGATGAAGGGCTTCAGGGAAATCTTCAAGGACGTGCCCGGCGTTGTAGACGTGCGCGGACGCGGTCTGATGATCGGCATCGTGTTGGATCGTCCGGCGCACCCGTGCCTAGCCATCGGCTTGAAGCACCGCGTGCTGTTCTCTGTGACGGCCGGCAGCGTGATCCGCATCGTGCCGGCGCTCAACATCGCGCGCCGCGAGGCCGACGAGCTGATCCGCCGTGTGGCTGCCGTCGTCAAAGAATTCATGGCGGCTGCCGAACACTAAAACGAGAAGAAGACGATGGACAACGAAAAATTCAAGAAGATTTTGGAGATCGTGATCCGCTGCGCCGGCGCCGCGGTCCTCATCTACTTTCTCTACAACATCATCCTGACGCAACACGAGTATTTCAGCTGACGTGATGTTTGTTGAAAGTCCCCGGAGTTTTTCGGCCTTGACGGCTGAACGATCCGGGGATTCATTTTTTTTCAGGGGAAAGATTCGCTTGCGCGGTCAATCTGCCTGGAAAGTTCGAATCCCACCGCCTCCGCCACTCATCATGCGGCAGATGATTGACGGAGAGACGCCCGGCGTTTTGGCTCCCGGAAGGTTTCAATCAGACGCAGGATTTGGTAAGATCCCGCATCCCGATGGAGGTGTGGCAGAGTGGTTGAATGCACCGGTCTTGAAAACCGGCGACGGCTAAACCCGTCCGTGAGTTCGAATCTCACCGCCTCCGCCACCGGATCTTTGCGAGTGACAGCTGCGTGATGCCGGAAGTGCACGGTTTTGCAAAAGCGCCGCTGCATCACCTATTCAAAAGAGCCCCGTTTAGCCTTGTGCAGCGGGGTTTTCTCATTTTGTTTCCCCGCCGCGGACTCCTGCCTGGCATTGAGCGGGCAAGGGGGGCGGCGTTCTTTCAAGTTTCAAAAGTCTTGTTGACAGCGCTCGCCCGTTGGTGCTGTGATGTACAGTTGTGCTGAGAGGAACAGAGCAGTCCGACTGCCTGAATCCATCCAGATTTTTGGAGACACTTATGGGCGACAAGAAAAAAGACCGCGCTGAAGAAGAAAAGCAGGCGGCAGGGGGCAAGGCCCCCAAGACGGAGACGAATTTCAACGATACGCTCGAGAAGGTGTTTCGTGATGTCGCTTTGATCGACCCCAAGGAAAACATCGACTGCGTCATCAAGGAGATCGTGCATCAGGTCCGGGCGATGAAGACGTCGCTAACGGCTGAGGAAATGGCCGATCTGGTGTTTGAGAACATGCAGCCCAAGTCGCGTGACCATATGCTCGCGGGGCTTCTTGCCGACATTTTTGAAAAACAAGCGAAGCTGCGTTCACGAAATGCCCGCAACATGGAAGAGCTCGATCCTGACTACAACAAGGGCGCTTTTCCGTATCTGCACAATTACGACGACGCGATGTACAAGGAGGAGCTCTATGCCCTGCAGGTGGAGCTCCTGAAGCTGCAGCACTTCGTGAAGGAAAAGGGCCTCAAGGTCGCGGTGATTTTTGAGGGGCGCGACGCCGCCGGCAAGGGCGGCACCATTGCGCGCTTTACGCAGAACATCAATCCCCGCGGCGCACGCATTGTGGCTTTGCCCAAGCCCACGGAGGCCGAGACGGGGCAGTGGTACTTCCAGCGCTATGTGGCGCATCTGCCAAGCCCGGGGGAAATTGTCTTTTTTGACCGCTCCTGGTACAACCGCGCCGTGGTTGAGCCGGTGATGGGCTTTTGCAAGCCCGAGCAGACAAAGCTCTTTTTGTCCGAGGTGCCCGCCTTTGAAAGAAGCCTCGTGGAGCACGGCATTCATCTCACCAAGTTCTGGCTGGATGTGAGCCGCGACGAGCAAAAGCGGCGCTTCAAGCAGCGCCGCGTCGACCCGGTGCGCCGCTGGAAGCTCTCGCCCGTGGACATCGCGTCGCTCGACCGCTGGGACGACTACACGGCCGCCATCGAGCAGATGTTCCGCACGACGGAAACGCCCCAAGCTCCCTGGACGATCATCCGCAGCGACGACAAACGGCGCGCCCGCCTAAACGCCATCCGCGTCTTCCTGCACAGCATTGAGTATGCGGAAAAAGACGAGGAGCAGATTGGCTCGGTTGACGGCCTCATTGTGAAGTCCGTTCCGGAGTATCTGCGCGGATACCGTATGGGTGCGGGTGTTTGATAGACAAAATAAACAGGCCGCATGTGAGCCATTAGAAATGGACTGCATGCGGCCCTTTTTGTGCCTGCTTGCGGCAGTTTCCGCGTCTTGGACAGGGTCGCCGCAAGCAGGTTGAATAAATTTTTAAAGGTTTTATACAGACCGCTAAATTTTCTACGAGAAAAGCCCCTTGAGCTTGACGATGAAGCTTTCGGACTCATACGGGCCGTATTCGTAGGAGAGAAAGTCGTAGCCCTGGGACTGGATGGCCCGGCGCACGGTGTCCTGATCGAGAATGCCGTCGGAGAGGATGACGGCTTGTTTGGTTTTCCGGTTGGCGCGCACTGTTTTGATGTCGGGAAATGCAGCGCGGATGGCCTCGTTGATGTGCGCTTCGCACATCTGACAGGACATGCCTCCCACGCCGACCACGGTTTTGATCACTTTCGACTCCTTTGAAGCTTGTTGTTGATTTGTTTTGCAAATGATAATCATTCGTAATGAAAATGCGAATGATTCACATTAATTTTTAAAGCGCGAGGAGACAGGTTTTCCCGAAGAGCATCTATGATCAGCGCAAAAGCATTTTTAAGCGGCAAAAAGGCCGCCGTCTTTGACTTCGACGGAACGCTTGCCGACACCATCGGCCTGTGGAACATGGTTGACGTGAAGCTTGCGCAGGAGCTGGGCGCCGCCAACGCGGATCCCGAAGCGCTGCACGCCTTTCGCGAGCAGTCGCTGGCGCGGCACCGCAAAGAGGAGAATCCGTATCAGAGCTACTGCGCCGACTTCGGGAAATGGATCGGCAGTCCCTTGACAGGAAAGGAAATCCACGCACGGCGCTACAGCATCTCGAGGCGGATGCTGCGTGAGGAGGTGAGTCTTCGCAGCGGGGCGGCGCAGACGCTGCTGCGTCTGAAAGCCATGGGCCTGCGGCTGGCTGTCGCCACCACGACGCGCCGGGCCAATATTGAGATCTACTGCACGGGCAATGAGCGCATTCGCCGGGAAATTCATCTGGCCGATGTCTTTGAGTGCTTTGTGTGCGCGGAGGATGTGCGGTGCATCAAGCCGGATCCCGAGTGCTATTGCACGGCTTTGAAGCGGCTGGGCGTCAACCCGAACGAGGCCTTCGCGGTGGAGGATACGCTTGCGGGCGTTCAAGCCGCCCGCGGCGCGGGTCTTGAATGCATCGGCATCTATGAACCGCACTCGGCTGCCTTTGCCGCAGAAATCAAAGCCCGCACGGCCTGCTACTTTCAAAGCTATGCGGACTTTTTGCGGTGGCTTGCTCAGGCCGGCTGCTGCTCGGCAAATCCCGCCTGATTGGTGGGGCTTGCGCCGGCAGAGGCTTCAAGCGTGTGGCCGTCGGCCGAGGGCTGGGTCTCAAGCGCCCGCGTGATAAAGAGCTTTAAACGGTTGGTGACGTTGCTTTCAGCGGTGCCGCCCTCAAAGTCAATGCCGATCAGGTTGGCCTTGGGATAGCGGCTTCTCAAGGCTGACATCGCCCCGCGACCGGTGATGTGGTTGGGCAGGCATCCGAAGGGCTGCAGACAGACCACGTTGTCGGTGCCAGTGGCGAGAAATTCCGCCATTTCCGCGGTGAGAAGCCACCCTTCGCCCGCCTGCTGTCCGGGCGAGACGATGCCCTCGACGCGTTTGAGATATTCGTCAAGCGCAGGCATGTGCCCGAGCGGGTGATCCTTTCCCATGGCCGCACTGGCGGCGTCGCGCAGCTTCTGCATATAGCCCAACAGAAATGCGCTCACATAGGCGCGCAGCTTCGGCCCTTCGGCGTGCTGG
This sequence comes from uncultured Duodenibacillus sp., assembly GCA_944390145.1. Classification (GTDB taxonomy): domain Bacteria; phylum Pseudomonadota; class Gammaproteobacteria; order Burkholderiales; family Burkholderiaceae_F; genus Duodenibacillus. The sequence continues at coordinate 22,750 of CALXOY010000053.1, forward strand.
CTCTGCCAGATGGGGTCGGCAAGGCAGTAGAGGAAGAACGTCGCGAGATCCGGCAGCACGGGTTCGGCGCCGGCTTCCTGCAGGCGCTTCACGGTATCCAGATTGGCCTTGGGATGGTACTCCAGAAGAATTTCGCCGACGATGCCGACTTTTGGCCGCACTTTGCCGTCAAGTTCCACAGCGTTGAAGATATTGACGATTTCGCGCACGGCGCTGGCAAAGGCGGCGGGTTTGCCCGAGGCCGCCGCCTTGGCCGCCACCGGGGTGGCAAGCTTCAAGGCGATGTCGGCGTTGCCCTTTTGCACTTCGCCCGCCTGTGCGTGCAGATAAAGGCGCTGCAGCACGTCGCCCAGCACCACCGCCATCGAAAGGCGCTTTAAGCCGGCAACGCCGAGCTTTAAGTGCGCGTGGCCGGTAAGCGACCGGCCTGAGAGCGTCACCACGGGCAGATTCGGCAGTCCCTTGTCGCGCAGCGCCCAGTCCAAAAGGGTGGGGTAGTTGGTCGCGCGGCACGGACCGCAGGTCTGGCTGAAGAGAAAGACGCTTTTTTGCGGATCAAAATCAGGCGCCTCGGTGGCTTCCAGAAGCTGACCGATGGTGACGATGGCCGGATAGCAGGCGTCGTTGTTGACGTAGCGCAGGCCGAGCGTCACCGCGTGGTCGCTTACCACCGGCAGAAGCTTCGTGTGATAGCCCATCGCGTCGAGCACCGCCGTCAAAAGCGGAAAGTGCACGGGCGCCATCTGCGGCACGTAGAGCGTGCGGGCCTTGAGCTGCTCGGCCGTAAGCGACTTGCCGCGCTCCCTAGCCTCTTCGAGCACTTCGATTTCCGGGCGCTTTGCGTGAAAGAGGCGCTTGAAAAAGTGAACGGGCGCTTCGTGCATGGCTTTTTCCACCGGCACAACGTAGTCGGGCAGTTCGTCGACGGAAACGGGCGAGGAGCCCACGCCGTGCACGGCAAAAAGCGAGCGCAGGCGGATGCGGGCGGCGCCAAGCGTATCGGTTTCATCGATCTTGAGCATCGTGTAGAGCATCTGCTTTTTGTGCGCGATGCGCTTCATCTGTTCGCTTGTGATCGCATCAATGCCGCAGCCAAAGCTCACAAGCTGCACGAGCTCCGTATCCGGGCGCGAGGCTGCCATTTCAAAGGCGCGGTAAAGCCTGCCGTGGAAGGCCCACTGATTGACGACGTCAAGCGGCGCCTTGTCTTCGTGCATTTCCTCAAAGAGGAAACTCACGGCGTCCTCGGTCACCACGCGCGCGCCCATGGATTCGATCAGGGTCGGGATGCCGTGATGGATGTAGCCGTCAAGATGATAGGGGTGGCCCGCAAGCACCACCACAAAGCCCGGCGCGTTCCAGATTTCGCGGGCCTTGTTGCGGATTTCAGCCCGATAGGCGTGGAGTTCTGCCACCGCTTTTTTCCAGGCCTTTTGCACATCGTGGGCCTTGAGAGCCGGAAACGACTCCAGGAGCGCATGCTGGATGGTCGATTCTTTTTCAATGTCGACAAAGGGCGTGAGGATGCGCGTTTCGGGCGCCGCGTTTTCAAGCGCGATGCGCAGCGCTTCGGGGTAGCCGCCCACCACCGGGCAGGCATAGGCGTCCTCGGCTTCGGCAATGAGCTTCTTTTCCTTGGGCACGCACGGCATCCAAATCGTGTGCACGCCTTTTTCGGCAAGCGACAGGGCGTGTCCGTGCGCAATCTTGGCGGGCAGGCACAGCGACTGCGAGGGAACGGTGTCCGAGCCCTTGGCCACCATCGCGGCCGTGGTAGGGGCGGAAAGCACCACGCGAAAGCCGAGTTCGGTGAAAAGCGTGCGCCAGAAGGGGTAGTGCTCCCACATGTTGAGAACGCGCAGCAGGCCGATTTCGCCCATCGGGGCCGCTTCGGGCGGCAGCACGTCGCCCGCAAAGAGTCGCTCGACCTTCCAGTCGATGAAGCCCGTGTGCTTTTTCCGGCTGCCGCCGAGGCTCTTCAAGCCGAATTCGCAGCGGTTGCCGCTCACAAACTTGTTGCCCGAGCGGAAGCGGTGCAGGGTGAGTGCGCAGCTGTTGGAGCAGCCCCGGCAGCGGAATTCACGCTTCACAATGCCTGTCGCGTCAAACATCTCCTCGGTGGGCTGCCAGACCGGCACCGCGTCGGTGGTGCGCTCCTGCGCCAGAAGCGCCGCGCCGTAGGCGCCCATGAGGCCCGCAAGCTGCGGGCGGATCACTTCGAGATGCGTGTACTTTTCAAAGGCGCGCAGCACCGCGTCGTTTAAGAACGTGCCGCCCTGCACGACCACCTTGTCGCCCAGGTACTCGGGCGTTGTGATGCGCAGCACCTTTTCAAGGGCGTTGCGCACCACCGAAATACAAAGGCCCGCGGCAATGTCCTCGGGGCTTGCGCCGTCCTTTTGCGCCTCGCGCACCTTGGAATTCATAAAGACCGTGCAGCGCGAGCCCAGATCCACCGGGTGGCGCGAGCGCATCGCGGCCTGCACGAATTCGGGCATGGTAAGCCCGAGCTGCTTGGAGAAGGTTTCGAGAAACGCGCCGCAGCCCGACGAGCAGGCTTCGTTTAGGGCGACCGAGGTGATGAGGCCGTGCTCGACCTTCAGACACTTCATGTCCTGGCCGCCGATGTCGATCACAAAGGTGGCGTCCGGAATGAAGGCGCTCGCGGCGCGCTGGTGCGCCAGGGTTTCGACTTCGGTGAGAGGACTGCCGAGCGCGGCGGCCGCCAGATCTGCGCCGTAGCCGGTGGCGAGAATCGAGCGGATGCGGGCGCCTTCGGGAATCTCGTGCGAGATCTTTTCAATGCGCGGCAGCAGCTGCTGCAGGGGCGCGCCGCGGTTGCTTTCGTACCAGGTGGTGCAGATTTCACCCTTTTCGGTGATGAGCACGCCCTTGGCGGTGGTGCTGCCGAGATCAATGCCGAGAAAGAGGTTGCCGCGGGCGCTTGACAGATCAATCGTGGGAATTTGCGCCCGTGAGTGGCGCGCCGTAAAAGCCTTGCGCTCGGCGTCATTGGCAAACAGGGGCTTGGGCCCCTCGCGGCGGTCGGCGTTGACGGCTTCGCGGCCGACGGCTTCAATGAGCCCGTCAAGGGTCCAGAGCCTGTCTTGCTGGCTCACCGGCTGAAGCGCCGCGCCGTGCGCGACGGCGTACTGCGCAAAGGCAAAGTGCCGCAGCGCGACGTTGTTGTGTGCAAGGCGCCTTGCAAAGGCGTTTCTAAGTTCACTTAAAAACGAGAGGGGCCCGCCCAAAAGCGCCACGTTGCCCTTTAAGGGGCGTCCGCAGGAAAGGCCGCCCACGGCTTGTTCGGCCACGGCGTCAAAGACGGACCGGGCGATTTCGGCCTTCGGAATGCCGGCGTTTAAGAGCCCCACAACGTCGGTTTTGGCAAAAACGCCGCAGCGCGAGGCAATCGGGTGCGAGACGGCGGCTTCGCCCGCGAGCCGATTGAGTTCGGCAAGCGGCAGCCCGAGCGTGGAGGACATCTGATCGAGAAAGGCGCCCGTGCCGCCTGCGCACGCCTCATTCATGCGCAGTTCCTGGCTGCCCGTGAGGTAGAGGATCTTGGCGTCTTCGCCTCCGAGTTCAATGGCCGCGTCAATGGTTTGCCCGTCAAAGATGTCGCTTGCGGCGGTCTGCAGAAAGCGCGCCGCGGCAATCACCTCCTGCACGAAGTCGATCCCGAGGCGCTCGCTCAAGGACAAGGCGCCCGAGCCGGTGAGCCGAACCCGGGTCTGCAGATGCGGGTAGTTTTTGGAGAGCTCCGTGAGCAGGTTGATCAGGGTTGCCGTCACCGCGCTTGCATGGCGCTGATAGGCATGAGCCAGAACGCAGCCGTCGGAACCGAGCAGAACGTATTTGACCGTCGTGCTGCCCAGATCAATGCCGAGGCGAAATGTTTCAGATTTTTGTGCTGTGGATTGAGCGTCCTGACTCATTGAGGAAACCATCGAACAAAACCGCCGCGATCAGGCACGGCGGGAGGTGACAAACAACTTATTTCTTGAGCGTAACAGGTGCTGCGCCGGCTTGTGTCAGACGGTAATTCAGGGAAAACCCTGTTTTGCAGGCGCACTGTATGAGGCTCATTCGTAAAGGCTAACGCAAATAAAGCGCAGGGGCAGAAAGCCTGCAGCAAGTTTGAATTGTCTGCAGCGCATGCGCATGAAAAAACGCACCCGAGGAGCGATCGGATGCGTTTTTTGCGTCTAAATGGCTAAACCGCTGACCTGAGGGAATCAGGCGTTTTAGCGTATGAGTCCGGCTGAACCCGTGCCTAACAAATTAGGCGAGCGCCTTGATGGCGGCAGACAGACGGCTCTTGTGGCGTGCGGCGGCGTTCATGTGCAGAACGCCCTTGCGGCACATGGAGTCGATCACGCTCTGGGCCTTCTGGAAGGCCTGCTGAGCACCGGCCTTGTCGCCGGCGACGATGAACTTGCGCACGTGCTTGATGGCCGTGCGGTACTGGCTGCGCTGTGCAGAAAGGCGCTGGTTGCGGGCAACGGCCTGACGGGCGCGCTTGCGGGCTTGGTTGGTGTTTGCCATTTAGTTTTGAATTCCTGAAAATGAATGCCGTGGTTTGCGGACTTTCCGCTTCGAGCAGGGCAATCTTTATGCCCGTGCCTGCCTGCGGCAGCCGCCGGAGCCCGGCATCAGGCCGGATGAATCGGCCGGTTGCAAGTTTTACTACAATGTTGCCTTCCGGTCTCCTGCCAGGGGCGCGCTGCAACGTTTGCGCGGACTGTGCACTTGAATCCGGAAAGCGCAACATTGTATCAAATCACGGGAGTCGATACAAGCTTCCCTTGCGTTTCGGCGCGCGCTGCTTTTCATAGGGAAAAGCGGGGCCGCAGGCTTTGCGCCGCCCGCAGGCACTCTTTCAATCTTTTGCCATAACGACATGTCTTTGCTCAAATCGGCGGCTACGGTTTCCGTTCTTACGCTTGTCTCGCGCATCACCGGACTGATCCGCGACATGCTGATTGCCCGCTATTTCGGCGTGTCGGCCGCCACCGACGCCTTCTATGTGGCCTTCCGCATTCCCAACATGCTGCGCAGGCTCTTTGCCGAAGGCGCCTTCAGCCAGGCCTTCGTGCCGATGCTCTCGCAGGTGAAGGAGGAGCAGGATGCAGCGGGCCAAAAGGACTTCATCAGCAGCGTCTTTTCGCTTCTGGGCTGCGCCGTTTTTCTGGCAAGTCTTCTGGGCATTCTCTTTGCCCCGGCGGTGGTCTGGATCATCGCCTCGGGCTTTAAAAATGATGCGCAGACCTTTGATCTGGCGGTGTTTCTCACGCGCTGCATGTTCCCCTACATCATCTTCATGAGTCTGGTGAGCTTTGCCGCGGCCGTGCTCAACACCTGGAAGCACTTTGCTATTCCCGCCTTCACGCCGGTGCTCTTGAATCTGAGCTTCATCGGCTGCACGCTCTTTTTGATCGACTGCTTTGCGGTGCCGGTTTATGCGCTTGCCTTTGCGGTGATTTTAGGGGGCGTGCTGCAGCTATCCATGCAGTTTGCTGCATTAAAGCGCCTCGGGTGCCTGCCGCGGTTTGTGAAACCGAAGCGTGCGCTTCAAAACCCCGCCGTGGGCCAGGTGCTGCGGCTCATGGTGCCCGCGGTGGTGGGCGTGAGCGTCGCCCCCATTTCAATACTCATCAACACCAACATCGCTTCTCACCTGCAAAAGGGCGCGGTGACATGGCTCAATTACGCTGACCGCCTGATGGAGTTTCCGACGGCGCTTTTGGGCGTAGCGCTCGGCAGCGTGTTGCTGCCAAGTCTCTCGGCGGCTTTTAATCGCGGCGAGCTTGCGCGCTACAACAAGCTGCTGGACCGCGGGCTGCGCATCGTGCTTCTTTTGGCCATTCCGGCCGCCGCAGGCCTGGGCCTGATGGCCGAGGGGCTTGCCGCGGTGCTTTTTCAAGGCAAAAGCTTTGGCGCGGGCGACGTCTCGATGACGGCGCTTGCAATCGAAGGCTATGCCGCAGGACTGCTGGGACTGATTTCCATCAAGATCCTTGCGCCCGCCTTTTATTCGAGAAAGGACATCAAGACGCCGGTAAAGGGCGCCATCGCCTCGCTCATTGTCGTGCAGTGCTGTAACGTCGTGACGGTGCCCGCGCTCGGACACGCGGGCCTGGCGCTTTCCGTGGGCCTGGGGTCGATCTTCAACGCGCTCGTGCTCTTTGCGATTCTCTTAAAGCGCGGCTGGTACACGCCGCTAAAGGGGTGGTTCGTCTACATCGTCAGGGCGCTTGCTGCCTGCGCCGTGATGGCGGCCTTTTTGCTCTGGGTGCAGACGGGGCTTGACTGGACGGCGATGCAGCCGCAGTGGGCGCGCCGCATCGTGCTGGCGGCGGGCGTCGTGGCAGGGGCCGCCGTCGTCTACTTCATTGCGCTTGCCGTGCTTGGCTGGCGCGGACGCGAAATCCGCGCTGGGGACGTGTAGGCACCTAGCAGATGCGCGGCAGGGGGTCGGAGTTGAGCCAGTCGACCAACCGCGAGCCGCCGATGGCGGTCTTCATGGTCACCATCGCCGGGTTTTCGGCCGTCACGCGCCCGATCAGCGCGGCGTTCTCGCCATACTTCTGCGCGCGGATGATTTCAAGCGCCTTTTCTTCGCAGCCTTTTTCCACAATCACGATGAGCTTGCCTTCGTTGGCAATGTAAAGCGGATCAAGGCCGAGGAACTCGCAGGCCGAGACGACCGCCGGATGCACCGGCACGGCTTCCTCTTCGATTTCAATGCCGACGCCGCTTTGTGCGGCGATCTCGTTTAAGGTGGTGGCCAGTCCCCCGCGGGTGGGGTCGCGCAGCACGTGCACCTTGTCGCCCAACTCAGTCAGAAGCGCAAGCACGATCCCGTTCATCGGCGCCGTGTCGCTTTGCACCTGCGCTTCAAAGCCGAGCCCCTCGCGCTGCGAGAGAATCGTGATGCCGTGGTCTCCCATGGTGCCGGTGACAAGCACCGCGTCGCCGGGTTTGGCTTCGCGGCCGCTCACGCGCGTGCCGGCAATCTTTTCGCCCATGCCGGTGGTGGCAATGAAAAGCCCGTCGCCGTGGCCTTTTTCCACCACCTTGGTGTCGCCCGTGACAATGGCCACACCCGCTTCGCGGGCGGCCTCTGCCATGGAGTTGACGACGCGCACGAGCGTTTCAATGGGAAGGCCCTCTTCGAGAATGAAGCTTGCCGAAAGGTACAGCGGCTTCGCCCCGCAGACGGCAACGTCGTTCACAGTGCCGCAGACGGCAAGACGCCCGATGTCGCCGCCCGCAAAAAAGAGCGGATGCACGACGTGCGCGTCGCAGCTCATGACGGGCTCGCCGTGAAGCGCCGGCATCACGGCGCCGTCGTGGCCCTGTGCGAGAAAGTCGTTGGAAAAGGCGCGGGCGAAGACTTCGTCGATGAGCTGCGCGGTGGCCCTGCCGCCTGCGCCGTGCGTCATGTCGATGATGCCGTGCTTGACGTCAATCGGGCGGATGTAGTTTTTCTTGGTCATGTGACTGCAGGAATCCTCAAAGGTTATTGTTGGGCGCGGCGGGACTCGTAGGAGAAGTAGGCCGCGCAGGCCCCTTCGCTTGACACCATGCAGGCGCCGATCGGGTGGATCGGGGTGCAGACGGTGCCGAAGGCGCGGCAGTCGCGCGGCTCCTTTTCGCCGCGCAAAATGGCGCCGCATTCGCAGGCCTTGTTGTCGGGAACGTCGTGCTCGACGAGGTGAAAGCGCTTTTCCGCATCAAACTCCGCATAGGCCGGGGCAAGCGCAAGGGCGCTTTGGGGAAGCTTTCCGAGGCCGCGCCAGGCAAAGGAGTCTCTGAGCACAAAGGTTTCCTTCATGAGCGCGAGCGCCACGGGGTTCCCTTCAGCGGGCACTGCGCGCGTGAATTCATTTTCCACCTGCGCTTTGCCCGCGTTGGTCTGACGCACGAGCATCAGGATCGAAAGCAGCATGTCCAAGGGCTCAAAGCCGCAGATCACGACCGGAATGTGCCATTGATGCACAAAGTCGCGGTAGGGGGCTTCGCCGATCACGGCCGAGACGTGCGCCGGGCCCACCACGCCGTCGATGAAGGGGGCGGCGTCGCTGCCGTGCGAGAGCATGATGTGCTGCATGGCAGCGGGCGTAATGACGTGCGAGCAGACCACTGAAAAGTTCTTCACGTTCTTTGCTTTGGCGGCCTTGAGCACCAGGGCCGTGGGGGGCGTCGTCGTTTCAAAGCCGATTGCAAAAAAGACCACTTCGCGGTCGGGGTTTTGAAGGGCGAGCGTGAGCGCGTCGGTCGGCGAATACACCATGCGCACGTCCGCGCCTTCGGCCTTGGCCTTGAAAAGCGTCCTGCCGCCCGAGCCCGGCACCCGCATCATGTCGGCGTAGGTGCAAAGCGTCACGTTTTTGTTGAGCGCAAGATCGAGCGCCATGTCCACCCGCCCGATCGGCAGCACGCAGACCGGGCACCCGGGCCCGTGGATCATGCGGATGTTTTTAGGAAGAAGGTCGGTCAACCCCCAGCGCGCGAGCACGTGCGTGTGGCCGCCGCAAAACTCCATGTAGCGGTAGTTTCTTGCCGGGTCGACCTCCTCACGGATGCGCTGCGAAAGCGCCTGTGCCTTTTCCTTGTCGCGAAAGTCCGCTGTAAATTCCATCACCAGCCCTCCATGCTCAAGCGGCCGCGGCGGCAGCTTCCACGCCGCGCATGGCTTCAAGCGTCTGCCGGGCCTTTTCGGGGTCGATGCGCTGCAGCGAATAGCCCACGTGCACCACGACCCAGTCGCCGGGGACGGCCTCCGGCGTGAGCGTCACGTCGATGTCCTTTTTCAGGCCCGACATTTCAACGACCGCATGGGTGCCGTCAATGGAAATGATCTGTGCAGGAACAGCCAGACACATGTTGTTTTGTCCTCAATTGTCAAGAATGCACGGCCCGCAGGCGCTGGCTTGCGACGGCGCACTGCCCGAAGCTCACCGCGCCGTCTCCGGGCGGCAGCTGTGCGGGAAGATACACCGAAAAGCCCAGCGCGCGCAGTCTTGCGGATATGTCGCGGGCCATGAAGCGGTTTAAAAAGGTTCCGCCGGACAGACACACCCGGGCGCCAGCGGGAAATGAGGCCGCGGCTAACGCCGTGAGTCCGGCGCTTAGCGCCGCGTGAAAGCGCTTTGAGAGGCTGCCGGCATTCCCGCCTGCAAGCCGCAGGTCAAAAAGGCGTGCTAGAAGCGGTGCAACGCTCAGGATCTTGACGCCCGTCTGATCGGTGATCACAAAATCACTTTCTTCAAACGAGGCTCCCTCAAACGCGCCCGCCGCGGCTTCCAGAAGCATCGCCGCCTGCGCTTCGTCGCTTTGCACTTCGCACAAGCCCGCAATGGCCGAGGCGGCGTCAAAAAGGCGCCCGGCGGAGCTTGTCATGGACGTGAGGCGCCGGTTGCGGGCAAGTGCGGCCATTTGTTCGACCGGACGGCTGGCAAAAAGCGTGCGCGCGGCTTCAAGCCTGCCGGCTAAAAGCGCGGCGCTCACCGCCATGCGCCAGGGGTCGCGCGCGGCGGCGTCGGCCCCTGGCAGCGGCATGTTTTCCAGGTGCCCGAGCCGCTCAAAGGTGCCGTCAGCCCTGCAGCAAAGCGCTTCGCATCCCCAGGCGAGGTTGTCGGTGCCAAGCCCCACGCCGTCAAGCGAAAGGCCGTACACGTCGCCTTCGAGTCCATGTTCAAAGGCAACCGCCATGGTGTGGGCATGGTGATGCTGCACTTCAATGAGCGGAATGTTCTGCGCTGATGCAATTTCACGCGCCAGGCGCGAAGAATAGAAGTCCGGATGCAGGTCGCAGGCAACGGCGCGCGAGGGCCTTGTTTCGAGGATGTCTTCGAAGTGCTCGAGAGACTCTTTAAGAGCCTCGCAGGAGGCGAGGTTTTTCGTGTCACCGATGTGCGCTGTCACAAAGACTTCGTTGCCTCGGCCGATGGCGGCGGTGGATTTCAGGAGCGCGCCTGTGGCGGCAATGCCCGTCATGTCGTTTGCGGTTTTCACCGCTAGCGGCGTAAAGCCGCGTGCGCGGCGCACCAAGCGCTCGAAGCCGTTGATCACGCGCACCACCGAGTCGTCGCAGCGGCAGACGATTTCGCGGTTGTGCGTGAGGATGGCGTCGGCAATGCCGGAAAGCCTTCTGCAGGCCTCTTGGGTGTGAATGACAAGCGGCTCGCCCGAGGGGTTAGCGGAGGTCATCACAAGCGCCGCGTCGAGCTCCTCATCAAGCCACGCGGGATCCTGCGGCTCGCCCGCAAGCGCATGAAAAAGCAGCAGATGCACGGGCGTATAGGCAAGCATCACGCCGATTTCGTTTAACCCGTCTGCCACATGCACAAACGTTTTTTCGGCCCGCGGCGTCTTGTGCGCGAGCACGATCGGACGCGCGGGGCTTGTAAGCGACTTGAGCTCCACGGCGTCAAGCCGCGCCCAGAGCTTTGCGCTTTCGGCGTTTAGCACCATCACGGCAAAGGGCTTGGCGTCGCGCGCCTTGCGGCGGCGCAGCTCGGCCACCGCTGCGGCGTTTGCCGCATCAACGGCCAGATGAAAGCCCCCGAGCCCCTTTACAGCCACGATTTTTCCCGCGCGGATGAGCCGCACGGCCTCCCGCACGGGATCCCCGGCTGTCAGTGGAGAGCCTTGCGGGTCGATGAGCCGCAGCTGAGGGCCGCAGACCGGACACGCGTTGGGCTGTGCATGAAAGCGCCGGTCGGCGGGATCCTCGTACTCGCGCCGGCACTCCGGGCACATCGGAAAGCCCGCCATGGAGGTCATCGGCCGGTCGTAGGGTATGTGCCGCGTGATGGTAAAGCGCGGCCCGCAGTGGGTGCAGTTCGTAAACGCGTAGCGCCAGCGGCGGTTTGCGGGCGTAAACATCTCGACGGCGCAGGCTCGGCACGTGGCCGCGTCCGGCGTCACCATCGTGTGCGCCTCTCCCGCACGGCTTGCGCTGATCACAAAGTCCGTGAGGCCCAGCGGCGCCTCGGTTTTTTCAAGCACCACGGAGTCGATGTGCGCCAAGGGCGCTTCGGCTGCGACCGTGCGGCGCAAGGTGCTGTCAAAGCAATCGAGCACGCCGGATTCGCCCTCGAGCACAACGCCCACGCCCTGCGCGTCGTTCCAGACTTCGCCCGCAAGCTGCAGGGCATGCGCCGTGCGCCAGACGGTGGGCCGGAAACCCACGCCCTGCACAAGCCCCGTGATGCGGTAGGTGCGCCGCTCAACTGCCATGACGCCTTCCTAGAGCTGCGCAATCATGAGGTTGGCCTTAAGCCACGCCCACCACTTCTCGAGCCCCTCGCCGGTCGTTGCAGAGACGCGCAGAGCCCGGATGTTGGGGTTGACGCGGCGCGCGAATTCTTCGCAGCGGTCCATGTCAAAGCGCACATAGGGGGCGAGGTCGACCTTGTTGATGATCATCAGGTCGGCCGCGGCAAACATGTCGGGGTACTTCAGGGGCTTGTCGTCGCCTTCGGTCACCGAAATCGCCACCACCTTGTGGGCTTCACCGAGGTCAACCTCGGCCGGGCACACGAGGTTGCCGACGTTTTCAATCAAAACGAGGCTGCCCGGGGCGGGGTCCTTGGCCGAGAGCGCCAGCTGCACCTGCTGGGCGTCCAGGTGGCACCCCTTGCCGGTGTTGATCTGCAGGGCGTCGGCGCCCGTGGCGCGGATGCGGTTGGCGTCGTTGTCGGTCTGCTGGTCGCCCTCAATCACAAGAATCTGCGGGGCGTCGGCGGGCTTATTGCGGATCGTGGCGCACAAGAGCTCCGTTTTGCCCGAGCCCGGCGAGCTCACAAAGTTGAGCGCCAGAATCTTGCGTGCGGCAAAAAGCGCGCGGTTTTGCGCGGCAACGGCGTTGTTGCGGGCAAGGATGTCCTCCCCCACGGCGATGGTGCGGCTTTTTTCATGATCGTGGCCGTGATCGTGGTCATGGTCATGGTCATGGTCATGGTGATGATGGTCATGTTCGCCGTGGCTGTGCGTGTGCGTGACGACGTTGCCGTTTTCATCGATGTGGGTATGGCTGTGCGGATCGCCGCAGCCGCAGGTGGTGCACATAACAAATGACTCCTATTTCAATGCAATTTCAAGAATTCTCTTCGAGGTCTGCAACTTGCAGCGAGTCGACCTTGAGTTCGTGGCCCTGCACGGGCATGAGCTGGTAGCCGCCGCAGTGCGGGCAGGCGTCGCCGTGCCGGTGCAGCGGCACGTTTTTTCCGCACTGCATGCACCAGGCAACGCCCGGAACGCGGTTGATCTCAAGCACCGACTTTTCAGCGCGGGTGCCGCGCGTCACAGACTCCCAGGCAAAAAGGAGCGCCTCGATTTCCACGCCCGCAAGCTCGCCGATGCTCACCGCAACGGAGCTCACCTTCGTCTTCGGTTCGTTTTCGAGAGTCTTGTCAACCGCTGAGAGAATGCCTTCGGCAATGGAGACTTCATGCATGACTCAAGCCTCCGCAGCGCTTTCATGCGCAAAGCGCATGTGATAGGGGATGCAGGGGTCGATGGCGGCCAGAATCCAGGCCGCGTCGCGCTTCCACTGCGCCTCCGAGCTGTACTCGATGGTGGAGAGCACCTGCTCGGCGCAGCTGCCCGAGGCGAAGTTCCATTCGGTGGGGGCGACCGACTTGACGTTGGCAAGCCGCCCGCGCTCGACCACCACGCGCGTCAAAAGCGATCCGCGGGCCGTCTGCACGTGCGCAAGCCCCGTTGCCGGCGCCGTCTGCGCGGCCTTCACCGTCCAAGCGGGCTCACGGCGGCTCTTCCAGCAGTCCATGAGGTCGATCAAGCGCGCCACAAACTGCGCGCGCACGCCGCAGCTGTACTGCTCGGCGATTTCGGCTAAAAGGGGATGGTTTTCGCAGCGCGCCAGGGCGCTTGTCTGATGCGCGGTGCCGTTGATGAGCGGGCAGTTCACCGACAGGTCGGTCCCAAGCCACCCCTCAATCGTTGAAAGCGGGCAGTCGGCGCCAAGCATCGCAACCGACGTCTGGCGCCTGCAGGGTACCGTCTCCCAGAGCTGCGCATAGAGCCTGCTTGCGGCCGTCGCCCCGTGCATCATCCACGCTTCGAAGTCTGGCAGCGACTGCAGCGCGGCAAAGCTCTCGGGCGCCGTGCCCGTCACAAAGAGTTCGATTGCGGGCGCAATCTGCGCATCAAGCTTTGTGTAGTCGGGCTCGGGCTTGGCAAGTTCCGAGACGCACAGAGAACGCAGCACGCCCAGTTTTCTCACCTCCGGCACGGGCTTGATCCCCACGCCCACGCAGGCGTCAAAGGCAAGAAACCGCAGGTGTTCATTGATGATTTCGTAGAGCACCTTGCGGCTGCGATCGGGCAACGGCTTGCCGAGCGCTGCAGCAAGGGCCGAATCAAAGGCCGCAAGATGCGCCTGCGGGCAGAGCGCGTAGAGCGACTCGATCAAGGTCTGCGCCAGGGGCGAGTCAACGGACTGCCCCGTAAGTGCACGGCTGATTTCGCCCTGCCGGGTCGAGCGCGTCTTCACCCGCGTCTGCGAGAGGGCGGAAACGCTCACATCGATGATGACGGAACCTTCAGTAAAGCTCATGGCTTTTCCCCGGTTGTGCTGCAGTTGTCCTTCTGCAGGCGTTGATCGGCTTCGTTGGGCCCGGCGCCTTCCTCGCGCAGTCCTGCGGCGTAGCGTCCGAGAAGCTCGCGCCGGGTGAGCTTCTCCTTCACAGGCGGCAGGGCGTCGGGGTCCTTGGGCGTCAAGGTCGGATTCTCCGCCTCCTTTTCCTCGACAAGCGTCTGCCGGCCTAAAAGCAGATTAAGGCATGTGTCGGCAAAAGCCCGGGCGCTCGCCATGTCCTGAAATTCAAAGACGGGGCTTTTGAGCGACAGACTGCGGTAGTGGCCGAGAAGGTTGTCGGCGCAGGCGATGAAGCGAAAGACGCCTGCGGCAAGTTCAATTTTTTCAAACCCGCCCGCAGGAATGAACCGCCACCCCTCGCGCGCAGCGGGCGCCAAGACCGCCATGACCGCCCACGGGGTGACGACAACGCCCAGCCAAGCGTGCGTGTCGTCAATGGCCACCGGCACAAAGTCGGTTGCCCAGATGGAAAGCGCCTTGTTCACAATCGGCAGGCCCGCCATGCGGGTGGCGAGGATCTCCGAGAAGCCCCGCTCAAAGAACGCGCGCGGATTGTCCTTGAAAATGCGCAGGCTCGTGCCCACGTGCCGCTCGCGCAGCGCCCGCATGCGCGCTTCAAGCGCCTCCGGGTGCTCCTTTTCGTAGGCTTTTCTTGCCGCCTCGCGGTCAAAGGGCCTGGGCTTGCGCAAAAACGTCACGGGTGCGGCCGGCACGCCGCTCAAATCGGGCCTGCGGTCCTCTTTATCACTGTTGCTCTGAGCCATCTTCGACGTCCAGAAAGGGAAAGAAGACCTGCTTGCCGTTGCCGCAGTCCGGGCACGTCCACCAGTCGGGCAGTTCGGCAAAGGGGGTTCCTGCGGGCGTCTGGCTTTCAGGGCACCCTTCGGCCGGGTCGTAGACGTACCAGCAGATTTTGCACTGCATCTTCGTTTCCGGCGCGATGCGGGCGTTGCGCTCGGCGTTGAGCCGGTCGATGATGTTGGAGCCGTAGGCAATGTCGGTCATGGTCTGCACCGTTTGCGGTTAACCGAGGGCGCCGCGCTCGAGGTCGTGCTTGATCCAGTCGATCGTCTGGCGCACGGCCTTGGCGCTGCGGGGCATTTCGTCCAGGGTGGCGGGCACTTCCGGCGGCACGTGCGTCACCGAGAGGCTGTCCAAAAGCACCTTGTGGTTGTTGTTGATGATGACCGAGCGCCACAGGCCCCGCACCTTGGTCGAAAAGATGCGGCTTTCGGCAAAGCCCGAGATTTCAATGGAAACGGGGCCCTCGCCGATGCAGGTGAGAATGAGGGTGCGGTCGGCGGGCGTGAGCGGCTGGCGCACCATGTCGATCTGCCGCGGCACCTCGTCGCCCGTCATCTTCGTGATGTCGGTTTGCGAAAGGGCGTCGTTTACCTCGGTAAGAATCGCCGCCGCGGCAAAGGTGCCCGCGGGCATCTTCTCCGGCATCGCCACGCGATCGGCGCCGTTTGCAAGCGCCGCCTCCACCGAGCGCGGCAGCAGCGCCGCCACGAGGCTTTTCACCGGTCCGATTTCAAGCAGCCACAGCCCGGGCACCGAGGTTTCGTGGGCCTTCACTTCGCCGCCGTGCAGCGAAATGCGGATTTCGCCCTTGCCGAGCGAATGCATCAGAAAGGAGGCGCTTTCGGGGTCGATGCGGCCGAGGTCATAGATCCAGTCCGGGGGCGTCTGCGTCCGGGCGGCCGTCTCAAAGACCTGCTCGATTTCTGCAAGAACCTTGAGCGTGAGCTCGGCGGCCCGCCGTTCGGCGATGCGGTCGAGATCCGGGCCGTCCCAGCCCGTCTTGCGTTTGAATTTCAGCTCCACCATGGATCCACCTCAAATCATTGTCAAAAGGAAAGAATTGCGTGCTGTGCGCTTTAAGCGTGCGCCGGCGTGATCACCACCGTCTTTTTGTGCTGCTGGGCCTGCGACGTCAGGATCTTGATGAGTTCATTTTGATAATCGCCCCAGGGCCGCAGGCCTTCGATGGCGCCAAGCAGCTCGCCGCAGCAGTAGACGGCCACGGCAGGAAGACGCCGCACGCCGATCGAAGAGGCAATCGTGCGGCCCACGGAGGGGTCGGTGAACCAGGCCCCGGCAAGCGTCCCCTCAAAGAGCTTTTTGATTTCGGGCGCAAGCACCACCATGTCAAGCGTCTCCTTGAACATGTTGGGGTCGTCGACGATGCACAAAAGCCCGATGCCTTCGAGCGACTTGAGTGCGGAGAGGTCGGCTTCTTCGAGCCACGTGAATTCGCCCGAGTCCTTGAGGCGCTTGAAAAGAGGGTGCTTGTTGACGTCGATGCGCACGAGCGCTTCGGTGACGGGGTTGAGTTTTGTCCTGCCCATGTGTGTCTTGCCTTGCTTCTTGCGGGGTTGAGTGCACGCGAAAAAGGCCGCAGGGGGTCTTTGCCGGGTGCGTATGTGCGTTTCATTGTCGGCGCAAGCGGCTGCCGTTTCAATAAGTCTGAAGCATGCCCGGGCTCGTTCTCACTACGTCGAAAGAATTAGTCCTTGCGGCGGGCTAAATGTAAAAATAAAAATTTATGACTTTGACTACGGGTAAATACCTGTATCGAAAAAGGGGGCTCTTTTTGATCCTCAAAGGGGTGTGCTTAATTTTTAGGCACTTAGGCAAGCTGCTGATTTATTTGAAAAAAATGACCTCTATTCACAGTAATTCACAGAACGCGTGAATAAGTTCGACACCCCTTCAAAAGGGGCGGATGTCCGTCATAAGTCTTTGAAAATAAAGGGAAAAATTTCAGAGGCTCAAAATTTCACTTGACAACTCGCGCGAGCTTTGCATTGGCGCAAGCAAGCGGCGTGCCTATAGGCGCAAGCCCATGAAAATGCCTTCCGAAGGGTTCCCGGCCTGTGGATAACTTTGTGGAAATGTCCCGGAAATCCTGTCGTTTCAAGCACTTGTGTGAGCCTCCCAAACGGTCCGGCAGACAGGTTTTGTCACAGGTTTGAAGGCTGCCCGGCGACGCCCCGGAAAGTTTTGACAGGCAAGGCGGCCGGCCGCTGCAATTGGCTTAAGATGCAGTGCACATGCCGGCTGCCGCCGGCGCGTTTTGAGGATGAAATCCATGACGCAAAGAGAAGAGATGATTGCTAAGAGCCTTCGCGCCGTTCGTGCGCGCATCAGGGAGGCTGCGGATAAAAAGGGCGGCGCAGTGGAGCTTGTTGCCGTCTCCAAAACCTTTCCCGCCGAGGACGTGCTCGCGGCCGCCAAGGCGGGGCAAACGGTGTTTGGCGAAAACTATGCGCAGGAGGGGTGCGCCAAGGTCGACTGGTTTCGGGAAAACCACCCGGAGATGAAGCTTGTCTGGCACTTCATCGGCCCCTTGCAGGCCAACAAAACCCGTCAGGTGGCCGAGCGCTTTGACTGGGTCGACAGCGTCGACCGCCTGCGCATTGCCAAGCGCTTGAGCGAGCAGCGCCCCGAAGGCCTGCCGCCCTTGAACGTCCTCATTGAAGTCAACATCAGCGGTGAGGAGAGCAAAAGCGGCGTGACGCCCGAGGAGCTTCCCGCACTTGCGCGTGAAATCGCCGCCCTGCCGAACCTGCGGGTCAGAGGCCTCATGGCAATTCCCGAGCCCGAGAACAATGAAGAGGCAAGAAGACGTCCCCTGAAAGCCATGCGTGCGCTTTTTGATGCCCACCGCTCAGAGTTCGGCTGGGACACACTTTCCATGGGCATGAGCGCCGACATGGTCGAAGCCATTGAAGAGGGCTCGACCACGGTGCGCGTGGGCAGCGCCATTTTTGGCGCAAGGCACTACCCGCCAAAGGCTCCGGCATAGGAAGGGAGTTGGCCTGCAAGCTGTCCGTCCGGAAGGCGGCGCGGAAAACACCGATTGCGGCTGCCCGTCTGCCGGGCGTAGATTTGAGAAATGGCCTTTGCACGCGGATGTGCGGCGGGCCCCGACAAACACAACAGGCTCAAACGGGAGGCGGTGATGACGCAGACACTTTGCCGGCGGGACTTTTTGCTTGGCACGCTTGCGGCTTTTGCCGCGGCTGCCGGCGCAGCGGATGCGGGTTTGAGAGCGCCTTTGGCGCCGGTGCCCGGGCGGTTCTGGCCGTCTGTTCCCGGCGTCGTGCAGCTGCAGGTCGGGGAGATCAGCGTCGCGGTGATCGAAGACCGCAAGACGGTGTTTGCCCAGTCGCTTTTCAAGGGCATTGAAAAGCATCCGGAAAGGGTTGCGATGCTCGCGGGCGGCAAAGCGCCCGGCGTCGTGAAAAGCTTTCTTGTGCGCGCAGGGCAAAGGCTGGTGCTGATCGATTCGGGCTACGGGGCCGCCTCGGGCGGCCTGACGGCCGAAAGACTCAAGCAGCTCGGCGTGCAGGCGGGCGATATGACGGATATTTTGCTCACCCACCTTGACGGCGACCATATCGGAGGTCTTGCGGCTGACGGCAAGGCGCTTTTCCCCAACGCCGTGCTGCGCCTTTCGCGTCCGGAGTACGACGGCTGGATCGTGCGCGGCGACGCGCGATCCCCCCAAGGCCGTGGAGCGCGCCCGCGCGGTGCTTGCGCTCTACGAGGGGCGCGTCAAGCCTTTTGCCTTTGATGAGGAGGTGATCTCCGGCATCACGGCGCGCGACGCATCCGGTCATACGGTCGGACACACCCGCTTTGACATTGATTCCAACGGCTCGGCGATGACGATCGTGGGCGATTTGCTGCATGCCTATCCTCTGCAGATGCGGTTTACAGCGATGAGCTCGGCTTACGACGCCGATCCCGTCAAAGCCGCAGCCATGCGCAAGGCAACGCTCGAGGAACTGAGCGGGAGCGGCCGCTTTGTGAGCGGCATGCACGTTCAGCCCATGGACTGGGTTGTGAAGTGCGGCACAGGCTATGACTTCATGCGGCTGGGCGTGCCGACCGAGTAGCCGGTCTGCATCAGATAATGATGCTTGCGGCCTTACAGTGGCCGAATGCAGTTCGAAACCTTCAAAACGCCGGCGGCTAAGCGCGCCCGCGCGTCCGACACAACCGTCAAGCCTCTCTCCAAAAAGGAGCAGGTGCTCGTCATGAGCCGCTATGTCGGCAGCTACTTTGCGTTCAAATCCTATGCCGTGGTGCGGGAATGTTCGCTGCCCGTGGTGCATGTCTCCAAAAACGGCGGGGTGGTTGTGAGCCGCCTGCGCAATGTGCGGGCCGACCTGATGGCGATCAACCACCGGCACCAAAGCGTGATTGTCGAAACAAAGTCTTGTCCGGCGGATTTTCGCAGCGACGACAAGTGGGAGTGCTACCTGCCGCTTTGCAACAAGTTCTACTTTGCGGCCGATCCGAAAACCGCCCGCTACATTCGGGATGCGCTGGTCGAGAGAAAGGCTGCCGGCGTGGGCGTGATCGCCGTGGCACTAGTCTTCGTCGACTACGGCTCGGGTGACGCAGCGTGCGGCAGGAAAGAGGGGAGAAAGGTGCTGTGGTTTTGATGCGCCCCTGCCTGAAAACAGAGCAGTGGCCTGCCTGCCATGTCCAAGCAGAACACAAATAAAAACGCCCTGTCCGGCGGCATTCACCTCCGGGCAAGGCGCTTCTTAACGGCTTATGAGAGGCGTGCGCTTAGCTCAGCACAGCGCCCTTCATGCCGGAACTCACCTGCTTGGCGTAGCGGGCGAGGTAGCCGGTCGTCACGCGCGGCTGGCGGGGCTTCCACTCAGCGCGGCGGCGGGCCATTTCTTCGTCGGAGACGTCCACCGAGATCAAGTTGTTCGGGATGTCGATCGTGATGATGTCGCCTTCCTGAACCAGAGCGATCGGGCCGCCCACGGCAGCTTCAGGGGACACATGGCCGATGGCTGCGCCGCGGGTTGCGCCGGAGAAGCGGCCGTCCGTGATGAGCGCCACGCAGTTGCCAAGGCCGGAACCCATGATGGCCGACGTGGGATTGAGCATCTCGCGCATGCCGGGGCCGCCCTTGGGGCCTTCGTAGCGGATCACGACGACTTCGCCGGCGTGGATCTGGCCGACGTAGATGGCGTTCAGAGCATCCTCTTCGCAGTCAAAGACGCGGGCCTTGCCGCTGTGGGTCATCATTTCGGGCGCAACGGCGGCGCGCTTGACCACCGAGCCGTCGGGGGCGAGGTTGCCCTTCAAAACGGCGATGCCGCCTTCGCGGGCAATCGGGTTTTCGACTGTGTGAATGATTTCCGGATCCAGGATCTTGGCGCCGGCGATGTTTTCGCCAACGGTCTTGCCGGTGACGGTCTTGCAGTCAAGGTGCAGCGTGCCGAGCTTGGCGATCTCGGCCATCACGGCGCGGATGCCGCCTGCGTCCTCGAGCTCTTCAATGTAGTGGTTGCCGGCCGGAGCGAGGTGGCAGATGTTGGGCGTCTTCTTGCTGATTTCGTTGGCAACTGAAAGGTCAAGGTCGATGCCGCATTCGTGCGCGATGGCAGGCAGATGCAGCATGGAGTTCGTGGAGCACCCGAGAGCCATGTCGATCGTGAGGGCGTTTAAGAACGCGTCGCGCGTCATGATGTCGCGCGGCAGGACGTTGTTCTTCACAAGCTCCATCACCTTCATGCCGGTTTCCTTGGCAAGACGCAGGCGGGCCGAGTAGACGGCCGGAATCGTGCCGTTGCCCGGCAGCGCCATGCCGAGCACTTCCGAGAGGCAGTTCATGGAGTTGGCCGTGAACATGCCCGAGCAGGAGCCGCAGGACGGGCAGGCCTTGTTTTCCAGATCCTCAAACTGGATCGGGGTGATCTTGCCCGTGCGGAACTGACTCACAGCCTCGCTGATGTTGGAGTAGGAGACCTTGTGGCCTTCAAAGTGGCCGGCAAGCATGGCGCCCGCGGAAACCACGATCGAGGGGATGTTCAGGCGCGCAGCGGCCATCAAGAGGCCCGGCACGTTCTTGTCGCAGGCGGCCACGAGCACCAGACCGTCAAAGGGGTGTGCGGTTGCCATCGCTTCGGTGCTGTCGCAGATGAGTTCACGCGAGACGAGCGAGTACTTCATGCCGACATGGCCCATGGCAAGGCCGTCGCAGACGGCGATGGCGGGAAAGACGATGGGAACGCCGCCCGCAAGTGCAACGCCTTGCTTGACGGCATTGACGACCTTGTCGAGGTTCATGTGCCCCGGCACGATGTCATTTTGCGAGCTCACGACGCCGATGAGCGGCTTGCCGATTTCTGCATCACACAGGCCCAGGGCCTTGAGCAGGCTGCGTTGAGGGGCGGCATTGATGCCCTTGGTAAGCGGATCACTTCTCATGACTTTCCTTTCTTTTTTGTCATTTGCGGCCGTCGGGCAAAGGGGTGCGGCTGACGGCCTGCGGATTCTTCATTCTTATTTAGACGCCGGCTCTGCGGAAGGGAATCGTGAGGATCCCCTGCACAGACGGCAGTTTCACGATTGTATGACCGCGGGGGCGGGCAATGAAATAAGTAAGACTGCTTAGAAAACAAACGCTCCTGCTAATGGATCAACTGTCTTAAGAGATGGTCTATGCGCCCGATTGAGAAAAATCGATGAGTCTGCCGGCCGCGCCTGAAGGATTGCCCGCATCCTAAGACTGCGTTAATCGACCGAAATTAAACTCGCACAGACTAAAAAAGACACAGTTTCAAACGAATGCTTGCTTTTGAAAGAAGCGTGCGTGGAGCACAGTCCGGCGCCTGATCAGCGCATCGGTTTTTCTTTCGGTCTGCTTCGCTTGAGTGCGCATTTCAACCGGTACCGCAATCATTCATGACCCAAATCTCCCAGGCCGCATGCATCAAGGCGCAGGCTCTTGAGCTTGAGCGCGGCGAAAGGCTTTTGTTCACCGGGCTCAGCTTTGAAGCCCCCGCCGGCACCCTTGTGCGGCTTGCGGGCGCAAACGGCACGGGCAAAACGTCGCTGCTGCGCCTTTTGACAGGCCTCATGCAGCCCGACGCGGGCGAAATCCTCTATAAAGGCGAGCCCATCGGCAAGCTCAAAGAGGACTACTACAAGGATCTCGTCTACATCGGCCACATGAACGGCGTCAAGGACGACCTCTCGGCCATTGAAAACGTGCGCATCGCAGCGCGCATGGGCAACATCGTCGCCGCGCGCGAAGCGCTTGAAGAGGCGCTCGAAAAGGTGGGGCTTGCCGACTTCATCGACCACACCACGGGCGAACTCTCGCAGGGGCAGCGGCGCCGCGTGGCGCTCGCGCGCCTATTTGTGAGCCGCGAAAAGCCCGTCTGGGTGTTGGACGAACCCTTTACGGCCCTGGACGCCGCAAGCGTTGCCAACCTGGCCGCCACGGTGGCCGACCATGTGCGCGCCGGCGGCGTTGTGATCTACACGACGCATCAGGAGGTGCCGGTGGATCTTCCCGCCGACGCATGCCTGACGGTCGACGTCTCAGCCTTTGCCCCCAAGAAGGTCCGCACGCCGGTTGATTTTGAGGAGGAGTTCCATGCTTGACCTCTTCATTGCTGTTGTCCGGCGCGACCTGATGCTTGCGCTGCGCCAGAAAAGCGACATCATTCAGACGCTCTTTTTCTTTGCGGTGGTCATCACGCTCGTGCCGTTGGGCGTTGGCGCCGAGCAGAACCTTTTGCGCACCATGGCCCCGGGCGTGGTGTGGGTGGCGGCGCTTCTGGCTGCTCTTTTGAGCCTGCCGCGCATCTTTGCGCTTGATCACGCCGACGGCACGCTCGAGCAGATGGTGATTTCGGCCGAGCCCCTTACTGTCATCGTGATTGCCAAGGTGTTTGCACACTGGCTCACCACCGGCGTGCCGATCACGGTCTTCACCGCTGTTTTCGGCGTCATGTTCGACCTGCCGATCGATCAGTGCCTCGTGCTGATGCTCTCGCTTTTATTGGGTACGCCCGTCTTGAGCCTTGTGGGTGCGATTGGCGCCGCGCTGACGCTCGGACTGCGTGCGGGCAGCGTTCTCACGAGCCTCTTGGTGCTGCCGCTTTACATCCCGGTGCTCATTTTCGGCGCGGGCGCCACGGTGCAGGTGGCCATTTCGGTGTCGCCGGCGGCCTACCTCATGGTGACCGGCGCCCTGTCGCTTTTAGCGCTTGCCGCGGCCCCCTTTGCCATTGCCGCGAGCCTCAGAATTTCCATTCAGTAACAACAAGCAGAGAAATCCATGCGAAAGCTGTTTGATCCCCAGGGTTTTTACTTTTTCGCCGGCCGTGCGGTGCGGCCCTTGTTTGCGCTTGCGGCTGTCATCGCCGCTGTTGCGCTCTACCTTGCCTTTTTTGTGGCGCCGATTGACGCAACGCAGGGCAACTCCTACCGCATCCTCTTCATTCACGTCGCTTCGGCCTGGATGGCGATGCTCATCTACGTGCTGATGGCGGTGTTTTCAGCCGCGGCCCTGGCAACCGAAAACCGCATGTGCTCGATTTTTGCTTCAGCGATGGCGCCCACCGGAGCGCTGATGTGCTTTCTTGCGCTTTTCTCGGGCTCGGTCTGGGGGCGTCCGACCTGGGGCACGTTCTGGGTGTGGGATGCGCGCCTTACGAGCGCCCTCATCCTCCTTTTCCTTTATCTCGGCTTTCTCGCTTTAAGAAGCTCCATTTCCGACATCAAGCGCGCCGACAAGGCCTGCGCGATGATCGCCATCGTGGGCGTGGTGAACGTGCCCATCATCTACTTCTCGGTGCGCTGGTGGAACACCCTGCATCAGGGCGCGTCGATCACGAGCTCGGGCAGCTCCATTCACCCCATCATGCTCACCACGCTGCTTTTGATGGTGGCCGCCTTCTGGGTCTACAGCTTGGGAGCCACGTTTGCGCGCACCCGCACGATCATTCTTGAGCGCGAGCACCGCGCGGAGTGGGCGCAGCGCGCCGCGCTCAAGGGCGAAATCTGATGACCGTCTCTGCATAAGGAGTCAAAAACATGACCTGGACTTCAATTTCCCATTTTCTGCACATGGACGGTCACGGCGTCTACGTTTGGGCCGCCTACGGCATGTGCCTGCTGCTGCTGATCATCGAACTTTTCAGCCTTCGCAGCCGCCGCGCCAAGGCCGCGCAGCGCCTGATGCGCGAAGCGCGCACCGCACGCAACGTGCGCGAGATGTAGGCCGCAAAACGGAATTTTCATTGTTGGATTTTTAACCGGGTGCCGCGCAAAGGGGCACTTTCTGGAGGAAAGGCAATATGGCTAATGCCGCGACAAAACGACTGGCTCTCATTGGCGGCGCCGTCGCCGTGGTCGGCGTCGGCGTCTACTTGATGCTCTCGGCCTTCAACGACAATCTGGTCTTTTTCTACTCGCCGATGCAGGTGGCAGCCAAGGAGGCGCCGCAGGGACGCACCTTCCGCATGGGCGGCATGGTCGAGGAGGGGTCCGTGAAGCGTCTGGACGACGGTGTCACGGTCACCTTCGGCATCACCGACACCGCCGCCGTGATCAAGACCGAATACAAGGGAATCCTGCCCGACCTCTTCAAGGAAGGCAAGGGCGTGGTCGCCCAGGGCAAGTTGGATGACCGCGGCGTCTTTGTCGCAAGCGAAGTGCTTGCCAAGCACGATGAAAACTACATGCCGCCCGAAGCGCAGGAAGCTGTCGACAAGGCGCACGCCGCCATGAAGACCTTCGACGAAAAGGGCAGCCGCGACGCGGCCAAGGCCCAGGCGCAGGCCGGCAAATAACAACGATTTTTCTTTTCAAACCTTAAGGGAGACTTCTCCGTGATTGCTGAAATCGGTCACTTTGCGCTGATTCTCACGCTGGTGCTCTCGATCGTGCAGTGCGTGCTGCCGCTCGTGGGTGCGGCGCGGGGCATCGGACCGTGGATGGCGGTTGCCCGTCCCGCGGCCTATGCCAATGCGCTTTTTTTGACGATTGCCTTCGGCACTCTGGCCTACTCGTTTTACATCAGCGACTTCACGCTGCTCAATGTGGCGAGCAACTCCAATTCGCTGCTGCCCTGGTACTACAAGGTGGCCGCTGCCTGGGGCAGCCATGAGGGCTCGATCCTCTTCTGGGCGCTGATGCTCGGCTGGTGGGGCTTTGCCGTGGCGCTCACAAGCCGCCGTCTGCCGCAGGAAACCGTGGCGCGCGTGCTCGGCGTGATGGGCTTCATCACCGTGGGCTTCGTGGCGTTCATGCTCTTTA
Organism: uncultured Duodenibacillus sp.; assembly: GCA_944390145.1. Lineage (GTDB taxonomy): Bacteria > Pseudomonadota > Gammaproteobacteria > Burkholderiales > Burkholderiaceae_F > Duodenibacillus. Next base: position 47,474 of record CALXOY010000053.1, read on the forward strand.
CCTCGAACCCGTTCCTGCGTCTGTTTCCGGCCGCTCCCGAGGGCGCGGACTTGAACCCGCTGCTGCAGGACCCGGGCATGGTGTTTCATCCGCCGCTGCTCTACATGGGCTATGTGGGCTTTACCGTGCCGTTTGCCTTTGCGATCGCGGCGCTTGTGGCGGGCCGCCTTGACGCGGTCTGGGCGCGCTGGATGCGTCCGTGGAACACGTTTGCGTGGATTCTGCTCACGCTAGGCATCTCGCTTGGCTCCTATTGGTCGTACTACGAACTCGGCTGGGGCGGCTGGTGGTTCTGGGATCCGGTGGAAAACTCCTCGTTCATGCCCTGGCTTACCGGCACGGCTCTGCTGCATTCACTTGCCGTGACCGAAAAGCGCGGGTGCTTCAAGATCTGGACGGTGCTCCTTGCAATCATCACGTTCAGCCTGTCGCTGCTGGGCACGTTCCTTGTGCGTTCCGGCATTCTCACCTCCGTGCACGCCTTTGCCACCGACCCCGAGCGCGGCATCTTCATTCTCGCGTTCCTGATCGTGGTGATCGGCCTCTCCTTCCTCTTGTTTGCCTGGAGAGCCCCCACGGTGGGCCTAGGCGGCAACTTCTCGATGGTTAGCCGCGAGTCGCTGCTGCTGGTGAACAACGTGCTTCTCGTGGTGGCGATGGGCGCGGTGCTGCTGGGTACGCTCTATCCGCTCTTTTTGGATGCACTGAACGCGGGCAAGATCTCCGTCGGTCCACCGTACTTTGAGTCCGTCTTCGGCCCCCTGATGCTGCCGATGCTTTTCCTTCTGGGCGTTGCTCCCTTTGCGCGCTGGAAGGAGGCTGACTTAGGCCAGCTCACCAAGCGCCTGTGGATCGTGCTCGTGATCGCCGCCGCGATCGGCGTTGCCGTGCCGCTTCTGATGGGCCGCTGGAGCACCTGGGTCTTCGTGGGCATCACGCTTGCCGCCTGGGTGGCTTTGAGCGCCCTTGACAACATCCGCGAGCGCGGCCGCAACATGAAGGTCGGCTTCTTCAAGAAGCTTGCAAGCCACCCGCGCGCTTTCTGGGGCATGCACCTCGCGCACCTGGGCGTGGCGATGTTCGTGGTGGGCGTGGCCCTTGTGATGGGCTACCCCGCCGAGCGCGACGTGCGCATGTTCCCGGGCGAACATGTGACGGTGGCGGGCTACACCTTCACCTTCAACGGCACTGAAGAGGTGCAGGGACAGAACTATTCGGCCACGCGCGGCGACTTCACGGTCACGCACAACGGCAAGGAGATTGCGCGCCTGTATCCCGAAAAGCGCAGCTACTACAGCTCCCGCTCGATGCCCATGACCGAGGCGGCCATCCGCCACTCGATCAACGGCGACATCTACGTGAGCCTCGGTGAACCGGTCGAGGGAGGCGCCTGGATTGTGCGCGCCTACCGCAAGCCGTTCGTGACATGGATTTGGTGGGGCACGATCCTGATGGCCCTGGGCGGCTTCATCGCCATCCTCGACCGCCGCTATCGCACGCCGCGCCGCAGAGTGAACCCCGCCCTCAAGGGTGCGGTGAAGGAGGCCTGATATGCGTTGGAAGTATCTGATTCCGCTTGCTGTTTTCCTCTTTGTGTGCGGGTTCCTCTTCAAGGGGCTTTATCTGGATCCGCGCAAGGTGCCCTCGGCCTTGATCGACAAGCCCGCGCCCGAGTTCTTGCTGCCTACGATGGACGGCGGACAGGTGAGCAAGAAGGATCTTCTGGGCAAGGTCTACCTCTTAAACGTTTGGGCCTCCTGGTGCGAAGCCTGCCGCTATGAGCATCCGTACTTCATCGAGCTCAAGAACCAGGGCGTGAAGACCTTGATGGTGGGCTACAACTACCGCGACAAGCCCGTGATGGCAGAGCGCTGGCTGCAGGTGCTTGGCAACCCTTACGACGTCATTCTGGTTGACGCCGACGGCCAGGCCGCCATCGACTTCGGCGTCTACGGCGCACCGGAAACCTTCGTGATCGACAAAAAGGGCGTGATCCGCTACAAGGTGATCGGACCGATGACCGACGAAGTCTGGAAGAAGGACGTCAAGCCCATCGTCGACATGCTCGAGAAACAGTAAGAGGGGAGGCAGAACATGATGCTTCAGAAATTGTGTTTGACGGCGGCCTGCGCCGCAGTTGCCGCGTTTTCGGGCGCAGCCTTCTCGCAGACGGCTCCGGCTCCCTCCGTTTCCATCCAGGGCAGCCACGAGGCCGCTCCCACGGAGTTTGACCCGGTTGCGCACAAGCGCGTTCTCGCGATCAGCTCGCAGCTGCGCTGTCTCGTCTGCCAGAACCAGTCGATTGCCGACTCCAACGCAGAGCTTGCCGTTGACCTGCGCAACCAGGTGATCGAGCAGATCAATGCGGGGCGCTCGGACGACGACATCATCAAGTACATGGTCGACCGCTACGGCGACTTCGTGCTCTACAACCCGCCCTTTAAGGCGAGCACGATCATTTTGTGGGTGGGCCCTGCGGTGCTCTTTTTTGGCGCTGTGATTGCCTTCTACATCAATCTGCGCCGCCGCAAGACGCAGGTCGCCCAAAGCGAACGGGCGCTGACGCCCGACGAGAAGCGCCGGGCTGAGGCGCTGCTGCGCGGCGACAAATAACGACCGGAGAAACTAGAAGTGCTAGCTATTTTTATCGCTATTGCCATTGCGCTCGTTGTCGTTGCGCTTGCATTGCTCGTCTGGCCGCTGGTGAAAAAGACCGACGACGACGGCACGCAGCAGCGCAAGACCGACAACATTGCCATTTTGCGTCAGCAGTATGATGAGCTTGAAGCCGACCACAAGGCGGGGCGCGTGAGCGACGACGAGTACGAGGAAACGCGCGGCGAAATCGAAACCCGCGTGCTCGAAGAAAGCAAGGACCCCGAGGATGCCGTGCCGCTGAAGTCCGGCCGCCAGGGCGTCTACGCCGCTTTTGCGCTTGTCGTGCTGGTGCCGGTTGCGTCCTTTTTGCTTTACCTCGAACTCGGCTCTCCGATTGCCATGGATCCCGACTTCACGCGTCAGCAGGAGCAGATGCAGAAAATGTCGGACCAGCACAGCGCCGCTGAACTCGCCGAGCAGGTGAAGTTCCTCGAAGAGCGCTTGAAGGAGCATCCGGACAACGCCGACGGCTGGATGATGCTTGCCCGCACGAGCGCGGCGGTGAAGAACTGGAAGAAGAGCTCGGAGGCCTTTGAACAGGTCAACCGCCTTGTGCCCGACAACGCCGACGTTCTGGCCGACTGGGCCGACGTGATGGCGGCCGCCCAGGACGGCAACCTCGAGGGACGTCCGAAGGAACTCATCGAGAAGGCGCTTGCCGTGGATCCGCGTCACTGGAAGGCGCTCGCCCTGATGGGAACGCTCTGCTACAACAAGGGCGACTATGAGGGCGCCGTGAAGTATTGGAGCCGCATGCTCGCCGACGTCGAGCAGGGCAGTGAAGAGTGGCGTCAGATCATGGAAAACATCGAACAGGCGCGCCGCGCAGGCGGCCTGCCGCCCGATCCGTCGATCGGCTCGCTTGAGCCCGCACAAGGGGCGTCTTCTGCAGCCCAGCCCGCAGCCGCTGCAAACGCCGTGATCACGGGTGAAGTCGATGTGTCGCCGGAGATGAAGGCAAAGATTCGTCCCGAGGACACGGTCTTTGTGTACGCCCGTCCGATTGAAGGCAGCAAGATGCCGGTGGCTTTTGCAAGCTTCAAGGCCAAGGACCTTCCGATCAAGTTCAAGCTTGATGCTCAAAGCCAGATGGGCATGGGCATGAAGACGCTTGCCGACGTGACGGAAGCCTACGTGGAGGCCCGCGTTTCCCGCTCCGGAAACTTCATGCCGGCTTCGGGCGACCTTGAGGGCGCAGCCGACGGCAAGGTGGCGGTGGGTACGCAGGGCGTGCGCGTGATCATTACGCGTCAGATCCCGTAAGCGACAACGCCTGCCGCTCACAGGGCTGCAGCGCCGGATGCGCCTAGAGGTGCATCAAATGGCGCTGCAGCTTTTTTGTCGTTTACAAATTATATTTTTCACCGATTGAGAATCGGAATCTTCACGGTGTCGGATGATGTGCCAAGGCTGTTGCCTAAATGACGGAGGCTGCCAGCGAGGACGTGCAGAACGCGTTTGAGAAGCACCGGCTGGAATCAAGGTAAGACGCGAAGCTGCCTAACGGGAAACAGCTGTGCTCTGAGCATCTTTTGGCGGTTCTCAGGATTTGTGAGCCAAACGTTACGGGTTTTGTCTGCAGACTGTATGACGAGAACCCGAAAAAGACCGGCGAGTGAGGCAAACGTACGAAAAAGACCCGTTTGTGGATGCGGTAGCACTTGGAAACCTTTGCATACGCAGACAGACGCGGGCATTTGCGAAGATAGCTCTTGAAAAATGGAACACGGAGTCGGTCAATTCTGTGTCCAGCAACAAGGAAGAAAAAATGATGAACGCAAAATCCCTTCTCACCGCCGCCGTCTGCGCCGCCGCTTTTGCCGCCACCGCCGCCTTGGCTGCGCCTGCCGCTCCGCGCGCGCCCTCGGGCACCACGGTATCGCTGCCTGTGGCAGCCAGCATTGAGGTTGCAAACGATCAGGCGGTGATTGAACTGTATGTGCTTGAAGAGGGCAGCGACATTGGTGAAGTGACCGCAAAGGCTGTCAAGCGCGCCGCCGATGGACTTAGGCAATTAAAGTCTCTCTATCCGGACGCTGAGTTAAAGACCCAGTCGCTGACCTCCACGCCGCGCTACACGAAGGCAAAGGAAGGCGAAGCCCCGGAAATCGTAGGCTGGCAGGTTCGGCAGTCTGTCTCGGCAAAACTTGCTGACGTCAAGCAGGCCGCACCTTTTGTGCAGAGCGCGCAGAAGTACTTTGCCTTCAGCCATGTGGGCTTTCAGCTGAGCCCTGAGGCAAGAAGCAGCGTGCAAGACCAGCTTGTAACGGATGCCATCGCTAATTTGAAAGAGCAGGCACGTGCCATTGCAGACGCCTTGGCTGGCAAGCGTGCCAGGATCCGAATTGAGTCGGTGGATTTTCACAACGCGGCCTATGAGCGTCCGGTGCTCTACCGCATGAATGCTGACGCGGTGTCGATGAAGGCCGCGGCAAACGCCGGCGCCGCTTTGCCTGTTTTTGAACCTGGCGTGACGACGTTGACGCGAAACCTTACGGCCAAGGTTGTGGTGACGCCCGATCGCGTTAAGCGCCCGCGTCAGGCTCCTGCCGTGCTGCAGCCGGTGCCGAGCGCTCAATGACGATGTTTTAAGCCCACAGTGATCCGACACTTGCATGAAAAACAAGATGTCGGTTTACTGCTGGAAATAGAAACTCGTTCCTTTGAAGCTTCGCGCGTGAGCGCGAGGTAGTCCATACCTTCGCTTTAGCGCAGTGCCATGTTTTTGGCTGAGGAGGCCGTCGACAGATGCAGTCCGTCGGCGGCCTGCGTGCAGCTTGAGAGCGCAGCAGCGTCCGAAGGCGGAAAGATGCCCCGGCAAGTGATAAAGCCAGTGACCCAGTCACGCGAAACGGGACCTACGAAGGGCTGCCGGGAAAGTGCGCCGTCGGCGGGCTTTTGCTGCGGGACGTATTCTTCCATGGGCGCTTCGAAACCGGTGGAGCAGCTTGCGTCAAAAACATGCCGGTGAGCAATCACATAGACGGGAATGCCGGCGGCTTTAGCGGTTGCTGCAAGGCCTGTCGCACCCGCAGCGGCCTGCACGTCGCCGTTGGCGCAGACGCGGATGGCGGTTAGAAACAGTGCCGCGCAGCCTTCGCGCATCATGATGCCCGCTAGACCGGAATCTGTGACAAGGTCGGCCGTACAGCCCGCCTCCTGAAGCTCCTTGACGCCGTAGCGTGATTCTGTGAGCGGCAGTCCCTGCGGACTGTAGACGCGCGGAACCGGCCGGCCCTCACGTAGAGTGTCAATGAGAACGGGACCGAGCGTGCCGCGAGAGACCGAGTGCAGGCTGGCGTAGCCGCCGGCGGCGGCAATCGAGCCGCCCTTGGGCAGAACCGATTCAATAAAGGGCCGCATTTGCGCTTCATCGCGGTCAATGGAAAAGCAGATGATGTCGTGCAGGCACCTTAGTGCTTTGCAGCAAAACTGCGGCGTGGAATTGCTTGCCGCAAGCTCTGAAATCAGAAGCGAAATCGTGGCTGCCGTTCGCATGAGCGGCAGACTTGCAGGTCGCGCCGCGCGCAGAGCAAAAACCGCCTCCTGCAGGGTGTAATAGAAAGCTTCCGGCAAGGAGGAGTTGACATGCTGGTTGGCCTGCAGACAAACGGCAGCGGCGCAGATGCCGGGAATGAGGCCGGGTCCCGTGACGAGACAGTCGGACAGAGCCTGCGCCACAGGATTGACGGTATGAAACGAGATGAATTCCTCGGCCTGCAAATTGCGTGTGTTGCGAATCTGCAGTTCGTTGTCGGTAAGAACGTAGCTCTGCGGCATGGATGCGATCGATTTCAGTTTGAGCAAACGCGCTTTCGTCAAGTCTGAAAGCAGCGGGCAAGTTGCTCGGCATTCGATCTTATCATTTTTTGAATTTTGGATTTTCCGTGGTTCAGCTAGTCGGAAAATAACCTCGCAAATCTCTCAAAACGCTCCGCAGACAGTTCCGTAGACAGCAGTCTATAACGCACGCGCAGAATGCTGGCCGTAAAAAAAAGGCCCCCGGCAGGACTGCCGGAGGCGCAAGAGACATCAAGGATGGATGGGGAAAGGATTAGATGTCAAAGATCCGTTCGAGCGCGTCGCGGTTGGTTGCAAGCTCCGGGTGCTCCGAGAGCACGATCATGAGCTTCAAGCGCGCCTTGGCCGCCGAAATCTCGCCGCCCATCGCAAGCCCCGCGCGGCGGGTGTCGGTGACGCTGCCCGGATAGCCGTAGACGTCGAGCACGCGTCCGCCTGGAGTGCGGGTGGTGAGCACGACGGCAACACCTGCCTTGACTGCGTCTTCAATGCCAGGCACCATGGGCGGCGGCACGTTGCCGCGGCCGAAGCCTTCGATCACGATGCCCTTGCAGCCCTGCGAAACGGCAAAGTCGATGTAGTCGCGCGTAGAGCCCGTCATGCACTTGATGAGGTCGACGCGGGCGGTGAGCGCCTTGGGCGCAAAGCGCATGACGTTCAACGGCTTGCGGCGGATAATCACGCGGTCGAGATCAACGTAGCCGATCGGACCCCACCAGGGCGACTGGAAGGTGGCGGGATTGGCCGAATGCGTCTTTCTCACTTCGCCCGGCGCATGCAGGGTCTCATTCATGCACACCATCACGCCCATGCCGACGGCTTCCTTGCTTGCGGCGGTCTTCACGGCGCAGTAGATGTTCATCGGGCCGTCCGGGCTCGTGTCGCCTGCGCCGCGCATGGCGGCGGTGGTGACAATGGGCTTTTCGCTCGTGTGCAGCAGGTCGAGGAAGTAGCTCGTTTCCTCGAGCGTATCGGTGCCGTGCGTGACGATGGCGCCTGCGACGTCATCGCGCGCGAGCACTTCCTCGAGCTTGACGTGCAGATCCCACATGTTCTGCGGGGTCATGCCCGGAGAGGCGATGTTGGAAAACTGAATGAATTCGAGCGGAGCGACTTCGCTCAGACCCGGTACGGCGGCCGCAAGATCCTCG
>CALXOY010000054.1 GCA_944390145.1 uncultured Duodenibacillus sp.
AAAGAGGCGCTGGCAGCCCGGGCCGTGCGGTGAGAGGAGAAGGAAAAATGCAAAAGAAAAACGATTCCGTCCGTCTGAGCCGCATTGAGTTCGGCCACCAGAGCGTCGAAGAGCGCATCGGACACTTCGGCGACTTTACGGTGCCCTTGACCGACGAGGAGGTGCACCATCAGACGCTGCGATGCCTGCACTGCGGCACGCCCTATTGCTCGGCAAGCTGCCCGCTGCACAACAGGCCGGTCGATTTCAACCTGCTGGTGCGCGACGGCAAGTGGCGCGCGGCCTGGGAGTGCTTGAACGCGACGAGCAATTTTCCGGAATTCACGAGCCGCGTGTGCCCTGCGCTGTGCGAAGCGGGCTGCACGCAGTACTACTTGGAAGACGCCGCGGTCGGCATCAAGACGATCGAACGCGCCATCATCGACCGCGCCTGGCTCTCGGGCTGGGTCAAGCCCATGAAGCCCGCCGTGAAAACCGGAAAGCGCGTGGCCGTGGTGGGCTCGGGGCCTGCGGGACTGGCCTGTGCGCAGCAGCTTGCGCGCGCCGGCCACAAGGTGACCGTGTTTGAGAAAAACAGCCGCGCCGGGGGCCTTTTGCGCTACGGCATTCCGGACTTCAAGCTCACCAAGGACCTCATTGACCGGCGCGTCGAGCAGATGCAGTCCGAAGGCGTGACCTTCAAGCTGGAAACGTGCGTGGGTACGCGCCCCTTTGAAAAGGGCGTGCACAGCTTTGCGCAAAAGACCGTGACCGCGGCCAAGCTCAAGCGCGACTTTGACGCCGTGGTGCTGGCCTGCGGTTCCGAAACACCGCGCGACCTGCCGGTGCCGGGGCGCGATGCGCCGGGCGTTCACTTTGCGCTGGACCTGCTGATCGGACAGAACCGCGCCGTCTCCGGCGAACTCGAAGCCGCTCCCATCTCCTGCAAGGACTGCGACGTGGTGGTGATCGGCGGCGGCGACACCGGCAGCGACTGCGTGGGCATTGCCAGACGCCAGGGCGCCCACCGCATCTATCAGATCGACATCGGCGCCTGTCCGCCGGAAAAAGAGGACAAGGACCTCACCTGGCCGGACTGGCCGCGAAAGCTGCGCACCTCCACTTCCCACGAAGAGGGCTGCGAACGGCTGTGGCTCACCGCCACCAAGGAGGTGCTTCTCGACGACAAGGGCGCTGCGCGCGGCATCCGGTGCGTGAAGCTTGCCGTCAATCCCGAAACCGGGCGCGGCGAGGAAGTGCCGGGCTCCGACTTTGAGATCGCCGCCACGCGCATCTTCCTTGCGATGGGCTTTGTACATCCTGCGCACGGCCTGCTCGAGGAGCTTGCTGTGGCGCTCGACGCCCGCGGAAATGCCCTTGCGGGTCTTGAAAGGGACAAGAGCCCCTTTGCGACGCCCGTTGACGGTGTTTTTGCCTGCGGTGACGTCAGAAGCGGCCAGTCGCTTGTGGTGCGCGCCATGAGTGAGGGCAGGCGGTGTGCACGTGCCGTAGATCTCTACCTCATGGGTGAAACGGAGCTTGCGGCCTTCAGGCTCTAGCCGCACAAAAAAAGCCGCCTGCGGGAAAATATTCTCCGGGCGGCTTTTTGGCGCACAAGGCCAAAGTCAGGCGGTAAAGGCGTCCCACAACAGCACGCACCAGACGGCGGCGCAGAAGATGAGCGCAAAAAGCACCGCGCAGCTGCCTGCGTCCTTGGCGTACTTGCTCATTGGATGAATTTCCGGGCCGATGCGGTCGATGGCAGCTTCCACTGCGGAATTCAAAAGCTCGGTGACGAGCAGAAAGACAATGGCAAAACCCGCCCAGAGCTTGAGCGAGAGCGCAGCCGGAATGAAGAAGAGGGCGAGGATGCCGAGGGCGCCGAGGATGGATTCCTGGCGAAAGGCTTCTTCGGTGCGAAAGGCCTTCAGAAAGCCGTCGCGCGAGTAGCGTGCGGCGTTGATGAGGCGCTTGATGCCGGTTTTTCCCTTGAGGTCGCGTGCGTCCTGCGGCATGAATGTCTCGGAAAAAAATTGCGGCCGAAAGACGCGCTTTCGGGCCGCAATGGACGGATTGACGGATTACTGAACCTTCTGGGCGAGCTCGCCAGCGTCGTACTTGGCGGCCATCACCGAAAGCGACACGGGCTTGATTCTCGCGCCCTGTCCTTCGCAGCCGAATTCCAGATAACGCTTTTTGCAGAGCTCATAGGCGGCCTGACGGGCCTTCTTGAGGTACTCGCGCGGATCAAACTTTTCGGGGTGCTCGACCAGGAAGCGGCGGATGGCGGCCGTCATCGCCAGACGGATGTCGGTGTCGATGTTCACCTTGCGCACGCCGTGCTTGATGGCTTCCTGGATTTCCGAAACCGGCACGCCGTAGGTTTCGCGCATGTTGCCGCCGAATTCACGGATCTCAGCAAGATATTCCTGCGGCACGGAGCTTGAGCCGTGCATCACCAGGTGGGTGTTCGGAAGCCGTTCATGGATTTCCTTCACGCGCTGGATGGAGAGGATCTCGCCCGTGGGCTTGCGCGTGAACTTGTAGGCGCCGTGGCTCGTGCCGATGGCAATGGCCAGAGCATCGAGCTGCGTGGCGCGCACAAAGTCGGCGGCCTGATCCGGGTCGGTCAGCAGCTGTTCGCGGCTCATCGTGGCGTCCGTGCCGTGGCCGTCCTCCTTGTCGCCCTTCATGGTTTCGAGGGAGCCGAGGCAGCCGAGTTCGCCCTCGACCGACACGCCGATGCAGTGCGCGTTTTCCACCACACGGCGGGTGACGTCGATGTTGTACTCATAAGTGGAGATCGTCTTGCCGTCGCTCATCAGGGAGCCGTCCATCATCACGGACGTAAAGCCCATGCGCATGGCGATCTGGCAGACCGCAGGACTCTGTCCATGGTCCTGGTGCATGCACACCGGCACATCCGGCCAGGTTTCCACGGCCGCTTCAATGATGTGGCGCAGGAAGGCTTCGCCGGCGTATTTGCGGGCGCCGGCGCTTGCCTGCATGATGACAGGCGCGCCCACTTCGGCGGCGGCCGTCATGATGGCCTGGACCTGCTCGATGTTGTTGACGTTGAAGGCGGGGACGCCGTAGCCGTTTTCCGCTGCGTGATCAAGCAGCTGGCGCATGCTCACTAATGCCATATCGTATCTGTCCTCAATGATGGTGCGGCCGTCTTTCAGGCACGCACAAACGGGCGCCGGTCAAATCGGGCGCCCTCGAAGCTGTCGCAGGCATTGTACCAAGAGCACCGTCCTGCGCCCTTGAAATTTTGCAATCGGTCACGCCTGCGCACGCAGTGCATGGCCGTTCGGCCAAAATCGTTCTTCTCTCCGCGCCGCCTTCTTTGGGGCCGCCTCTCATCTTCTGCGGGAAAAATTCTCCATTACGTTGGAGATTTTTCCGGCAAAATCCTCCATCATGGTGGAGAATTTTTCCATCATCGAACGGGTGCTGCCGGCTCCTGCCTGCGTCAATTCCCATCAATCCTTCCTCTTTTGACGGGCTGCTCATGAACTGGCTCAAACGCACCATTGAAGGCTCCGTTTCGGGTCAGACGCCGCCCAAGGCGGCGGTCATCTGCGGCGCCCGGCGCATCGGCAAAACAACGCTGCTCGAACACATCGTCAACAAGGATGAGGCGGCCTGGTACACGGGCGACAGCTTCTCTGACAGGGAGCGGCTGAGGCTTTTCTCCGAAGGCGACGTCAAAACGCTGCTTTTTCAATCGGATACGCTTGTCATCGATGAAGCGCAGCGCATTCCGGACATCGGACTGCTGTTAAAACGCCTTGTTGACGTCAACATGACGCTCAAGACGCCGAAGCGCATTTTCGTGACGGGCTCCGCGTCGCTGGAACTTGCCGAAGGCGTCAAGGAATCTGCGGTCGGCAGACTCGTGCAGCGGCAAATGTGGCCGCTTTCCGTGACGGAGATCGCTCAGGCGCCCAAGAGCAGCTGGACCAGAGTCCTTCGCGACCTGGATTGGCATCTCGTCTACGGCATGTTCCCCGAGGTGTGCAGCGACCCGCAAAATGCGCGGACTTTTCTCAGGGACTATGTCGACGGCGTTCTTTTCAAGGACTTGTTTTCGCTGGGCGGCATCAGGTTGAATGCGAAATTTGAAGCCCTGGTGCGGCTGCTGGCCTGCAGCGTTGGCTCTGAAGTGAGCTGCGACGGTCTTGCAAGTGAAACCGGACTCAACAAGACAACCGTTGCGGACTACGTCCGTTTGCTTGAGCAGTGCTTCATTGTGAGGATCTGCCCGTCGTACGCCGGAAATCTCACAAACGAACTCAAGAAGGGTTTTAACTAGTTGGATAAAAACCTCCCAAATCTCTCATAACGTGCTGTGACCAAACCCGTAACCGCTAAACTGATGACGAGGAGTACGAGCATCTTTTCAACCGGAGGATGCCATGACACTG
>CALXOY010000055.1 GCA_944390145.1 uncultured Duodenibacillus sp.
ATACTCCAGCTTTCGCCAAAGCACCCGATCATCGAGGCTGTCAACTCGAAGCGGGAGCTCAAGAACGAAGGTCGGAGTAATGGATCTTGCAGTCATGCGGGAACTCTACAGAACAAACGGCCCAAGCTTTTCTTTTTTTTGAGAATCCTTGCGTTGCCGCAAAAGTCGTGCAAAGCAGATGATCTTTAATCTTCATGCCTTGCCGAGGGCGATGAGACAGCCGCATTCCTCCTCAGGGTTGAAACCCGAGGCTTCCTGCGGCACCGTTGTGAATATGCGTGATTCTGATAAACGAAAGCCCCGATTGACGGGGCTCTGCGTTGCTGTGTGGTTCACTTGGTGGGTGCTGAGAGTCTCGAACTCCCGACCTACGCCTTGTAAGGGCGCCGCTCTACCAACTGAGCTAAGCACCCAAGTAAACGAGTCGATTAGTTTACAGCATCCTTGAGGGTTTTACCAGCGCGGAACTTCGGCTGCTTGCAGGCGGCGATTTCCAGCGGGGCGCCGGTCTGAGGATTGCGGCCGGTACGGGCGGCGCGTTCGGCGACAGTGAAGGTGCCGAAGCCGATCAGCGAGACGTCCTCACCCTTCTTGAGCGAATTGGTCACGGCCTCAACAAAGGCATCCAAAGCGAGACCGGCCTTGGACTTGCTGATGTCAGCGGCCACGGCGATCTGTTCAATCAGTTCGTTCTTGTTCATGGGTTTCCTCTTTGTAGGTTGCTGCCCGACGGGCGTTCAAAATGTTCACGGCACTATAAACGAAAAAAGGCCGTGCTCCAAGGAAAAAACACGTCCATGCAGAGAAAATCATCCGCAGGAGGCGTTTTTTGAGACAATCCGGACAAAAGGCCCGTACGCCGCTGCGGCGTACAGGCCGTCCGGGGACGCCTGCGGCTGATATCAACAGTTGCAGTGTCCGCTTGCCGCAGCGGGTTCTGCCGCGTCGTCAACGGGCACAACCGGTGCGGTCACGGCAGGATCCTCCTTCTTGGGCTCCAGGGGAACGGGCTTGCTCACCAGGGCCTCGTCGAGCACCTTGTCGATCCAGCGAACCGGAACAATCTCCACAGCCTGCTTGACGTTGTCGGGCACCTCCTCGAGGTCCTTCACGTTCTGCTCGGGGATCAGCACCTTCTTGATGCCGCCGCGCACGGCAGCAAGGAGCTTTTCCTTGAGGCCGCCGATTTCGAGCACCTCGCCGCGCAGCGTGATTTCGCCCGTCATGGCGATGTCGCTGCGCACGGCAATGCCGGTGATGGCCGAGGCAAGAGCCGTGGTAATGGCAGCGCCCGCACTCGGGCCGTCCTTGGGAACGGCGCCTTCCGGGAAGTGGATGTGCCAGTCGGTCTTGGCAAAGCTCTCCGGATCAATGCCGAGCTTCTGGGCGCGGGCGCGCACCACGCTCAAGGCCGCCTGCACGCTTTCCTTCATGACGTCGCCAAGCGACCCCGTACGGATGACGTTTCCGCGGCCGGGGAAGCAGACGGCCTCCACGGCAAGGGTATCGCCGCCCACGCTGGTCCAAGCAAGGCCGTTCACCTGTCCGACGCGGGCTTCCGTGGGCGCCACGCCGAAGCTGAACTTGCGCACGCCAAGGTAGGTGCTCAGGTTCTTGGGCGTCACGCGCACCTTGCGCACGCGCGGTTTGGCGGCCTTTCCTGCCTCCTGCCCCGCTTCAGAAGCAGCCTGACTCCCCTCTTCGGCGGCAGCCTTCTGCGCGCGGGCCTGCTTTTGTGCCAGCGCGTCCTCGCGCTCGCACTGCTCGCGCACGATCTTGCGCAGAATCTTGCTGATGGAGCGCTCAAGGCCACGCACGCCCGCTTCACGGGTGTAGTAGCGGATGATGTCGACCACCGCATCCTGCGTGATCTCGGCTTCCTGCTTCTTGAGGCCGTTCAAGCGCATCTGCTTGGGCAGCAGGTGCTCCATGGCGATGTGCACCTTTTCGTCCTCGGTGTAGCCCGCCAGATCAATCGTCTCCATGCGGTCGAGCAGCGGCGGATCGATGTTGTAGCTGTTGCTCGTGGCCACGAACATGACGTCGGACAAATCGAACCCGACATCGACGTAGTGGTCCTCGAACTCGCGGTTTTGCTCGGGGTCGAGCACTTCCAGGAGAGCAGCCGACGGGTCGCCGCGCACGCCCGAGCCGATTTTGTCGATCTCGTCGAGCAGGAACAACGGGTTCTTCACCCCCACCTTGATCATCGCCTGGATGATCTTTCCGGGCATGGAGCCGATGTAGGTGCGGCGGTGACCGCGGATGTCGCTTGAGTCCTGCACGCCGCCCAGGGCAACACGCACATACTTGCGGCCGGTGGCGCGGGCAATCGATTCGCCCAGGCTCGTCTTGCCGACGCCCGGGGCGCCCACAAGGCACAGAATCGGCGACTTGATCTTGTCGACGCGTCTTTGCACGGCAAGGTACTCAAGGATGCGCTCCTTCACCTTCTCCAAACCCCAGTGATCGGCGTTGAGAATCTCCTCGGCCTTCTTCAGATCCTTGTTGACCTCGGTCTTCGCCCTCCAGGGCAGGGAAATGAGCGTGTCAAGGTGGCCGCGCACCACGGTGGCCTCGGCGTTGGAGGGCGACATCTGCTTGAGCTTGTTCAGCTCTTCGAGCGCCTTCTCCTCGGTCTTCGCAGGCATGCCGGCCGCCTTGATCTTGTCGCGCAGCGCGCTGATGTCGTCGTTTTCCCCCGCGTTCTCTTCGTCGCCGAGCTCGCGGCGGATCGCCTTCATCTGCTCGTTGAGGTAGTAGTTGCGCTGGTTTTTTTCCATCTGCTTCTTGACGCGGCCGTGGATGCGGCGCTCGACGGCCAGGATGTCCATCTCGTTGTCAAGAATGGCGAGGATTTCGTTCAGGCACCCCTGCAGCGTGGTCTGATCCAGGATCTTCTGCTTGCGCTCGTTGTCAACGGGCAGCTGGCTTGCCACTGCATCGGCAAGCGCCATGGCCGACGAGCTTTCGCGGATGGGCTGCAGCACCTCTTCGGGCAGCTTCTTGCTTTCCTGCGCATATTCAAGGAAGCGCTGCAGCACGGCGCGGCGCGAGGCCTCCTCGTTGTTCGTGCCCTGCACCACGCAGGGGTGCGGCTTGTAGACCGCGCGGTAGCCCTCCTTGGAGTCGGTCTCAACGGCCTCAATGTCAATGCGCTCGTCGGCTTCAACCAGCACCTTGAGCGTTCCGTCGGGAAGCTTGAGCATCTGCAGCACGCGTGCGAGCGTACCGGTCTTGTAAAGATCCTTGAGCTCGGGAGCATCCCGTCCGCTTTCCTTTTGCGTCACCAGGGCGATGCGGCGGTCGCCGTTCATCGCGGTGCGAACCGAGCGGATCGTCAGGGGACGTCCGATGAAAAGCGGAAGGACGGTATGAGGAAACACCACGAGGTCGCGGATCGGAAGCAACGGAGCCTTCAACGGCGCGGCTTGCGTGACGTTAACGTTTTCGGTCATAAATCAGTTTCTCGTAGACGTAGAAAATAGTTTTCCGGACTGCTTATATGGAGGCCGCCGCGGCCTTTTTCAAGGGCTGGGACGGGAAATCATGTGATGCGGCTGCGTCCGTGCGAAATGGATTGTACGGACAATGCGCCGGCAAAACGGCCGGCCGCCGACAGGGTTGCTCAACACAGGCAACTTTGCCGAACGATCAGGCAAGAAAGAAAAAGTGCGGCGGAAAATGCCGTGGGATTGCCGGGAAAAAGGGGGCCGGCCGCAGGCTCCCCCTTTCCCGTCGGGAGACGGCTTATGCCTTGCCGCCATCAGCCGCAATGCGCGGGCAGTTGATGAGTTCGGCCTTGACTTCGCCGTTTTTGAAATCGCCCACGGCCACAAGCTTCACCGCGCCCACTTCGGGCCGCGCGGGCACTTCAAACATGGCGTCCAGCAGCGCCGCCTCCACGATGCTGCGCAGGCCGCGCGCACCGGTCTTTCTCTGCATGGCCTTGTGCGCGATCGCCCGCAGCGCGTCTTCAGTCGCCTCAAAAGCCACACCCTCCATCGCAAAGAGCTCGGCAAACTGCTTGATCAAGGCGTTCTTCGGTTCGGTGAGAATAGAAATGAAGGCCTTCTCATCGAGCTCCTCGAGCGTGGCGACAATCGGCAGGCGGCCCACCAGTTCAGGAATCAAGCCGTATTTGACAAGGTCGGCGGGCTCGACCTGGGCAAAGAGCTCGGTGAGAGACTCCTGGGACGCGCTGTGGACCTGCGCGCCGAAGCCGATGCCGCTTTTCACGGAACGGCGGCGCACGATCTTCTCCAACCCGTCAAAGGCGCCGCCGCAGATGCAGAGGATGTTGCTCGTGTCAACGGCCACCATCTTGCCGCGGGGATTCTTGCGGCCGCCTTCGGGCGGCACGTTGCACAGCGTTCCTTCAATGAGCTTTAAAAGCGCCTGCTGCACGCCCTCGCCCGAGACGTCGCGCGTAATCGACGGGTTTTCGCTCTTGCGGGCGATCTTGTCGATTTCATCAAGATACACGATGCCGCACTGCGCCTTTTCCACGTCGCCGTCGGCAGACATCAAAAGCTTGTGGATGATGTTTTCCACGTCTTCGCCCACGTAGCCCGCCTCGGTGAGCGTCGTTGCGTCGGCAATGGCAAAGGGCACGTTGAGGGTCTTCGCGAGCGTCTGCGCCAGCAGCGTCTTGCCCGAGCCCGTGGGGCCGACGAGCAGGATGTTGGACTTCTGCAGCTCGACGTCCTCGGCCGTCGTCTTGTGCTTGAGGCGCTTGTAGTGGTTGTAGACCGCAACCGAAAGCACTCGCTTGGCGCGTTCCTGGCCGATCACGTAGCTGTCAAGATGCTCGTAGAGCTTCTGCGGCGTCGGAATGGGCGCCGACAGAATGTCGGAGACGGCGGCGTTTTCGGGCGCCTCGGGGGCGCATTCGGCGGGGGACAGACCGCTGACAGCCGACATCAGGCCGCGGATGCAGTTGTCGCAGATGTAAAAGCCGCGGTGCGTGTCGATCAGAGCCTGGACGTCGTTTTTGTGGCGTCCGCAGATCGAGCAGCGCAGATCTTTAGTCTTGTTCATGGACTTTTAAAGTAAAAATAGCGGTAAAGCGGACCATCACTCGCCGCGGCGGGTGTAGATGCGGTCGATGATGCCGTATTCAAGCGCCTCGGCGGGACTCATATAGTAGTCGCGGTCGGTGTCGCGCGTCACCACGTCAAGGGGCTTGCCGGTGCGTTCGGCCAGGATGCCATTCAACAAGCCTTTGAGCTCCTGGATTTCACGCGCCTGGATCTGAATGTCGCTTGCCATGCCGCGGCTGCCGCCCGAGGGCTGGTGGATCATGATGCGGGAGTTGGGAAGCGAAAAGCGCTTGCCCTTGGCGCCGGCGGCAAGCAGGAACGCCCCCATGGAGGCGGCCATGCCCACGCAGATCGTCTGCACGTCGGGCTTGATGAACTGCATCGTGTCGTAGATGCCGAGGCCGGCGTAGACGGAGCCGCCCGGGCTGTTGATGTAAAGCGAAATGTCCTTGTCCGGGTTTTCGCTCTCCAAAAAGAGCAGCTGGGCGATCACCAGATTGGCCGACTCGTCGTTCACTTCTCCGGAGAGAAAAACGATGCGGTCGCGCAGCAGACGCGAGTAGATGTCAAAGCTGCGTTCGCCGCGGCCGCTCTGTTCGATGACCATCGGGATCAAGGCATTCTGAATATCGTGCATGGTGTTTTCAATCCGTTGTTTGCAGAGCTCAAAAGGTAGCAGAGAAACGCCCTTTTCGCGCGGTTCAACCGCCTACTCACAGACAAAAACGGAAAAAAGCCGGTGAAAGCTTCACGCCTTCCGGGCTTTTTCCCGTTTGCTCGACAACCGCCGCGCAGCTTTGTCTGCAGCTGCGCAGGCGGTTTGGAAAAGACTGGCTTGAAACCGGATTAGCGGTTCATGCCGGAGAGCTGCTCAAAGGAGAGAGTCTCTTCCGTGGTCTTTGCCTTGCTGAAGAGGAACTCGAGGGCCTTCTCTTCGAGCACGCGGCTCGCCAGATTCATGCGGTCGGACTTCACGAGGTCGTCGGCAACCGCGTCATGATTCTCGTAGGCGGCGGCAATGAGCGAAGCACGTGCGCGGATGTCGTCGTCGGTGGCTTCAATGCCGTTCTTTTCGATGATCGCCGAGAGCATCATGCCGAGCTTGGCCTGCTGCTTGGCCGGGGCGGCGAAGAGTTCAAGCGGGAAGGCGTCGACGCGCTTCTTGTCGGCGTTGCCGAAGGTCTGCATCAGGAAGTTGTGACGCATGCGATCCTGTTCGCTCTGAACGATCGCCGTCGGGGCTTCGTAGTTGAAGATCTTGGCGGCGGCTTCGAAGGCCTCCTTGCTGTTGCGCTGATACAGGCGCTCCTGCACTTCGCGTTCGATGTTGCTGCGGATCTCATTCTTGAGCTCCTCGACGCTGTTGACGGCAAGCGTCTTGGCGAACTCGTCGTTGAGTTCCGGATAGTGCGGGGCGTCAACGCTCACGCATTCGATCTCGAACTGGGCTTCCTTGCCGGCGAGATCCTTGCTGCCGTAGTTTTCCGGGAAGGTGAGCGTGAAGGTCTTCTTTTCGCCCGCGGACATGCCGGTGACGGCGTCCTCAAACTGGGGAAGCATGTGGCCGGCGCCGAGCACGAACGGGAACTTCTCGGCCTTGCCGCCGGGGAATTCCTTGCCGTCGATGGTGCCGGTGAAGTTCACCGTGACGCGGTCCTCGGCGGCGGCCTTGCGGCCCTCTTCGGTCGTAAACGTCACGCGCTGCTTGACGATCGTGTTGAGCGTCTTGTTTACGGCCTCGTCGTCGACCGGGCAGAGATAACGCTTGAGTTCGAGCGTGGAGAAGTCAGGCAGTTCAATGTCCGGGTAGACTTCAAAGCTCACTTCAAAGCGCAGGTCGTTAGTGCCTTCAGGCTGCTCAAGCATCTTGGCGTCGAAAGTGCCGACCACCTTCATCTGAGCGTCGCGCATCGCCTTGTTGGCTTCGCGCTCAAGAATCTTGTTGATGACGTCGCTCGAAGCCTGCTGACCGTACATGGCCGACACCATGTCGAAAGGCACATGGCCCGGACGGAAGCCCGGCATTCTGGCCTTCTTGGCCAAACGGCGGAGCTCCTTGGTGATGCCGTCCTGGATTTCCTGGCCATTGAGCGTCACTTCGAGCTTGCGCAGGTTCGGATTGACGTGTTCTTCCTGAGCAGCGTTTTCTTCCGTGGGAGCAGCAGCGGCGGCCGTTTCTTCCTTGACGGTTTCCTCAGCCTTAACAGCTTCTTGATTTTCGGTCATTGTCTTTATTCTTTCTAAAAGCGCCGGGAAATGCGCTGTGGCGCATGCTTGACGGCGCAAGCTAATCGGTTGGTAATTCGTGACATAAGGGCTCAAAACGCCCGCAAGCGCCGGATTATAGCAAAGAGGAACCCGAAAAAAGATTGCGTTCAAAACGCGTTTTCCACCGCCGGCGCCCCCGAAAAGAAACGAAACATTTGCCGGCGATGCCCCGCCGGTGGCGGCCCGCGCCGTGCGTAGAATAGCCGTTTTGAATGAAACACCTCAAGGAAACCCGAATATGTCCAGGCTCTACATGGGATTTGACGCGGGCACCCAGTCCGTCAAGGTCGCCGTTTACGACGAAAGCTTCAAGCCGGTTGCCTCCCACTCGCTTCCCACCACGCTTCACTATCCGCACCCGGGCTGGGTGCAGATGAACATCGACGAATTCCTCAACATCACGGTCGAATGCATGCGCCGCACGGTCGAGGACGTCAAGGGCAAGGGCTACAGCCCCTCGGACATCGCCGCCGTCATGG
>CALXOY010000056.1 GCA_944390145.1 uncultured Duodenibacillus sp.
CAGTGTCATGGCATCCTCCGGTTGAAAAGATGCTCGTACTCCTCGTCATCAGTTTAGCGGTTACGGGTTTGGTCACAGCACGTTATGAGAGATTTGGGAGGTTTTTATCCAACTAGTTAAAACCCCTTTGGCGCCGTCAAGGAGCAGGCCTCCGGCCTTTATGCGCAGGAGCTTGCCGAACGCGGGTTTCTTGCCATTGCCTTTGACCCGTCCTTTACGGGCGAGAGTTCGGGCGAGCCGCGCTTCATCGCATCGGTGGACATCAACACCGAGGACTTTTCGGCCGCGGTCGACTACCTATCTACCCGCAGCGACGTGGATCCGAACAAAATCGGCATCGTCGGCATCTGCGGCTGGGGCGGACTGGCTTTGAATGCCGCCGCCATCGACACCCGCATCAAGGCGACGGTGGCAAGCACCATGTACGACATGCACCGCGTGACCGCCAACGGCTACTTTGATGCGCTTGACGCCGCAGGGCGCCAGAAGCTGCGCCAAGAACTCAACAAAGCGCGCACCGAAGACTACAAAAACGGCCGCTATGCGCTGGGCGGCGGCGTCGCAGACGAACTGCCCGGGAGCACGCCCGACTTTGTAAAGCAGTACTTTGCCTACTACAAAACGAAGCGCGGCTACCATCCGAGAAGCCTCAACTCCAACGGCGGCTGGAACAAGACCTCGGCCCTGACGCTTCTCAATACCCCGATGCTCGCCTACGCGGGTGAAATCCAAAACGCCGTGCTCGTCATCCACGGCGAAAAGGCGCACTCCCGGTACTTCTCGGAAACCGCCTTCAAGATGCTCAAGGGCGACAACAAGAAGCTCATGATCATTCCGGGCGCCACGCACACCGATCTCTACGATCAAAAGAACTTCATCCCGTTTGACGCGATCGAGTCGTTCTTGCGCGCCAATCTCAAATAAATGAACCGGCGGGCTCCCGTTTGCTGCGGGGGCCGCTTTTTTTATTGGACAGCTCTCATGGCAACCGTCTTCATCCTCAACGCCGGCATCCACCTCACCCAGCCCGACGGCTCAACGCTCGGGCTCCTCAATGCGCATCTTGCGGGTCTGGCGCGCCGCGCCTTTGAGGCGGCAGGGCACACCGTGCTTGAAACCGATTTGAACAACGCCTGGCGCCTTGACGAAGAGCTCGAAAAGATCCTTGCAAGCCGCCTCCTTCTGGTGCAGACGCCCGTCTGGGCGATGTCAACGCCCTGGCAGTACACCAAATGGCAGGACGAGGTGCTCACGCACCCTGCGGTGTGCGGCACCGACGGCAGGACCCTCAGCGATCCCGCCAAAAAGTACGGCACGGGCGGCTTTCTCATCGACAAGTTCTATTGGCTTTCGACCACTTGGAACGCGCCGCAAAGTGCGCTGACTGAACCCGGCAGCTTTTTTGATGCGCGTGGAATCGAGGAGGTGTTGCTGCCGCTGCACAAGCAGTTTGCCTACGTGGGCATGCAATGCCTCGCACCGAGCTTCGGGATTTTCGACGTGTACAAGAACCCACAGATTGCCAAGGATCTCGAGCGGTTTGCCGGGGCGCTCGCGGCTGTCATCAAAAAGCTCGACGCCTAAAAAGTGCAACGAGCCTTGTCGGCCGAACCACAAAGGGAAGGCACCCGTTAAAATTGCCGGCCTTGTGCTCCATCAGTGAGCCGGGGCTCGCGCCGGTTTAAAAAGAATCCGCCCGCGCCCGCCGCTTTTGCGCGCCCGCGTGCAGCACGCGGCCTCACGCAAAGCCGCCTTTCCTTTTTTCCCGAACAAGAACAAAAAATCACTGTGACGAATCCTTTTTCCGCGCTCGGCCTGCCTGACATTCTGGTGCAAACGGTGGCAGAAATCGGCTACAGCACGCCCACGCCCGTGCAGCAGCAGGCCATTCCGGCGCTTCTGGCGGGCCGCGACGTGCTCGCCGCCGCGCAGACCGGCACCGGCAAGACCGCCGCCTTTGCGCTTCCCCTCATTGCCTCCATGCTCGCCGACCCCAAGCCCCGCACCGCCGAATCGGTACGTGCGCTGGTGCTTGCCCCCACCCGGGAGCTTGCGGCCCAGATTGAAGAAAACATCCGCGCCTACTGTGCGCACACGCGCTTTAAGAGCCTCGTGGTCTTTGGCGGCGTCAACATCCGCCCGCAGATCGAAGCGCTTGCCTGCGGATGCGACTTTTTGGTGGCCACCCCGGGGCGCCTGCTCGATCTTGCAGGCCAGCAGGCGGTCGACCTCTCGCACGTTGCGTTTTTCGTGCTCGACGAAGCCGACCGGATGCTTGACATGGGCTTTATCCACGACATCCGCCGCGTGGTGAAGCTTCTCAAGGCCCCGCGCCAGACGCTGATGTTTTCCGCGACGTTTTCCGACGAAATCCGCAGGCTTGCGGCCGACTACCTGCATGAGCCCATGAGCATCGAAATCGCCCGCAACAAGGAGAGCACGCTCATTGCCCAGGAAGCCTGGAGCATCGGCAAAAAGCGCAAGCGCGAGCTGCTGCGAGACCTCATCGTCGACAACAACTGGGAGCAGGTGCTCGTCTTCACGCGCATGAAGCACACGGCCAACCGCCTTGCCGCGCAGCTTCTCAAAGACGGCATCACGGCCGCGGCCATCCACGGCAACAAGAGCCTGTCGGCGCGCACCAAGGCCCTGGCAGGCTTCAAGGACAAAAGCATCCGCGTGCTCGTGGCAACCGACATCGCCGCGCGCGGCCTTGACATCGAAGGACTGCCGCACGTGGTGAACTATGAACTCCCGAACGTCGCCGAAGACTACGTGCACCGCATCGGCCGCACGGGCCGCGCGGGCGTGCCGGGCCATGCGGTAAGCCTCGTAAGCGACGACGAGCGCGAGCTCCTGCACGCCATTGAAAAGCTTGTCAAGCACAAGATTCCGCTTGCCCGCGCCGCGGGCTACGAGGGCGAGCCGCCAGCTGACATCGCCGCCGACGACAAGGCGCGCGACGAAGCGCGTGCGCGCGAACTCACCCGCCTGCGCGAGTCCCGCAAAAAGGGCGCCGACAAGAAGAAGGGGAAAGCCCAGACGGCTCAAAAAGCGCGTGAAGAAAGCGCGCACGAAGCCCGCCGTGAAGCGCGCGAGGCAGGCCTCTCGGCCAATCCCGCCGAGCGCTTTGACCGCAAGATCGTGCGCAAGCCCGAGAGAACGGCGGCAGCACCCGCTAAGCGCACGCAGGGCGGCAAGGCGGGCGGTCTGCCGGTGTTGGAAAAGCCCAAAATCAAGGGCGCCCGGGACAAGGACGGCCGTCCGCGCAAGGGCGACGGTGCGGCAAAGACGCCCTTTGCCGGTGAAAAATCCCGCCGGCGCGAGCGCGACATCAAGTCCACCGTGGTGCGCGTCAAAAAGCCCGCGCTGCACGACCCCCGCTTTGAGTCGGTGAGCTCAAACCTGCCGCCCGGCATGCTCGAGCGCATCCGCGGCCGTTAGAATGGCCCACATGACGGCGCGCTTTTGTATATCCATCGCAAGACTAGCCGCCGGCGCACTGGCCGCCGGCGCGCTTTTGCTTGCCGGCTGTGCGCAAAACCGCGGCATTGAGGGCGAACCGATTGAAAGTGCAGGGCGCCCGCAGACAGCCAACCTGCAGGCGCTGATGGAGGCGCCGGACCGCGAGCAGCTTACCTGCACCTCCATGGATCCGCTTTCCGCTCAGCACGCCTTAAACGACATCGTTTTTTCCTGCCCGCAGCTGCAGGTGCAGGCCACCTTGATTGAAATGCGCGACGCGGGCTGGCGTTTGGTAAGCGTTGACATCGGCAGCGAAACCACCCACGACGGCGTCGTCGAGATGCCGCTTACCATCCGCATCATCAAGCTTTTCTAGCACCGGTTTCTTTTTCCCGATTGGTTTGCTGCAAGCGTCCTACAATGCCGTGAGCCCTTTATTTACGGGCGCTTTGTTGTGGGCCGTCATGCGTTTTCTTGTCGGCCGTGTTTTCAAGGACTGTTCGTCATGCCGCAAACCATCGCCAACCGTCTCCAGGCACTTCGATGCGAAATGCAAAAAGAAGCGCTCAATGCCTGGATCGTCACCTGTTCGGACCCGCATCTGTGCGAGTACCTGCCCGAAAACTGGATGTTTCTGCGCTATCTCACGGGCTTTACCGGCTCCTACGCCACGCTGGTGGTGACAAGAGAGGCCGCCTTTTTGTGGACCGACAGCCGCTACTGGGAGCAGGCCGCACGTCAGCTCGAAGGCACCGGCATTGAGGTAAAGCGCCTGGGCGCCGCGGGCGTTCCCTCGCCCGGCCTCTGGCTGCAGCAGAATATGCCCGCAGAGTCTGAGGTTGGCATCGACCCCCAGACCATTTCCGAGCAGGACTTCAGAAGACTGGAGACGGCGCTCACCGAGCGCGGCATCCACCTCACCGCAAGCATGGGGCTTTTGGAGCGCCTGTGGCCGGAGCGCCCCGAGGCCTCCCACGCCCCGGTTTATGTCTTTACGAACGGCCAGAAGCCAGTAAACGAAAAGCTCGCAAGCGTGCGCAAAATGATGCGTGCCGCGGGCGCCGATTCGCTGCTCATTGCCACACTCGAAGACATTGCGTGGCTTACCAACCTTCGCGGCAGCGACATCGCCTGCACGCCGGTTTTCCGCGCCTATGCGCTCGTGACCGACGAAGCCCTCTACCTTTACGTTGATCCGGAAAAAATCAAGGATGCGGCGGTGGCCGCCCATCTTGCCCAAAACGGCATCACGGCGGTCGACTACGCCAAGCGGCGCGATCACATTGCGTCCGCGCTCAAGGACCGCCGCGTGCTGCTTGATCCGGCGGCGGTGAACCACGCCGTTTATGCCCTTCTGGAAGAGCAGAGCTCGGCGTATGTGATTGCGGGCGAACGCCCGACGCTCCTCCTCAAAAGCCGCAAGAGCAGGGCCGAACTCGATCTGCTGCGTCAGACCATGCGCGAAGACGGCGCAGCGCTGTGCGAATTCTTTGCCCTGTTGGACGAAAAGCTCAAAAAGGGCGAAACGGTGACCGAAGTGCAGATGGCGCAGATGCTGCACGAGGAAAGAGCCAAACGAAAGGGTTTTGTGAGCGACAGCTTTGAAGCGATCGTTGCGGTGGGCGAAAACTCGGCGCTGCCGCACTACAACCCGAAAACAGGCGGCAATGCGCCGCTTGCGCAATACGACGACACCCTGCTTTTGATCGACTCGGGCGGGCAGTACACCACGGGCACGACCGACGTCACGCGCACCGTGCTGATCGGGCGGGCCACCGACGCCATGAAGACCGACTTCACGGCGGTGCTGCGGGGCCACATTGCGCTTGCGCTTGCCGTCTTTCCCAAGGGCGCCTTCGGATCGCAGCTTGACACGCTTGTGCGCACGCCCCTGTGGGAGATCGGCGCGGACTTCGGACACGGCACGGGCCACGGCGTGGGCTTTTTCCTTTCCGTGCACGAGGGGCCGGTGAGCATTTCGCCGCGCGCGCCGGCCCGCGAAAGCGCCCGCGTGGTGCCGGGCCTGGTGCTTTCAAACGAACCGGGGCTCTACCGCGAGGGGCACTACGGCATTCGCACCGAAAACCTGGTGACGCCGGTGCCCGATGAGACGATGCTCACGGCCATGCAGCCGATGCTGCACTTTGAGACCCTGACGCTTGCGCCCATTGAAACACAGCTCATCAAGACCGCCATGATGACGCCCGTGGAAATCAACTGGGTGAACGGCTACCACCAGCGGGTGCGCGAAGAGCTGCTGCCGCTGCTCTCGCCGCGCGCAGCGCAGTGGCTCAAGCGCGCGACAGAGATCATCTGACAAAAAAATGCGTGTAAAGGTTTGTCCGCGGCCGGCGGAAAATTCCTAAAATGTAGGGTTACTACTGTATTGCCGGGCGCACGCGGCGCGGCGCATTCGTGAAAAATGAATGCCGGCTGCCCGCAGCCTTTCCCCATGCATGTGCGCACCACAGGCTTATCCGCGCGGCGGACCTGTGGTGCAGTTGACTGTGCCTATTGTTTGTAGACCTATGAATTTTCTGCCCCGCCCCTTTCTGCGCACCGGTCTGGCCGCCTGCGCCGGTCTTGTTCTGAGCTGTCTGCTGCTAACCGGCTGCCAGGACAAAAAAAGCGCGACGACGACCCGGGCCCCCATTCCCGTGACCTATATGACAGCCAAAGTGACCGACGAGGCCATTTGGATTGAGGCGCTTGGCGAAACCGAGGGCGTGCGGCAGGCCGAGGTGCGTGCACAGGTTTCCGGCATTCTCGAAAAAATCACCTACCGCGAGGGCGATACGGTCAAAGCCGGCGACACGCTTTTTCGCATTGACGAGGACTCCTACCGCGCAGCCTACAACGCTGCGGTGGCCGAACGAAAGCAGGTGCAGGCGCAGTTGGCCCAGGAAGAGCGGGAAGCCGCCCGCTACAAGAAGCTCTATGAAGCCAACGCCTCGAGCAAAAAAACGTGGGACGACGCACAAAGCGCCGTGGAAATCCGCAAGGCCAACCTGCGGATGGCGCGCGCCAATGAAGAGACCGCCCGCATCAACCTCGAGCGCACGGCTGTCAAGGCCCCGAGCAACGGCATCGTGAGCCGCTCGCTCATGAATACCGGTACGCTCATCACGGCCACCGACACGCTGCTAGCCACCATCACGCAGCCCGATCAAATGCGCATTGTGTTTGCGGTGAGCGAACGCGATCTCGACGGCGCCACGGTGACGACAGAGAGCCATGTGCGCCTGCAGCTCGATGACGGCACAATGGTGCCCGCCAGGCTTGACTATGTGGCGCGCCAGATTGATCCCGCAAACGCCTCCCTGATGATGCGCGCCCTGGTGCCCGCGGGCACGCCGGGCGTCGTGCCCGGACAATTCGTGCACGTGCAGCTGCAGACCCGCACCCAGCAAAACGCCGTGCGCGTGCCGCAGAAGTCGGTCGTGCAAAAGCCCGACGGCACCTATCAGGTCTTTGTGATCGAAGGCGACGTGGCCCGCGCCGTGGAGGTGACGGTGGGTCTGTGGAAGGACACCGACTGGATCGTGCTCTCGGGCCTTAAAGGGGGCGAAAAAGTCATCACCGACCAGCTCCAACGCATGAGCGACAACATCGCCGTGCGTGCGGTTGATCAGAAATAACGCCGGAGTGTGACAAGCCTATGCTCAGCGACCTTTGCATCCGGCGCCCGATTTTTGCCACGGTCCTCTCGATTCTGATCGTGCTTGCGGGCATTGTGGCCATGCGGGTGCTGCCGATGTCGCAGTACCCCAACATCACGCCGCCCACGGTGACCATCTCCACGCAGTACGAGGGCGCCAACGCCCAGACGCTTGCGCGCACCGTGGCCGCCCCCATTGAAGACCAGCTCTCGGGCATTGAAGGACTCATTTACTACACCACCTCGATTCGAGCCAACGGCGAAGTGCGCATCCAGTGCGTCTTTGATGTGGGCACAGACCCCAACTACGCCATGCTCGAAATCAACAACCGCGTGCGCACGGCCGAACGCAGGCTCCCCGAGCAGGTGCGCCAGAACGGCGTCAACGTGCGCAAGCGCTCCGACGAAGTGCTGATGATGGTGGCGATGTTTTCGCCCGACGGATCGCTCACCCCGACGGAGGTGGCTGACTATGCACTTTTAAACGTCGTGGACTACTTGAAGCGCCTGCCCGGCATCGGCGACGTGAACATCTTCGGCAATACGGAAAGCGCAATGCGCATCTGGCTTGATCCCCAGCGCATGGCCCGCATGGGGATTACGGTCGAAGACATTGAAAACACGATCAACGACAAGAACATGGAGCGCGGCGCGGGCACGATCGGCGGCATGCCGACCACAAGCTCCCAGCAGCTCTACTACACGACGCAAAGCCCTGGCCGTCGGCTCACCCCGGCGGAATTTGCCGACGCAATCATCAAGACCGATGAAAACGGCGCCGCGGTGCGCGTGCGCGACGTGGCCGACGTCGAAATCGGCAAGCGCAGCTACGAGACGGTGAACGTCTTTAACGGCAAGCCCTCGATCACGGTGGGCATTTATCTGCAGACCGGCGCCAACTCGATGGCTGCGGCCGAGGCTGTGAGCGCGGAACTTGAGCGCATCGCCAAGGAATACCCCGAGGGGAAGGTTGCGCACGAAATCACCGACGATACGACGATCTTTGTGAAGGCCTCGCTTTCTGAAGTCATCAAGACGCTTGCGGAAGCCGGTCTTCTGGTGCTCATCGTCGTCTTTTTGTTTTTGCAGAACCTGCGCACCACGCTCATTCCGATGCTTGCGGTGCCGGTGTCGCTCGTGGGCACCATGGCGGGCCTCTGGGTGATGGGCTTTTCGATCAACACGCTCACGCTGTTTGCCATGACGCTTGCAATCGGCATCGTGGTGGACGACGCCATCGTCGTGCTCGAAAACGTCGAGCGTCTGATGCGCTACGAGGGGCTTACCGCTGTGGAGGCGGCCAAAAAGGCCATGAAGGAGGTTGCGGGCGCCCTGATAGCCATCGTGCTGGTGCTTTCTGCCGTCTTTACGCCCGTCGCGTTTTTGGGCGGCATTGCGGGCGAACTCTACCGGCAGTTTGCGGTAACGATTGCGGTGAGCGTGTGCCTCTCGGGCTTTGTGGCGCTGACGCTGACGCCGGCGTTGTGCGCGGTGCTGCTTAAAAACGAAAAGCCCAGCACCAACCGCTTCTTTCAGGGCTTCAACCACGGCCTTTCGCGCTTTACCTTCGGGTACCTGCAGTTGGTGAAGCTTGCCCTGCACCACCGGCTGCTCACGGCGGTGATTCTCGTTGCGGCCATCGCCGGCTGCTGGCAGCTGGTGCAGATTACGCCCACGAGCTTTGTGCCCAATGAGGACCAAGGCATCATCCGCATGAGCATGCAGCTCCCGGACGGCACCTCCTTTAACCGCACGGTCGAAGAAACCGAAAAGGTGCGAAAGGACCTCACCGAGAATCTTGAGAACGTCGCGAGCATTCTGGTGATGACGGGCTTTGATACGCAGGCTAGCGACATCCGTCCCAACACCGCCACCTACGTGGTGCGCTTGACCGACTGGGACGCGCGTGAAAAGACCTCCGCGCAGCTGCGCCGCGAAATGCAGGCGATTGCTGATAAGAGCGCCGACTCGGTTTCGGTGACGACGCTGCCCGCCTCCATCCGCGGCCTGGGTTCCACCAATGGCTTTGTGGGCTTTTTGGAAGCGCGCGGCAACGACGATCCGGCCGCCTTAAAACAGGTGACAGACGACTTCATGGCGGCGCTTGCCGCCCGGCCCGAGCTCACCAGCCTGCGCACGCTGCTGCGCGCCAACATCCCGATGCTAAGCGTCGTGCTCGATGAGGACAAGGCGATGCGCCTTGGCATCTCCACAAGCCAGGTCTACGACACCCTCTCCACCCTTTTTGCCGGCAATTACGTGAACGACTTCACGCGCAACGGCCGCACCTACCGCGTCATCATTCAAGGCAACGCCGAGTCGCGCCAGACGCCGGAGGACTTCGGCCGCGCCTGGGTGAAGGCCGCTTCAGGCGAAATGGTGCCCTTGGGGTCGCTCTTGACGGTGAAGCGCATCTCGGGCTCCGATTCGCTCAGACGCATGAACGGGTACCTTGCCGCCCAGTTCATGGGCGCTGCCGTTGAAGGCGTGAGCTCCGGCGAAGCGATCCGCGTCGTGGAGGAAGTCGCAGACGAAATCCTTCCCGAGGGCTACGGCATTGAATGGACGGGCCAGGCCTGGCACGAAAAGCGCATCGGCTCTTCCTCGTCGGCTGCGATCTTCTACGGGCTCATCATCATCTTCCTGATTCTGGCCGCTCTCTACGAGCGCTGGTCGCTGCCGATTGCCGTGGTGCTCGCGATTCCCTACGCCGTGTTCGGGGCCTTTGTCTCGCTCTGGATCCGGGGGTCGGCAAACGACATTTATTTCCAGATCGGTTTGCTGGTGCTCATCGGTCTTACCGCCAAAAACGCCATTTTGATCGTGGAATTCGCCGTGCTCAAGATGGAGGAGGGCATGAGCCCCTTTGATGCCGCCATTGAAGCTGCGCACCTGCGACTGCGTCCGATTCTGAT
Source organism: uncultured Duodenibacillus sp. (assembly GCA_944390145.1). Classification (GTDB taxonomy): domain Bacteria; phylum Pseudomonadota; class Gammaproteobacteria; order Burkholderiales; family Burkholderiaceae_F; genus Duodenibacillus. The sequence continues at coordinate 10,039 of CALXOY010000056.1, forward strand.
GACGTCGCTGGCGTTCGTGCTCGGCGTGATGCCCTTGGTGTTTGCCACGGGCCCGGGCGCGGCCGCCCGCCACTCGATGGGCACCGGCGTTTTCGGCGGCATGCTGGCTGCGACCTTCATCGCAACGATTTTCGTGCCGGTCTTCTTCACCTGGTTTGTGCGCAAAAACAAAAAGGGCACGGCCTTTAAGCCCGCCACGCTCATTGACAACACCAAGCACGCGCAGGCCCCTGAAGAAAACGCCGCCGCTGATGCCGCTTCCAAGGACAAGCTCTGATGAACCCCTCTGACACCCGCCCCTTCGGGGGCATTGCAAGGCTCTACGGGCCGGACGCCTTTGAACGTATCGAGCACGCCCACGTCTGCGTGGTGGGCCTGGGCGGCGTGGGCAGCTGGTGCGCCGAGGCGCTTGCGCGCAGCGGCGTGGGGCGGCTGACGCTCATTGACGGCGACACGGTGGCGCCAAGCAACCTCAACCGGCAGCTGCCGGCGCTCACCCGCACCGTGGGACTTGCGAAGGCCCGGGTTCTGGCCGAGCGGTTTTGCACGATCAATCCGCAGGGCATCTTTACGCCGGTGGAGGCATTTGTGAGCGCCGAGACGCCCGGAGAGCTCATTCCTGAGGACGTCTATATCGTGGACGCCATCGATTCGATCGCCGCCAAGGCCGCGCTTTGCGCCTGGGCGCACAGCAGCGGCCGCACGATCCTTGTGAGCGGCGGCGCGGGCGGCAGAACCGATCCCTCGCGCGTTACAAGCGGCGATCTTGCGCGCGCTTCGGGCGACGCACTGCTTTCAAGGCTGCGCACCGAACTGCGCAAGCGCTACGGGTTTGCGGCCGGCAACGGCAATCCCGCCAAAACCAGGCCCTTTGGCATTTGCGCGGTCTACAGCACCGAGCCCGCAAGAAAAAGCGCGGATCCCGCGCACGAGGCTTTCGGCACCGCCATGCCCGCCACGGCGGCCATGGGCCTGAAGCTTGCTTCGCTGATGCTTGCGCAGATTGCCGCTGCGGCAGGGTCTTGAAGCGGGCGGCGGCGGCCCGCGATAGTACAATGAGCGCAGCAAATCCTTTTGGAGCTACAGGACACAACATGTACAAGCGCATTCTCGTTCCCACCGACGGATCCCCTCTTTCGATTGCCGCCGTGCGCGGCGCCGCCCGCTTTGCCAAGCCCCTGGGTGCATCCATCGTGCTGATCACCGTGATTGAACCCTACAGCTACACCTCGCTTTCCGAATACCGCCCCGAGTCGATCGACGACTACGACGAAAGAATGCGCGCGGTGGCCGAAGAGCGTCTCGAAGACGCCCGCAAGATTCTGGAAAAAGAGGGCGTGCCGGCTGAAACGGTGGCCGTGAAGTCGTTTTCGCCCGCCGAGGCGCTCATTGAAACGAGCCAGCAGCAGAACTGCGACTGCATCTTCATGGCAAGCCACGGCCGCAAGGGACTTGCCGCGGTGCTGCTTGGCAGCGAAACCCAGAAGGTGCTCACGCACTCGAAGATTCCGGTGATGGTGTACCGCTAACCTACTATTGGCTTTCAAGCCTTCCGGGCCGCGCAAGGAAAACTGTGCGGCCTTTTCTTTTCTGCGCAAGGCTTGAAGTTTTCATTCTCCGTCCCCATATAAGCGGGAAAGCGCACGAGGCTCGTGAAAAGAGCTTTCAAGCGCACCAGACCAACTTTTTTGTGGATTGTTTCTCACCAATGGCTGATCTTGACAACCTCAAGGCCGAAATGGACGCGGCCAATCTCTACACCGAAGAAATCGTCACCGACCGCAAGATGGGCACCATTCACGTGCTCACCCCGATCACGCCTGAAGGCGCCAAGGATCCGGCCCGCAAGCCGATCTTCACCGGCGAAATCCAGCTGATGACCCAGATGGGGCCGCTGCCGATCTCCTTTGAAATCAAGGCTGAAACCGTGGCCGAAGCTGTGGCCAAGTACGGCGAAGCCGCCAAGGACGGCGTGCGCCAGACGCTCGAGCGCCTGCAGGAGATGCGCCGCGAAGCCGCAAGCAAGATCGTGACGCCGGGCTCTCCCGGCTTTGACGTGCCGCCTGCCGCAAGCAAGATCCAGATGCCGTAATTTCAGCACCGGCTGGGGTTTTCCTGTAAGAACGAGGTTCCGTCTTCGGGCGGGACCTTTTTTTCTGCCTGCAAGAGCCACGGTGAGCGGCGGCCGCAAGCCTTACGCCTGATCACCCTGCCCGGTCTGCCAGACTTTATAGAGATCTGCGGGCGTCACCGTCTCAACCGGACACTCCGGATAGGCTCTTTTGAACGTAAGCGACGGCCTTGCCTTTGCTTTGGGTGAGAGCTTGCACTCAAAAGCCTGCATGCGGCCGTCAACCACTTCCACGAAGTCGATTTTCCCGGCCGCTTGCCCCGCCGTCCGCCAAAAATAAATATCCGCAAAATCCTGCTGCAGGCTGTGGTACTTGACGCGCTCCATGAAGAAGAAGTTCTCCCATAAAGCGCCGGCATCGGCGCGCGTTGTGAGCGGCTCGAACCTTTTGAGAATGGCATTGCGGATGCCCGTATCGCAAAAATAGATCTTTTTGCTTTTCTTGAGTTCATTGCGCACGCGGCGTGCGTACGACGGACAGGTTTTGACAATGAAGCATTGCTCGAGCAGCCGGATGTAGTCCGCGACGGTCGCCCGGCTCAATCCACACGCGCGTCCCAGAGCGTCATCGTTGATGACATTGCCGATATTGCAGGCAAGGTGCTGGACCAAGCGCTCGAACTTGGAACGGCAGCGGATGCCGCCAAGCTCAAAAACATCCTTGAAAAGAAGCGCCGAGCAGTGATTGATCAGGTTGGCCTTGGCGCTTTCTGGATCCATGCAGACTTCCGGATACATGCCAAACACAATGCGCGTTTCGATATCCTGCAGCACCTTGCCCCAACTGGAGCTTGCGGCCAGTTCGGCCGAAGAAAACGGCCAGACATTGACCTCCACAATCCGGCCGGGCGCCGACTCACGAACGCCGCTGGCAAGGTCAAACGAGGACGCCCCAGCTGCATAGATGTCCACGGGCCTTTGGAGAAGTGCATTGGCATCCACGAGCCGCTTTATCAGCAGTCCGATACCGGGCACCCGCTGCGCCTCGCCCATGACGACCGGATTGTTGTTGAGAAGGAACGTCCTCACGGAAGCTTGCGACGGCATGTTCAGTCTGTTGTGGACGTCGTCCGGATTGTCGCCGTCAAACCACGCGGCTTCCCTGCCCTTGACGATTTCGCGCAGCAGCGTTGTTTTCCCTGCACGGCGCGGCCCGTACAACACCACGGCCTTGGGCGGCTTGTGGCGAAGAAGTTGGTGTTGGACGGCGCGGGGAATCAATGGCATTTTGAAGGTTTTGCAGCCGCTAATGCGCAAATTCTCATGTTTTTTCGGCGATTGTACTGTCGAATTCTGATGTTTTTGGCTTTTGATCCCGCTTGCCGGTCGCACCGGTCAAACGCTTTTCGCGCGCGAAGACATCTTCCTTTTGCAGACAAAAGAAAGCCGCTGCATCCTCATCAGACACAACGGCTTGATTCACGCTGCAGCCGGAAACACTTCCCCGGCTTGAAGTCCCGCGCAGATTAACGCAGCTTGACTTCCTTGAACACAACGTGCTTGCGGGCAACCGGATCGAACATATTGCGTTCGAGCTTGCCCGTGGAATTCTTCTTGTTCTTCGTCGTGGTGAGGAAGTAGCCGGTACCGGCAGTCGATTCCATCTTGATAATTTCGCGT
>CALXOY010000057.1 GCA_944390145.1 uncultured Duodenibacillus sp.
TTGAGCTGCACCTTGGAGAGCTCGAGGTACCAGTCGCAGAACTCGTTCCAGACGAAGCTGTAGATGGCGTTGGCGACATTGTCGAGGCGGTACTCGGCAAAGCCCTTGTGCACCGTCTGCACCGTGCGGTTGAATTCGTCGAGAATCCAGCGGTCGACGATGCTCGGGGTCATCGGCTTGCCGGCATCCGCGCCCAGTCCGCAGTCCTTGCCCTCGATGTTCATCAGCACGAAGCGCGTGGCGTTCCAGAGCTTGTTGCAGAAGTTGCGGTAGCCCTCGCAGCGCTTCAAGTCAAAGTTGACGTTGCGGCCGAGCGTGGCATAGGCGGCCATCGTAAAGCGCAGCGCGTCGGCGCCGTGTGCGGGAATGCCGTTCGGATAGGTCTTGCGCAGCTTTGCCTCGACCTGCGGAGCCTTTTCGGGCTGACGCAGACCGCGGGTGTTCTTCTTGATCAGGGACTCCAAGTCAATGCCGTCGATGATGTCGAGCGGATCGAGCGTATTGCCCTCGCTCTTACTCATCTTCTTGCCTTCGGCGTCGCGCACCAGGCCGTGGATGTAGACGTTCTTAAAGGGCACGCGGCCGGTGAAGTGCTTGGTCATCATGACCATGCGGGCCACCCAGAAGAAGATGATGTCGTAGCCGGTGACAAGAACCGACGAGGGCAGGTACAGGTCGTAGGCGGTCTTTTCATCGCCCTGCGGATTGGGCCAGCCCAGCGTGGAGAAGGGCACCATGGCCGACGAGAACCACGTATCGAGCACGTCCTCGTCCTGCGTGAGCTTTACGCCTTCTCCGGCCTGCTTCTGCGCTTCCTCTTCGCTGCGGGCGACATAGACGTTGCCCTTTTCGTCATACCAGGCCGGAATGCGGTGGCCCCACCACAGCTGGCGGGAAATGCACCAGTCCTGGATGTTTTCCAGCCACTGGCGGTAGACGCCCTGCCACTCCTTCGGGAAGATGTTGACTTCGCCCGACTCGACGGCTTCAAGGCCCACCTCGGCAATCGAGCGGCCCGGATAGCGGGAGCCCTCGGGGGCGGGCTTGCTCATGGCCATGTACCACTGCTCGGAGAGCATCGGTTCGACGATTTCGCCGGTGCGGGTCACACGCGGCACCATGTGCTTGTGATCCTTGATGTTGACAAGCAGTCCGAGCGCCTTGAGGTCTTCGACGGCGGCCTTGCGGCATTCGTAGCGGTCCATGCCGCGGTACTTCTCGGGGCAGTTTTCGTTCATGTGGGCGGTCTTGTCGAGCACGCACAGCATGGCGAGGTTGTGGCGCTTGCCGACTTCAAAGTCGTTGAAGTCGTGCGCGGGCGTGATCTTCACGCAGCCCGAGCCGAAGTCCTTGTCGACGTATTCGTCGGCGATCACGGGGATTTCGCGGTCGGTGAGGGGGAGCTTGAGCATCTTGCCCACGAGGTGCTTGTAGCGCTCGTCGTCGGGATGCACGGCAACGGCCTGGTCACCGAAAAGGGTTTCCGGACGGGTCGTTGCAACCACAACGCCTTCTGAGCCGTCGACGGCCGGGTAGCGGATCTCCCACATGTGGCCGTTTTCCTCTTCGCTTTCGACTTCAAGGTCGGAGACGGCCGACTGTAGCTTCGGATCCCAGTTGACCAGACGCAGGCCCTTGTAGATGAGGCCTTCGTTGTAGAGCTGCACGAACGTCTCGCGAACAACGGCCGAAAGCTTGTCGTTCATCGTGAAGTAAAGGCGCTTCCAGTCGAGGCTGTCGCCCAGGCGTCGCATCTGATTGAGAATCGTGCCGCCCGAGTACTTCTGCCACTCCCAGATGCGGTTGACAAAGGCTTCGCGGCCGATCTCGCGCTTGTCCGTGCCTTCCTTCTGCAGCATGCGCTCGACCACGATCTGCGTGGCGATGCCGGCGTGATCGGTGCCGGGAAGCCACATCGTGTTGTAGCCCGACATGCGGTAGTAGCGCGTAAGCGAATCCATGACCGTCTGGTTGAAGGCATGCCCCATGTGCAGAATGCCCGTGATGTTGGGCGGAGGCAGCTGGATGCTGAAGGAGGGCTTGCTGGGGTCAAGGCCTGCATCGAAGTAGCCGCGCTTTTCCCAAACGGGATACCAGCGCTCTTCAATGCCGGCGGGTTCAAAGCTCTTGTCGAGTTCTTTCGTCATGTCGCTTAAAGAAGAAAAACTAGTCTGATGCGCCCGGCGCAGTCTCTGGAAAACGGCCGCGCTCAAAGGCGGGGAATTTGTTACGCAACCGCGTATTTTCGCACGTCTGCGGCGGGCTTGGAACTCACCGCAGACGTTTGGCGTCGGGCGGAAAAGCCGAAAGGCTCCGCGTCGGGAGCCTTTCGGGATGTACGGGCGCCAAGGCGGGCAGCGGCTCTTGCCGAAAGCCCGCCCTGAGGCGTTAGAAGCGGTAGTTGACGCGGCCCGAGATGAGCCAGGTGTTGTCCACTTTGCCGCCGGCAGAGCGTTCAATATCGACCTGCAGGCCTGTGCCGTTTAGCCATTGCCACGCGGCGCCCAGGCCAAATGCTGCCCAGGTGTCCATGTCGCCCCAGCGCTTATTGATGCGTGCACCATTTTCGTCCAAGAATCGAGCGCTTTGACCGTCTGTGAACTGATGCAGGAGGTCTCCGCGGAAATAAAGCTGCCCGATGGAGCTCTCGGAGGAGAATTCCCGTCCGGCGCGAAGACCGGCCCGGCCGATGATGCTGGTTTCACTTTCGGCTTCAACATGCATGCCGCGCTCGGAGCTGTAGTCGTAGCTGTCCAGATAGGCGGCTTGCAGCTGAACCTGCGGTTCAACAAAAACACCGGCGGCGTCTTTGAGCATATAGCCGTATTCGGCTGAAACGGCTGCATAGTCCTGGTCATAGTCTGCAGAGGTGCGGTATTTCTCATTGCCGGCGGCAAAAGAACTGGAGATGCGGCCGATCCGTCCGACGAAATCCAGGTAGTGGCTTCCGAATTCCACGGTGTCGAAAATGGCGACTTCGTAGCGCTGCATGTCGCCTGAACCATCCACATCGAGAAAATCGGTGTCGCCGTCCGTGTAGGAGAAGTAGACGCCAACGCGGTTCACGTCGCTTGTTTTGCGGTCCACACCGACGGTGACGCCCGTGCGGTCCCACTCATATTGATGGTCGATGCCGTTTTGACCATGGTGAAGCCTCACCCACAAGCCGTTTTCCGGGTCTTGCGAGCTGCGCACCGTTTGGGTTAAGCGAAGGTCCCGCCGGTCCATTTCGATGGCGGCGTTGTAGCTTGCAAAGCCGGCTCCCGTCATCGCCATGGCGGCTGCGGACTCTGAGAGTGTGACGCGGCGGATGTACCAAACGGTATCGGGATCGATGCCGCCGGCCTGGAAATCGTCTTCCACAAAACCCAGATCGGGGCGTTTGTCTGGGTTGAGTTCGTCCCGCGACAAGTCTTCTTCCGTCAGCGGCCGGGATGCGATTTCCAGCTCATAGTCGAAAAGGCTTTTCCCAAACAGGTTCTGCTTGTCCTTAAAGCCCACGTCGTAATGGCTGGCTGTGCTGTTGACCAGGGCGAAGATCAAGGTGTTGTCCGGCGTAATCGAGTGCAGGAGCTTCAGATCGTACGGTTCAATGTAGTCTGTGTGCGGCTGCACGCCGTCGGGATCGCGCTCTGCATTTTCCACGAAGATGAGGTCGCTTTTTGACTTGTCCTCTGCGTTGAGGTTGAGCCTGAATATGCCGCCGTCGCCGAGCAGGGTGCCGATGCGGACGTAGTCATGTTCAACGGACATGATTTCCGGGTAAACCTCGTCAAGTCCCATCTCCTGCCAGAGGCGTTTGATGTCATCATCAAACAAGTTGATGATGCCGCCGTTGCGCAGTGTGATTTTGGAGATGCGCTTGGGCGTGTAGTTGACGGTTGTATTTCCGGAGGAAAAACTGTTGGCAACTCCAAAGTACGTCCACTGAGCGCCGTTTTCAAAAGTGAAGTTCAACGCATCCTTGCTGGCGTTTGCCGCAAATTGCATTCCAATCGGCAGCAAAGGATTGTTGCTGTCCACGGAATCCATATTGGCGAAGCTGTATTCATCGCCAAACCAAAACGCGTTTTCTCCGGAAAAGACGCCTGAAAGACGTGTAGCAGACATGTTTCCCAGGTCGCCTAGAATGGCCGAAAAGTCGCTCATGTTGGGGCTGTAGGCCATGTCGACAGAACCGATGATTTGTGTTTGCGTGGAGCGGATGTTGACTGCGGCGCCTTGCTTGACGCTGATCGCATCAGGCTTTGGAGCGATGGAGGAAATAAACGTGCTGCTTTTGCCGTCCTCGCTTCCGATATTGATGGTCGCTCCCCGTCCCTCAGCATAAACGGCGTTTGCCCCGTATTTGGAGTTGACTGTGTGCCGGGCGCTGATGTAAACGTCGCCGTTCAAGTGGATGGAGGCGCCGTCTTCGGCGAAAAGAGAATACGTCCCGTCCTGGTTGTCAGGACCGGTCGTCAGCGATGAGAGTTGGGTGCTTCCGTTGACCGTGAGCGAGGTGTTTGCGCCGATTGCGGAGATTGTGAAGTAGTTCCTCTGGCTTTTTGGCTCAATGTCAATGGAAATGCCTTCAAAAACCTCGCTTCCGGTGTTTATTGAATAGGCGAGATCGTCGCCAAGGACTTCGTTGTCAAGAACAACTGCTGAAGCGGCAGGGGTTTTAACTAGTTGGATAAAAACCTCCCAAATCTCTCATAACGTGCTGTGACCAAACCCGTAACCGCTAAACTGATGACGAGGAGTACGAGCATCTTTTCAACCGGAGGATGCCATGACACTG
>CALXOY010000058.1 GCA_944390145.1 uncultured Duodenibacillus sp.
ATACTCCAGCTTTCGCCAAAGCACCCGATCATCGAGGCTGTCAACTCGAAGCGGGAGCTCAAGAACGAAGGATGGAGTAGTGGCTCTGGAAGTCATGCTGAAATCCTACAAAACCTGCAAACCGCGCGGTTCGTTTTCTTGAGAATCCTTGCGCTGCCGCAAAAGTCGTGCAATGCAGATGATATTTGATTTTCATGCCTTGCCGAGGGCTGGGAGACAGCCGCATTCCTCCTCAGGGTTGAAACCCGAGGCTTCCTGCGGCACCATTGTGATGCAGAAAATATATCGCCGCAGGAGCCGCTTGCCGCACCTTCGGACAGCTGTTTGACGCGGCCGGAGATCTTTTCCAGGCGGACTGCCGCAGCCGTGACGACCGGCTGCGGCAGAGGCAAGGCTTGTTGCCGTGAAGTCAGAAGCGGGCCGGATTCTGTTCGATGAGCAGATCCCAGAAATCATTTCCCGCGACCTTGACAATCATCTTTGCCAGGTCGGCAACCTCTTCACCGTCGCCGTCTTCCACCGACAACGTCTCGATTTCCGAGATGATCTCGTCGATGGCGTCGTCCCTGCACCAGGCAATGCTGCAGCCGAAGCAATCGGCGAGCGCCGTTGCGCGTTCCACGTCGTCGGAGATGGCCTCGATATCCTCCAGGTCGTCGTCTCCATATTTCTCCTTGAATTCACCCTCGGTGTAAAGGTCGACGCTTTTCTCATCCGTGTCAATGGCGATGAAGTGAAGCATGGCAAGTTCCTTTGAAAAACGGGTTGTTTGTGGTGTCTGTAAGGATCATCTTAAGATGCTGTGCGTCATTTCGTGACGTTGTTGAACGGAAATAAACGTTTGTTTCTGATCCTTTGTCATTTGCCGGCTTGAGACAGAAGCCGGCAGGTTCCAGCAGGCATCAAACGGAAGCCTTTTCTTCGGGCATGCCGCCGGCCGTGCAGGCTTCAAGCCAGCTGGCGAGATCTTGGAGGATGCGGGGCAGCAGGGCAACGGCGTCGCCGCGGATGATGCGCGTGAAGTCGCCCGTCCAGCCGTCGGCGCTGGTCATCAAGCGTTCCGAAGTGTCCGGCAGATCCTTGGTCAAAAGAATGCGGTCGGGACAATGTCCCTTGAGCGCCGTGAGCACAAGGCCGGCGGCCGGGTAGACGGTCCCCGAGGTGCCGACAGCCAGAAACACATCGGCTTTTTTGACGACGTTTTCCATCCAGTCCATGCCGTAGGGAATTTCACCGAAGAAAACGATGTCGGGACGCACGTTCCAGCCGTCCGCCTTGCAGGACGGGCACACGGCGCCTTCCCGATAAAAACCGATGCGCGGGAAGACGGCATTGCATTTTGAGCAGCGGCTGGTGAGACACGATCCGTGCATGTGAAAGACGCCGGCGTCTCCGGCTTCTTCGCAGAGCGTGTCGATGTTCTGCGTCACGTGCACGATGTCGGCTGCGGCGCGCCAGTCTCTTTTGAATTTGGCAATCGCGAGATGCGCAGCGTTCGGCCGGGCCTCGCCATAGGCTTTGATCCGGCGGTTGATGTTTTCAAAGACGGACGCCGGCCGCTCTTCAAGGTCATCGTGATGCACGGGATCGGCGCGCAGCCAGTTGTTGCCGGCGTCGCGGTAGGTCGGGATGCCGCTTTGCGCGGACAGTCCGGCGCCCGACAATATGAAGATGAGCGGCCGCTCGTTGCGCGCTCTGCGGATGCGAAGGTTGAGGATTGTTCCGTTTTGATCCATGACGTCGTCCTTTGCGGTTTTCGCGTGTGTGGTGTCAGTCTTTTGGCTGACGAAAGCAGGAAAGAGAGCCGCGGCTCGCAACATCTTTGAACCCGGAATCCCATTTCTTTCCGCTTTCCAGCAACATCATTGTGACGGCGGCTGCGTCAAAAACCGCCGCAGCCTGCACGCATGACCTTCATCAAACGACACAAAGGCTTCAGGCAGCATTAGCCGGGCTGACTGCGGGAAAACGGCAGATCTTCTCCCGCGGACAATTCTTGGAGAGAAAGACCCATGTAAACGTGCTGGTAAGCCGCGTACTTGGGATTGAGCTTCAAAAAGGCGGCGGACTTCATCTGCAGCTCAAAGACGGAGAATTTTTCCGGATTGCGCTTGATCTCGACAAAAACGATTTTCTTTTCCAGGGCATCAACGCCAATGAGATCGATCTCGTTTTCGCCCTTGCGGTCCCACCAGGGGGCTGCCGCTGTAAACATGCCTGTTGTCAGGAAGTGGCGGCGATAGAAGCGTTCAAGGCAACGGCCGGACCATTGAGGAAATTGCTGCAGCGTGTGACTGCATATCCGGTCGGTGAGTCCCGCTTCCAGATAGTTTTGATAAGGCTCCAGGAACGTAAACCAGAAATTGATCAGCTCGTCGGCGATTTCAAAGCGGATCCTCCGGCGTTTTGATCCTGTTTCGCCTAGAGGCTCGACGCGTTCAAGCAGTCGATAGACGTTTTCCAAACGATCCAGGTATCCCGATATGTTTTCTTGAAACCTTGACTGCAGCTGCGAGCGTTCGTTGACGCCGGCAGCAATCTGCCGGAGGATGTCGAAATACGTTGATGAGCTGCCTTTGAATTCTGCAAAAAGAGCTGCTGTCGCCTCGGTGAGCGTTCTGTTCGATGATTCGAACAAATGCTTGATCATGTCCGCCGCGGTGAAGACGTGCTCAGAGAGCATTGTCTCGATGTATTGGGCGATGCCGCCCGTCAAGGCGTACAGCGCCAGCAGATCTTCTCCGGAATGCGCGGGAGCAAAATCTTCCAGGATCTGCTTGAGGAGCCCGGGCGAAAAGGGCGCAACATAAATCAAGGCATTTTGACGGGAATAGAGCGGCGCGCGTGCATTCTCAAAAATCCCACGCATAGCGCTTGTGACCGAGCCGCTCACGACCAGCAGAAGGCGGCTTGCGTTGTGCTGCGTGTCCCAGAGCTTTTGCAGTGTTTCAAAGATCTCCGGGTTGACGGTCTGGAAATTTTGAAATTCGTCCAAGACGAGCGTGATGGGCTGCGTCTGTGATTTTTTGAAAAGGAAGAGGAAGGCATCCTCGAAGCTTTCCAATCGCGGGACGGCGTCGAGTTTCAGCCCTTCTGCGACAGCCTTGCAGAAAAGTTCCAAATTCCGGCTTTCGCTCGTGCTCTGGTAGATGAAGGCATAGATGAGCGGCATGTCGGCGGCGGGCAGGCTTTCCAGAATCAGGCGTGTTTTGCCGACGCGGCGTCGTCCAGTGACGACAACGAATCGAGAGGCGCCATTGCGTACGGCGTCCTGGTTTCTGCGCAAAACGGCTGTTTCTTGCTCACGTCCGTAGAACTTCATGCTGCGTTTCTCCAATTGATCATGGCCGGTTAGCTCATCAGCCATGAGCTAATAAATCATGAGCATTTTACCCTTTCTGGGATGCGGCTTGTTGCTGCCGGGACAATGCACGCTATTTTTGAAAAGGAAGAGGAGGGCATCCTCGAAGCTTTCCCATCGCGGGACGGCGTCAAGTTTGAGTCCTTCTGCAATCGCCTTGCAGAAAAGCTCCACATTCCGGCGTTCACTCGTTCTCTGGTAGATGACGACGTAGATGAGCGGCATGTCTGCGGCGGGCAGCCTTTCCAGAATCAAGCGCGTTTTGCCGGCGCGGCGCCGTCCGGTGACGACAACGCATCGCGAGGCGCCATTGCGCACGGCGTCCTGGTTTCGGCGCAAAACGACTGTCTCCTGCTCACGTCCGTAGAACTTCATGCTGCGTTTCTCCAATTGATCATAACCGGTTAGCTCATCGTCCATGAGCAAACTGCCGTGAGCAGTTTATGTTGCCCGGGGTGCGGGTCTTTTCTGCCGGGCCGGTGCATGCCCAAAATTTGCAAGTATGAAGAATCTCAAATTGGTATGATTCGGGAAATGACCTATACAAATTTGCCGTCCTGAGATGAAACGAATACCGCTTGCGATTTTGCTTCTGCCCGCCGTGCTTTTGCCTGCCGGCTGCGCAGATGACGACAACGGAGGGGGAGAGACCGCCCCGGTCCGTTCGACGATCGAATATGCAAGCATGAAGGATGTGCGCGATATCAATCCTCACCTTTACTACGGCGAGATGGCCGCGCAGGCGATGGTGTTTGAACCGCTTGTCTACAACACGCCCGAAGGCGGCGTAAAGCCCGGGCTTGCCGAAAGCTGGGAGATTTCCGAAGACGGCCGCGTCTACACGTTTCATTTGAGAAAGGGCGTGCGCTACACCGACGGGGAGCCTTTTACGGCGCAAAGCGTCAAGATCAATGTTGACGCGGTGCTTGCAAACAAAATCCGCCATGCCTGGCTTGACCTTGTCAACGAAATCGAGTCGCACGAGGCTGTGGACGACCATACATGGCGGCTTACCCTGAAGCACCCGTATTTCCCGACTTTGATTGAACTGGGCGTGGCAAGGCCCTTTCGCTTCATTTCGCCGCGCTGCATGAAAAACGGTCAGACCAAAGACGGCGTCGCGTGCCTGGCGGGGACCGGCCCCTGGGTTCTTTCCGAACACAAGCGCAACCAATACGCGCTTTTTACCGTCAACAGCGGCTATTGGGGTGAAAAGCCCCGCGTGGATGCCGTGCGCTGGGTGGTGATGCCCGACGCCCAGACCATGCTGATGGCGCTGGAAAAAGGCGAAATCGACCTGGTCTTCGGCGCTGACGGCGATCAGCTCACAAGCGACGCGCTCACCAGGCTCATTGAAGAAAAAAAGCTTGCCGTGACGTTGAGCCGCCCCATTGCCAGCCGCGCGATTCTGCTTAACACCAAGCGCCCCGTGACGCAGGACAAGCGCGTGCGCGAAGCCATTCAATATGCGGTCAACCGCGAGGCCATCGTCAAGGGCGTCTTAAACGGCATCGAGGAGCCCGCCGAAACCCTTTTTGCCAAAAATGTTCCCTACTGCAATGTCGACCTGAAGACCAGGGGCTTTGATCCGCAGCGGGCGCAGGCCCTGTTGGATGAGGCGGGCTGGAGGAGGGGGCCCGACGGCGTGCGCGTCAAAGACGGCCGGCGCTGCGAAGTCGGCTTTTACTACAACGCCCAGAACGCCCAGGAAAAAACAATCGCCCAGGCCGTGCAGGCCGATCTGGCTCGCGTGGGCATTCAAGTCAATGTGATCGGCGAGGAAAAGCAGACCTTTCTGGACCGTCAGAGAACCGGGGAGTTTGATCTGCAGTATTCGCTATCCTGGGGCGCGCCCTATGATCCGCAAAGCTACTTCTCGAGTTGGAGAACGCCCGCGCACGGCGACTATCAGGCTCAGGCGGGGATGCCCGACCGTGATCTCATCCACCGCGAAATCAGCGCGTTCATGATTAAGGGCGATGAGGATAAGCGCCGGGCGCTTGCTTCCGACATCCTCACGCGCGTGCACGATGCGGCGGTCTATCTTCCCGTGTCGTTTTCCAAGACCAAGGCGGTGCACGCCAAGCGCCTGAAGGGGGTGGGGTTTGCCGCGTCGCAATATGAAATCCCCTTTGAAAAAATGTTCTTTGACGGGGAAACGGCCTCGCGATGAGGCCTGTGCGGCATGCTGAAGTTTTTCGTCAAACGGCTCCTTGTGCTGATTCCGCTGCTTTTGGCAATCACCTTCGTGTCGTTTGCGCTTGGCGCGCTGACGTCGTCGGATCCGGCCGAAGTCTCGATTCGCGTCAACGCCATGGTGCCCACGCCGGAGTTAATCGCCGCGACGCGCCGCGAGCTCGGACTGGACCAGCCTTTCCTGGAGCGCTACCTCCACTGGCTTGCCGCGGCTTTGCAGGGCGACTTCGGGCGCAGCTTTGTCACGAGGCTGCCGGTGGCCGAGAGCCTGCTTGCAGCCATCGGCCCCACGACGGCGCTGGCGCTCACGTCGCTTTTCATCATTCTGGTTCTGAGCATTGCTGCGGCGGTGGCGAGCGTCCTGCGTCCGGGCGGCATTCTTGACAGCTTCGTGCGCGGCTTTATTTTTCTTGCCTCCTCAATGCCCGCCTTCTGGGCGGCGCTGCTGCTGATCTGGCTTTTTGCGGTGAAGCTTGACTGGCTTCCCACAAGCGGCATGCGCTCGGCCTCCTCGATCGTACTGCCGGCGGTTGCCCTGTCGCTTGCTTACATCGGCACCTACATGCGGCTCATTCGAAACGAGATGCTGCGAAACGCGGGCGAGGACTGGGTTCTTTTTGCCAGAAGCCGCGGCATCAGCCGGGGGTGCATCACGCTTGCGCTTTTGCGCAATTCCTTAAGGGGCGCCGCCGCAGCGCTCGGCATGTCGATACCAAAGCTCATTGCCGGAGCATTCGTGATCGAGACGATCTTTGCGTGGCCGGGCGTCGGACGCCTTTGCGTGGAGGCGATCTTCAACCGCGACCTTCCCGTCGTGCAGGCCTACGTGCTCCTGATGGCGGTGCTCTTTACGGTCTTCAACCTTTTGAGCGACCTTGCGGTGATGGCGCTCGACCCCCGCGAGCGGCGCCGGGAGGAGGGCCAATGACCGCGCGAAAGACGCTTTTGAGATCGCTCTGGGCGATGCGCTCGGGCAGGGTTTCGATGCTGATCCTCGGAACGCTCCTTCTTCTGGCGGCGCTGGCTCCAGTTCTGCCGATCGCCGATCCGGCGGCGATCAACCTCGCAGACAAATTCGCCGCCCCCGGAGGCGGTCACTGGCTTGGTACCGACAACCTCGGCCGCGACATCTTTTCGCGGCTTGTTTGGGGCGGCCGGGCAAGCCTTGTGACGGCGCTTGCGGCCACCGCCGCCACGGCGCTTTTAGGAGCGGTCTACGGCGGCATCAGCGCAGCGGCGGGCCGGCGCGTGGACGCCGTTATGATGCGCTTTTGCGACCTCTGGATGTCCTTTCCGAGCGAAGTGCTGATTCTGGCGGTGGTGGGGATGCTCGGCCCCGGGCTCATGAACGTTGTCTTCGGGTGCTTTATCGCGAAATGGCCCTGGTACGCGCGCATGACCCGCACGATTGCGCGCCGCGTCCTGGATACGGGCTATGTGGGCTTTGCCAGAACCACGGGTGCCTCGCGCGGCTGGATTTTGACGCGTCACATGCTGCCAAATGTCGCGGGCGACCTCTGCGTGCTCGCCACGCTTGACGTCGGAAGCGTCCTTTTGATGATTTCCTCGCTCTCGTTTCTGGGGCTGGGCGTTGCGTCGCCCTCTTCCGAATGGGGCATGATGCTTGCCGAGGCGCGTGATGTGATGACGCTTTACCCCTGGCAGATGGCCGCCCCGGGCTGCATGATTCTGCTTGCGGTGACGCAGCTGCATTTTCTGGGCGACGCACTTGCTCGGGTCTTCGGGCCCGACGGGGTGCGGGACGCCGGGGAGGGCAGATGACGGCCGCGCCCTTGCTTTGCGTGCAGGATCTGTCTGTTGAGGCCGCGGGACGCGTGCTACTCTCCGGCATTGGCTTTACGCTGGAGCGCGGGCAGAGCCTTGCCATTGTGGGCGAGTCGGGCGCGGGCAAGTCGCTTGCCGTGCGCGCCGTCTGCGGTTTGCTGCCGCAGGGGCTGACCGCGCACGGCTCGGTGCGGCTTGACGGGGAGGAAATGCTTGCGCAGGGCGCCCGCTGGCGGCGCGGCAGAGGTGTTCTCTATTTGAGCCAGCAGGCGATGCGTGCCTTTGAGCCGCTCTCGAGCATCGGCAGGCAGCTCTCCCACACCATCGCCGCGCATTTTCCTGATCTGCCTCGCGCCACGGCTTCCCTTTGGATGCACAAAGCCCTCTCGGAGCTGGGTTTTGCCGATCCGAAGAGTGTACTCAAAAGCCATCCGTCGGAACTTTCGGGCGGCATGCTACAGCGCGCGATGCTCTCGGTGGCGATGATCCTGCACCCGGAAGTGATTGTCGCCGACGAACCCACAAGCGCCCTGGATGCCCTTGCCGCCGACGAAGTGGTGAGGATTGTGAAGCGCATTCAGGCGCACACGGGCTCCGCCGTGATTGTGGTGACGCACGATCTTGCCTTTGACCGCTCCATTGCCGGGCGGTTTCTTGTGATGCGAAAGGGCGGCTGCGAAGCCCTCGGGGGTCCGGAGATCTTCACCGATCCCCGCCACGCCCATGCCTGTCATCTCGTGCAGATGCAAAGCCTCATGAACAGCGCCCTCTACGATCGGGATAAAAAGGAGCGGCCCTTCCAAGACGACGGAAAGGGCCGTGCTTTTCTAGAGGTGAAAAACCTCACGAAGACCTACCGCACGCGCGGCTCCTTTTTCTGGGAAAGGGGGCCTGCGCGCGAGGTGCTCCGCGGGGTGTCGCTTGACATTCACGCGGGCGAAGTGGTGGGGCTGATCGGGCGCTCGGGCGAGGGCAAGAGCACCCTTTCAAGGCTTCTTCTGGGGCTTGAAGCGCCGGCGTCGGGAACCATCCGCGTCGAAGGCATGGCGCTTGCTGACTGGCAGAAGGCGCATCCGGCCGGCATGAGCGTGGTGAGCCAGAACTATGTGGAGTCCGCCGACCCTTTCTGGACGGTGGCCGATGTTTTAAAGGAGCCGCTGCAGATCAAGCTGCGCGGCGCACGGGGAACGGAAAGGGAGGAGCTTTTGGCGCAGCTTTCCCCCGCGGCCCTTTTGCGGCGCCTTGCCGAAGTCGGGCTCGGGAAGGATGTTCTTGATCGGCGCCCCCGGGAGCTTTCCGGCGGCGAGCTGCAGCGCGTCTGCATCGCAAGGGCCCTTGCCGCACAGCCGCGCTTTGTGGTGTTTGACGAGGCGCTGAGTTCGCTTGACGCCTCCGTTCAAGGCGAAGTGCTCGAGCTTTTAAAGGGGCTCGTGAACCCTTGTTCGGCCTGGCTTTTCATCACGCATGACATCCGTGCGGCGGCGGCCCTTTGCGACAGGATTTGCTTTTTGCATGACGGCGTGATTGTGGAGGAGGCCTCTCGCGGCGCCCTGACCGCCCTGCAGCATCCGGCGGCAAAAGCGCTTGTGGCAGCGGCGATGCGGCACGCCCGTGCGCCGGAAAATGCCGCAGTGGTGCC
>CALXOY010000059.1 GCA_944390145.1 uncultured Duodenibacillus sp.
GCGGCAAGTACACGGGATCGGCTCCGGCCAGAAACGTTGCGCCTTCGTAGATCTGATAGAAGGGAACGGGCATCACGACTTTGGCGCCGCCTTTGACAGTCGGGTCGACAAGGCATTGGACCAGACTGAAAAGGGCTTCGCGGGTACCGAGCACCGGCAGGATTTCGGTCGCGGGATCCGGGGCCAGCCCGTAGCGGCGTTCGCACCAGGCGCTGATGGCCTCACGCAGGGCAGGACTGCCTGCCGTACCCGGGTAGGAACTCATGAGCGAAACGTTTTGCGCAATGGCATCGCAAATGCACTGCGGAATCGGATGACAGGGTTCGCCGATTCCGAGCGAAATAGGCTCGAGTTTGCCTTCAGCCGGAACAATTCCCTCAAAAAGCTTGCGCAGTCGGGCAAAGGGGTAGGGGCGGGTGCGAGAAAGTCCGGGATTGGGCACGGGAGAATCCTTTGAAAAATAACGGCCGAAGTGAAGGACGGCACGGGCACATCCAAAAAATTATACGGTTGGTTTCGTCTTCAAAACGTGAGGTAACGGTACAATCCGAACGCAAGCGCCGAACTTTCCTTTTCAGGGCGCTTTCTTTTTTGTTTCGCTTCTTTTCCCGTAACACACAGTGCGCTTAAAACAGCTTCGTATTTCCGGCTTCAAGAGCTTTGCCGATACCACCGTCATCGAATTTCCAGGGGCGGTGGCCGGTATTGTCGGCCCCAACGGCTGCGGCAAATCCAATGTGATCGATGCCATCCGCTGGGTGCTGGGCGAAGCGCGCGTCTCCGAACTGCGCGGCTCGACATCCATGAGCGAACTCATTTTTTCGGGTTCGGTCAATCGTCCTGCATCTTCGCGCGCTTCGGTCGAATTGGTGCTGGACAATTCCGACGGAACGGTAAAGGGCGCCTGGGGCCGCTACACGGAGCTTTCCGTCAAACGCGTCGTGACGCGTGACGGTAGCAATGCGTACCTCATCAACAATCAGCAGGTGCGCCGCCGCGACGTTCAGGACATTTTTATGGGGACGGGCCTTGGCCCCCGCTCCTACGCGATCATCAGCCAGGGCATGATCAGCAACTTCATCAAGGCCAAGCCCGAGGAGCTGCGCGTGTATCTGGAGGAGGCCGCCGGGGTGAGCAAATACAAGGAGCGGCGCAGGGAAACCGAAACGGCGCTCAATTCCACCCGCTCGAATCTGGAAAAGGTGAGCTACCTGCAGGAAACCAAGCGGGCCGAAATCGAGCGGCTCACCGCAGAAGCCGAAGTTGC
Organism: uncultured Duodenibacillus sp.; assembly: GCA_944390145.1. Classification (GTDB taxonomy): domain Bacteria; phylum Pseudomonadota; class Gammaproteobacteria; order Burkholderiales; family Burkholderiaceae_F; genus Duodenibacillus. The sequence continues at coordinate 1,268 of CALXOY010000059.1, forward strand.
CGCCCGCTGGCAGGACCTTTCCAAGCAGAAGGATCAGGCCGAGCTTTTGTGGTTTTTCCTGCAGGAGCGGGATGCCGCGGCCGCCGTCAATAAGGTTGACGCGCAGATTGCCGCCCGCGAAGCCGACCTGCTGCAGGGCAGGGGCGAGCAGCAGCGGCTTGCCGTGCAGATTGAAGAATTGAAGGGTGCGGCCCGCAGCCGCCGCGAAGTCGCCGACAAGGCGCGCGAAGAGGCCTGGCAGACAAACTCCCGCGTCTCGGAAATCCAGGGGGCGATCGAGCGCATCGTGGCGCAAAAGGATTCGCTCGCCCGTGAGATCGCAAGTGCCGCCGAGAGCATCGCCCGCCGCAGAAGCGAGCGCGACGCCGCCGCCGGCCGCATCGCCGAGATTGAAGACAAAACGCGCGAAATGACGGAAATGTCCGCGGCGCTGCAGGAAGAAGCGGCGGCGGCCGAAGAGTCGCTTGCCGCCGCGCAGGAGGACTGCGAACAGAAAAAGTCCGCCTATGAATCCGCGCGCAGCGCCGCCTCCGGCGCCCAAAGCCGCATTCAGGTGCTCACCGTGCAGATTCAGTCGCTTGGGCGCGAGATGAACGACGTCGAGGCGCGCCTGCAGGATCTTGAAAACGAAGAGCGGATGACGCAGGCGCCCGATGAGGCGCGCTGCGCCGAATTGTCCGAGCAGATTGCCGAGGAGGAGGGCCGCTTTGAAGAGTTGAACGCCCAGACGCAGGAGCTCAAGGACGAACTCACGCAGCGCCGCAGCGCTTGGGAGCAAAACCGCTCGGAAAAAGAGAAAAAGGCCGCCGAACACGCCCGCACGGCGGCGCGCCTGCAGGCTCTCGAAGCACTGCAGCAGAAGTCGCAAAGCGAGGGGCGGCTTGCCGCATGGCTGGAGAAAATGGGGCTCAAGGACGCCGCGCGCCTTTATGAAAAGCTTGACGTCGAGCCCGGCTGGGTGATGGCCCTGGAAGCAGTGTTGAGCGCACGCTCGGGCGCCCTCGGCATGAGCATGCTCGAGCGCGCCGCGGGTTTTGCCTACGACCCGCCGCCCGCGCGCCTGGTGTTTTTTGCGCCGGGCGCAGCAAAGCACCGGTCCGAAAATCCGTCTCTGACGCCCATTGCGTCAAAAGTGCGGGTGACCGACCCCACCGCAGCCGGCGCCGTGGCCGCCTGGCTTGACGGCATCTATGCCGCGCAAACCCTCGATGAGGCGGTGTCGCAGCGCGGTGAGCTGGGAGCGGGCGAACGCTTTGTGACGCCCGCCGGGCATGTGGTCGACGCCGTCTCCGTGAGTTTCTGGGCCGAGGAGGGCGAGGCGTCGGGCGCCATGTCGCGCGCAGCCGAAATCCGAGAGCTTGCCGCAAAATCCGCGCTCGAGCGCGATGAACTCGATCGCCTGGACGAAGAGCTCACTGCGGCCGCGGGCGGCTGCCGGATGCTCGAGGCGCGTTCGGCGCAGGCGGCCTCGCAGGTCGACGACTGCCGCAGCCGCCTGCATGAGCTGCAGCTTGAGCATTCCTCGCTTTCGGCGGCCCTGGCCGCCTGGAAGGAAAAGTCCCGCCGCTCGGCCGAGCAGCGCGAGGAGCTTCAGGCGCGCCGCGAAGAGTTTGCCGCACAGCTGCAGCAGGTCGAAGACGACTTTGAAGCGGCCGACGCCGCGCTCGCAGAAGTCGAGCAGCGCTCGCTAGAAGCCAAGGTGGCGCTCGAAGAAGCCGAGCAGACGGCTGCAAACCTGCAGGAAAACACACGGAATCTGCAAAATAAAGTCCAGATGCTGCGCTTGCAGGCCCAGACCAACAGCGAGCGCATTCGCGACGCCCGCGAGCGGCAGAGCGCGGCGGCAGCCGAAATTGAAGAGCTCTCCGCCCAGATGGAGGAGCTTGCCTCCCGGCGCGAAGGGCTTGATGAAACCGCCGAGCGCGAGGGCCTCACGCGCGTTCTCGAAGAGCTCAACGCCAAAAACGAGGCGCATAAGGCCGCTGAAGAGGCTAGCCGCGCCGCCGAAGAGGCGCTGGAGCAGGCGCGCGTGCGCAGCACCGATCTTGCCGCTGCGCAAACGCCCCTTTTGCAGGAAATTTCCGAACTCAAGGTGCGCCGCGAAAGCTGGGTGACGCAAAGCGCGGTCTTCACCGAACACATCGACAACGCCGCAGCCGACCGCAAGGCGCTGGCGCTCAAGGTCGAGGAAGAGGGGCTGCGCGCTTCGCAGCTTAAAAGCCGCGTGGCCAGAATCAACGAATCGATCGCCGCGCTCGGCCCCGTCAACCATGCGGCGCTCGAAAACCTGCAGGAAAGCCAGAGGGCCATGCAGGAGACCGAGCGGCAGGTGGCTGACCTCGAAGAGGCCATCGCCAATCTGGAGGCGACGATCCGCAAAATCGACGCCGAAACGCGCGAGCTTCTCAAAAACACCTTTGAGGAGGTCAACCGCAACTTCGGCGAGATGTTCACCGGACTGTTCGGCGGCGGCAGCGCCGAACTCAGGATGAGCGGCGACGAAATCCTGGAAGCCGGGGTGGAGGTCACCGCCAGGCCGCCCGGAAAGAAAAACGCCAGCGTGAAGCTGCTTTCGGGCGGCGAGCAGGCCATGACGGCCACGGCGCTGGTCTTTGCCATCTTCAAGCTCAATCCCGCTCCCTTCTGCCTGCTTGATGAGGTCGACGCGCCGCTTGACGAAGCCAATCAGGACCGCCTGGCGCGCCGCATTCTGCAGATGAGCGCCCATACGCAGTTCATGATGATCACGCATCACCGCGTGACGATGGAGCATTTGAAAACGCTGATCGGCGTCACCATGAAGGAGCCCGGCGGCTCGCGCGTCGTTTCGGTCGATGTGGAGCAGGCAACCGAAATGGCGGGCTAAAGAAAAGCGTTTTCTTGCACTACAATTTCCGATTGTTCGAACGTAAACGGAGTCAGGCGCATGCCGAATATTGAACCGCTGTACATTGCCGTCGTCATCGCTGTCGTTGTCGGCGTTGTCGCATACCTTCGCTGGAAGAAGGACACGCATGACCGCAGGGTTGGGGAAGTTGTCCGGGATAAGATGGGCGGCAGGGACAAGCCCAATGCGCTTGCTGACGCCGTGTCGGCCGATGAAGAGGCTGTTCCCACGCTCAACGCCGCTGACGAAGTGCCCGCCGGGCTCGATGAGCCGCCCGAGGGGCCCGTTTCCCTTCAGCCCGAACCGGCGCCTGAACCGGCCCCGGCGCCCGCTCCGACCCCCGTTCCCGAGCCCGAACGCAAGCCCGTGCTGCGGCGCCGCAGAGCAGAGGTCGACCCGGCCGTGGAGGCGGTGGTCAACATCACGCCGCTCGAAAAGACCTTCGACATGAAAGACCTGCGCCAGATTGTGGCCGACATCTATGCCGAACCGCTTTTGAAGGGGCTTGTGCGCGTGCAGTGCTTTGACAGCGTATCGCGCGTCTGGTACGACGACGCCGACCGGCTTTCGGAATGCTCCCAGGTTTATCTTTCGATGCTGCTTGCCAACCGCACGCGCTGCGTGGATCAGCCGACCGCTTCGAAATTCCTGATTTACGCCGAGCAGCTTGCCATTGCTCTGAGAGGTGAGTCGGATTCCCTCGACTACCGCGAATTGATCAGCGAAGCCGAGCGCATCAAGCGCGTGATCGAAGCCTTTGACAAGCGCCTGTCGGTCAAGATCGTGGCCGCCAAGGACATCACCGACGAAGAGCTTGATGCGGCTGCAACGGCCTGCGGGTTTGTCAAAGAGGGCGAGAAGTACGAAAAGTATGTTGCCGGCATCAAGGCGCCGGTGTTCCACATCCTGCCGCCGCAGACCCTCGGCAACGAAATCGAGCTCTCGTTTGACGTGCCGCTTCTGCCGCCCGCCGCCGACCCCTTGAGCACCTTCTTTGCCATGGCCAACGACCTGTGCTGCCGCATTGACGCGGTGATGACCGACGCCTCCGGCAACCCGATCGGACCGCGCGAGGCAAGCCGCATCGCCGCCGCCCTGAAGTCGATGCACACCACCATGGCCGAGCACGGCGTGCCCGCCGGATCGCGGCGCGCCTGCCTGATTTTCTCGGCTGATTAAGGACTCCGCTGAATTTTTCTGACAAAGGCCTCCGGTGCTTTTCGGGTTCCGGAGGCTTTTTCAACGCCACTTCGAAGGAAGACGACCGTGACGGACGACCGTTTTGAAGGACCCGATGAAGAAGTCGCAGCGCGCATGAAGCAGTACGCCGCGCTTCTGAACCGCTGGAACTATGAATACTATGTGCTCGACAATCCGTCGGTGCCGGACGCCGAGTACGACCGCATTTTCCGGGCGCTCGCCGACCTTGAGGCGCGCTACCCGGCGCTCAAGTCGCCCGCTTCTCCCACGCTGCGCGTCGGAGGAGAAGTCAGAAGCGACCTGCAGAAGGTGCGCCACGCCGTGCCGATGCTCTCCATTCACACCGAAACGGACTTCACCGACGCGGGGGCCGTTGCCTTTGACGAACGCGTGAGAAAGGAGTTGGGCCTCACGGAAAGCGACCCGCCCGTGGTCTACGACGCGGAGCTCAAGTTTGACGGCCTGGCCATCAATCTGCGCTACGAAAAGGGTGTGCTCGTCGGGGCGCAGACCAGAGGCGACGGCGCCTTTGGCGAGGATGTGACCGCCAACGCGCGCACCATCCGCACGATTCCGCTCTCCCTAGACAGGGCGCTTGCCCCCGACGTGCTCGAAGTGCGCGGCGAGGTGATCATGCACAAAGCCGACTTTGAGGCGCTCAATAAAAAGCAAAGAGAGCTGGGCGAAAAGCCCTTTGTCAATCCCCGCAATGCGGCCGCAGGCGCCCTGCGCCAGCTCGACAGCCGGATCACGGCAAGCCGCCCGCTGCACTTTTACGCCTACGGCACGGGGGAGGTGAGCGACCCGAATTTTGCGCAGTCCATGACCGGGCTTTTTGAAAAGCTCAAGGCCCTGGGCTTTCCGGTGGCTTCCATGCGCCGCACCGTTCGCGGCCCGCAGTCGCTTGCGCAGTTTCACCGCGACGTGCTCGCGCAGCGCGCACAGCTGCCCTTTGAAATCGACGGCGTGGTCTACAAGGTCGACTCCTATGCCGAGCAGCGGGCGCTGGGCTTTGTGGCCCGTGAGCCCCGCTGGGCGTGCGCGCACAAGTATCCCCCCGAGGAGGCCCTTTCGGTGGTGCAGGCCATTGACGTGCAGGTGGGCCGCACCGGACGCGTGACGCCCGTGGCGCGCTTAGTACCCGTCTTTGTGGGCGGCGTGACGGTGAGCAACGCGACGCTGCACAACGAAGACCATATCCGCGAGCTGGGGCTGATGATCGGCGACACGGTGGTGGTTCGGCGGGCGGGCGACGTGATTCCCGAAATCGTGCGCGTGCTGCCGGAAAAGCGGCCGGATTCGGCCCAGCCCTTTGTGATGCCCTCCGTGTGTCCGGTCTGCGGATCGGCCGTCGTGCGCGACGAAGAGGAAAAGGACTCGCGCTGCACGGGCGGCCTGGTGTGTCCCGCGCAAAGAAAGCTTTCGCTCGTGCACTTTGCGCAGCGCCGCGCCATGGACATTGACGGGCTCGGCGAAAAGATGGTCGACATGCTGGTCGAAAAGGGGCTTTTGAAGACGCCGGCCGACATCTACCGGCTCACGCTGCAGCAGCTCGCTTCGCTTGACCGCATAGGCGAAAAAAGCGCCTCGAATCTCTTAAACGCCATTGCCGCGAGCAAGGAGACGACGCTTGCGCGTTTTATCTTCGCGCTCGGCATCCGGCACGTGGGCGAAGCCGGCGCGCGCGACCTCGAGCTTTACTTCCGCACGCTTGACGCCCTGCGCAAGGCAACCCGCGAAGAGCTCATGCAGGTGCACGACGTGGGCGAAGTGCTTGCTGATTCGATCCGGGCGTTTTTTGATGAGCCGCACAACAATGCCGTTGTCGATGAACTCATTGCCGAGGGCGTGCACTGGAAGCAGGAGGAGCGCCGCGAAAACCCGGCAGTGGTCGGAAAGACCTTTGTGCTCACGGGCACGCTTGCCACGCTCTCGCGCGACAAGGCCAAGGATTTGATTTTGTCGCTCGGCGGCAAGGTGTCGGGGTCGGTTTCCAAAAAGACCGATTATGTGCTTGCGGGCGAAGCCGCCGGCAGCAAGCTTGAAAAGGCAAGGGCGCTTGGCGTTGCCGTGATCAGCGAAGAGCAGTTTCTGCAGATGGCGGGCGGAGACGGCCATGGCGGCGGGCCGGAAAAAGGCGAACCCGGGAAGCCCGCGGAACTTGCCGTGGGGGAGACCGGATCGCTTTTTTGAGCCTTGATTTTTTGGAAAATTTGCGCGTAGAATTGCGCTCTTTCGTAAAGAGCCCTCAATGGGGCTTTTTGCGCGATCTTCTGCGGCCTGAAATTGCCGCACCAATGCACGCGCCTGGTACGGGCGCACTTTAAAAGAGGAAAAACACCATGGTTATCATTCGTCTGTCCCGCTCGGGCTCCAAGAAGCGTCCCTTCTACAACATCGTCGTGACCGATTCCCGCAACTGCCGCGACGGCCGCTTCAACGAACGCCTCGGCTTCTACAACCCGATGATTGCTGAAGGCCCGCAGCGCCTCACGTTCAACGAAGAACGCGTGGCTTTCTGGGTCAAGAACGGCGCTCAGATGAGCGACACGGTTGCCCGCATCTTCAAGGACGCCAAGAAGGCTGCCGCCTAATTCGCGACAGGACGGACTTCAAAAGTCTTTCAAACGACTGAAGAACCTTAACCCGACTGCCGCAGCAAAGCTGCCTGCGAACCTCGCTTTCGGCGCCGTGCCTCTCGTGTCCAAGCACACCCGAATGCGCTGACAGCTATCCTCTTTGAGACGGTTCGGTATCTAACTCGCAGCTTCTGGCAGTATTCTTCACGTTGTTCCCGGGACTTTACAAGACGCCGAAGGCGGTCTTTCCAGTTCGGAGAGGCCGCTTTTCTTATATTCATACGACATGGCTGAAAAAGACATTCTTACGGTGGGACGCACCAACGGCGCCTATGGCGTGCGCGGCTGGGTGCGCGTTGTGGCCTTCGAGCAGCCCGAGATTCTGCTGGCGGCAAAACGGTGGTTTTTAGTCGACATCCACGGCGGCAGCAGGGAGCTTGCCGTCTCTGAGATAAAGCCCCACGGCCGGATGCTGATTGCGCGCATCGAGGGCGTTCTCAACAAGGAGGACGCCGATGCGCTGCGCGGCCGCATCGGCGTGCTGCGCGAGGACTTTCCCGAGGCGGGCGAGGGCGAAGTCTGGGCCGCCGACGTGATCGGCCTGCCCGTGGTCAATCGGGACGGCGTTGAGCTTGGCCGCGTCACGGAAATCGGCACCAACACCGTGCAGGATATTTTCAAGGTCGAGGGCGGAGCCAAAGTCGACGGACGGGACCCCGTTTATCTCATCCCCGACGTGGAGCAGTACGTGCTTGACATCGACCTCGAGGAGGGCGTGGTGCGCGTGGACTGGGATCCGTCCTGGGTGTAGGGGGCAGCATGCCGGCTCGCTTTGACGTCATCACGCTTTTTCCGGAGATTTTCGCCGCGGTCGCCGATTACGGGATCACCGCAAGGGCGAAAAAGCGCGGCCTCTGGAACCTGCATTTCTGGAATCCGCGCGACGTGACAACCGACGTACACCGCACGGTCGACGACCGGCCCTTTGGCGGCGGCCCCGGCATGGTGATGATGGCTGACCCCCTTTACCGCACGCTCGAGCACATCCGCGCTTCGGGCAACAAAGGGCGCGTGATCGCCTTTGCACCGTCGGCCGCGCATCTCACCGACGCCCGGGTGCGGGCCTTTTCGAGCGACCCCGACCTGCAGCTTGTGCTGATCTGCGGACGCTACGAAGGCATCGACCAGCGATTTCTCGACACCTGCGTCGACGAGCTTGTGAGCCTGGGCGACTTCGTGCTTTCCGGAGCCGAGCTTGCCGCCTGCGCCCTGATCGATGCGGTGGTGCGGCAGCTGCCCGGCGCCATCAAGGATCTGTCGGCTTCCGACGAATCCTTTGCCACGGGGCTGCTCGACGCACCGCACTATACGCGGCCCGAAGAGTGGCACGGCATGCGCGTGCCGGAGGTGCTGCTCACCGGACACCACGCCAACATCGAGGCGTGGCGGCGCGAAAAGAGTCTGGCTGCCACGCTGCAAAACCGGCCGGAACTCATTGAAAAGGCCAGAAGTGACGGGCTTCTCACCAAGCGCGACGAAAAAACGCTCGCCGCCCTCCAAAAGGCGCAGACGGCCGCCGCGCCGTCGGGCCCCGTCATCGTCTGAAAAGACGCACGCGGGGTGGATTTTTTCCAATCAATTCAATACAATAGCGCGTTCCCGGCATTTGTCCGGGAGCGCATTGATTAATTTAAAGGTTCCATCCTCTGGACGGCTGCAGAAACAACGCAAAAGATGCCGCCGAATGATGGTCACGGAGTAAAAAATGAACATTATCGAAACACTGGAACAGGAAGAGATGGCTCGCCTGTCCGCAGGCAAGACCTTCCCTGACTTCCGCGCCGGCGACACGGTCAACGTTCTCGTGAACGTGATCGAAGGTTCGCGCAAGCGCACGCAGGCCTACGAAGGTGTCGTGATTGCCAAGCGCAACCGCGGCCTCAACAGCTCCTTCATCGTCCGCAAGATCTCGAGTGGCGAAGGCGTTGAACGTACGTTCCAGCTCTACTCGCCGACGATTGCTTCGATCGAAGTCAAGCGCCGCGGCGATGTGCGTCGTGCCAAGCTCTACTACCTGCGCGAACGCTCCGGCAAGGCTGCCCGCATCCGCGAGCTGCTCGTCCGCAAGGACACCGCCCAGGCTGCCGCCGAGTAATCTCGACCGACACGCAGCGAAGGCGCTCCGGCGCCTTCGGGAAATGCCTGAAGCTCACGCTTTTGATGTGTAGCTTCAGGCATTTTTTTATTTGCAGCCGCAAGGCCGACAGCCTCCATCCAGCCACCCTGCACGGGCCTTTGGCGCTGCCGACGCGAGCGGCTGCGTCGGCTACAATCGCTGAAGTAAAAAAAACGGCGGCTGCGAACTTTTCCTTGTCAGCTGCTTAAAAAAAACAAAAAAGTCACGACGGGAGTCAAGCGTATGCTGGTTGTTGGATTCACCGGGCACTCAGGCTCGGGTAAGACCACCTTGATCGAAAAGGTTCTCACAACGCTGGTGGCCAGGGACCGCCGGGTTTCGGCCATCAAAAGCAGTCATCACGGCACCGACATCGATGTGCCGGGCAAGGACAGCTACCGGTTCCGCGAAGCGGGCGCCGAGGAGGTTGTGCTTGCGGGCGATCAGCGCTGGGCGCTCATGAAGGAAACGCACAAGCCCGTGCAGCTCTCTGAAATCCTCGCCCGCATGACCCCTGTGGACATTGTGCTTGTGGAGGGCTACAAGAGCGAGGGGAACATCCCGCACATTTTGGTGCACCGCAAGGATGCGGGCCTTGCAGAGCCCGTCATCACCCCCGGCGTGGTGGCTGTGGCCACCGACGACGAGACGCTTGAGCTGCCCGAGGGCGTCACGCGGCTTGACGTCAACAGCCCTGCAGCGGTCGCCAATTTTGTTGTTTCTTTGAAGGCTAATCGTGATCACTTATAACGAAGCACTCAAACTTTTTCTGGACCACGCCAAGGTCGCCGTCGGCACGGAGACGATTCCCACGCTTTACGCGGAAGGCCGTGTTCTGGCCGAGGACGTTGTGAGCTCCATTGACGTGCCCGCCTGGGACAACTCCCAGATGGACGGCTATGCCGTAAGAAGCGCCGACCTTGCGGGCGCAAGCGCCGGACATCCGGTGGGTCTGCCGGTGTCCCAGCGCATTCCGGCCGGCAGCGCCGGCAGTACGCTGGAAGCGGGCACCGTTGCGCGCATTTTCACCGGCGCGCCGGTGCCGCCCGCTGCCGACGCCGTGGTTGCGCAGGAGGATGTGCAGGTCAACGAAGACGGCACGGTGCGCTTTACGAGTCCCGTCGAGGCGGGCTGCTGGGTGCGGCGCCGCGCCTGCGATATTTCGAGCGGCAGCGTCGTCGCCGCCGCAGGCCGCGTGCTTGAGCCCGCGGTTTTGGGCCTGGTGGCAAGCGTCGGCTGCGGGTATGTGAAGGTCTACCGCCATCTGCGGGTGGGCGTGTTCTTCTCGGGCTCCGAACTGGTTGCGCCCGGCGAGCCGCTTCCCGAAGGCGGCATCTACAACTCCAACCGCTACACGCTGCGCGCGCTTTTAAAGCGTCTGGACTGCGAGGTCTATGACCTGGGCAGCGTCCCCGACACCCTGCAGGCAACCCGCGAGGCGTTTGAGCGCGCCGCACGCACCGCCGACATCATCATCACCTCGGGCGGCATGAGCGTGGGCGAGGAGGATCACATCAAGCCTGCCGTGGAGTCGCTCGGACGCATCGACATGTGGCGCGTGGCGCTCAAGCCCGGAAAGCCCGTTGCGCTGGGCGAGGTGCAGGGCAAGCCCTTCATCGGCCTGCCCGGCAATCCCGTTTCAAGCTTTGTGACGTTCCTGCTTCTGGCGCGCCCGTATCTGCTCAAGCTGCAGGGCCGCAAGGACGTGCAGGCGCTGCCCGCGCAGATTCGCGCCGACTTTGACTGGAGCAAGCCCGGCAATCGCGAGGAATTTGTGCGCGTGCGGCGCAACGACAAGGGCGGCCTTGACCTTTATCCGACGCAAAACAGCCAGGTGCTCACAAGCTGCGCCTGGGCCGACGGCCTGGTGGACATTCCCGCAGGCGCCACGGTGAAGGCGGGCGACATTGTGCTCTACTACCCGTTCGGGGATCTTTTCAAGTAAAAGTCATGCAGATTGAAGTGAAATACTTTGCGCTGCTGCGCGAAGCGGTGGGCGTCGGGGCGGAAACCGTGACGCTCGAGGGCGATGCGGCAACCGTGCAGGACGTGCGCGAGGCGCTTTGCCGGGATGCGGTGCATAAAAACGCCTTCGAATCGGTCAAGCGCATCCGCGCGGCCGTCAACGGCGAAATGGCTGCAATGTCGGCCGCCGTCAAAGAGGGCGACACGGTCGCATTCTTTCCGCCTGTGACGGGAGGCTAGCGCCATGGAGCCGATCACACGCATCCGCGTGAGCCACGAGGACTTTGACGTTTCAGACGAGCTTGCACGGCTCGAGCGCCCCGGCCGCAGGGCGGGGGCTGCCGTCACCTTCACCGGCATCGTGCGCAGCGACGACGGCGTCACCGCCATGCATCTCGAGCACTATCCGGAGATGACGGAAAAAAGCCTTGCCGCCATCGTCGAAAAAGCCAGAAGCCGCTGGAACATCGAGGACGTGGTGGTCATCCACCGCGTCGGCGAATTGAAGGCGGGCGATCGCATCGTGCTCACGGTCGTCACCTCGGCGCACCGCAGGGAAGCTTTTGAAGCAAGCGAATTCATCATGGACTGGCTTAAAACCGAGGCCCCCTTCTGGAAAAAGGAGGTGACCCCGCAGGGAGGCCGCTGGGTCGATGCCCGCGAAAGCGACGAGGCGGCTCGCAGCCGTTGGGAGTAAATTTCAATGATGACAAAAGACGGATCTCTTTGGCTGGTTCTTTTTGCTGTGAGCAGCGGAGCAGCCATCGGCGCCTGCTCGCGCTGGGCGGTGAGCTATGCGCTAAACACCCGCATTGCGCTGCTGCCGCTCGGCACACTGGTCTGCAACCTGATTGGCGGCCTTCTCATCGGGGCGCTCACGGCCTGGTTTTCCACCCACCAGGAGATTCCTCCCGCCTGGCGTCTTTTTCTGGTGACGGGGCTTCTCGGAGGCCTCACCACCTTTTCCACCTTTTCGGCCGAAGGCGTGCAGATGCTGCTTGCGGGCGACTGGCTTCGTGCGGCCGCCCACAGTGCGCTGCATTTGTTCGGATCCTTTGCCGCCACGGGGGCGGCTTTCGTGCTGGTGCGCCATCTGACGGCCTGAGCACGGTTTTTTCTGGAGATTTTCATGCGCAAAGGCATTGGTCTGGTTCTGGTTTTCTCGGCGGCATGCCTGACGGCTCCCGTCTTTGCCGCGGATGCACTTGCCGACTGCTACCGTCAGGCTGACAGCAAGGTCGAGGTGCAGGCGTGCTTGAAAAAGGAGCTCGCACAGGTCGAAAAGGACTATCAGGACGTTGTGGGTCGCGTGCTCACCAATGCCCGCGACCTTGACCGCATCCAGAAGCGAAAGGGGGCTGCCAAGGCCTTTGAAGACTCCAACAAGGCCTTCATGCGCTACGTGGAGACCGAATGCAACTGGGTTGAGGAAAGCTACGGCGCGGGCACGGGCGCCGGAAACGCGGTGCTTGCCTGCCGCATCAATCTTTTGCGAATGCGCACTGGATCGCTTGACGCCCAGTTTCTGAGCGCCTCGAAATAAGCGTTTTTCACCGGCAAAAGAAAGGCCGCACCGGCAGAACCGGGCGGCCGAAATTTTGTGCCGGACGCGAGGGTCCGGCTGACATCAGGCTACTTTGCCACGACGTTGACAAGCTTGCCCGGCACGACGATCACCTTGCGCACCGCGGCTTCACCCACAAAGCGCACCGTGTCGGGGTGGGCGAGCACCGCCTTTTCGATTTCCTCGCGGGTTGCCTGCGCCGGCACCATGATCTGGCCGCGCAGCTTGCCGTTGACCTGGATCATGAGCTTGATCTCGTCGGCAACAAGCGCATCCTTGTTGATCTCGGGCCAGGGGGCGTCGATGATCTCCACGCCGAATTCCTTGACGTACTCAAGATCCTGCCACAGCGCCGTGGTGATGTGCGGCGCAAGCGGATAGAGCACGCGCAGCATGAGCGAGAGGGCGAGCTTGCGCGCGTCGCGCGAAGCCTCGTCCGTGCCCTCAAATGCATCGAGCGTGTTCATCATCTTCATGGCGGCCGACACCACCGTGTTGAACTGCATGCGGTCGAAGTCGCTTTCGGCCTGCTGCAGGGTGAGATAGGTCTCGCGCAGCATGTCCTTGACGTTCTTCGGAGCCGCGGCGAGATCCACCCGGCAGACGGCGGCGCGGATCTCCTCGCGGCGGGCGTAGCACCAGTTCCAAAGACGGCGCAGGAAGCGGTAGCAGCCTTCGGCGCCTGAATTCGACCAGGCGGCGGACTGATCGGGGGGGCCGGCAAACATCACGAAGGTGCGGGCCGTATCGGCGCCGAACTGCTTGATGATGTCGCGAGGCTCCACGACGTTGTTCTTGCTCTTGCTCATCTTTTCGATGCCGCCGGAGACAACGGGCAGGCCGTCGTCCTTGGCGGTGACGCGGCTCGGGCGTCCCTTTTCATCGTATTCGATGTTGATTTCGTACGGGTAGTACCAGCGCTTGCTGCCGTCGGGCCGCTCGCGGTAGAAGCACTCGGCCGTGAGCATGCCCTGCGTAAAGAGGCGCTTGAAGGGTTCGTCGAACTTCACGAGCCCGAGGTCGCGCATCACCTTCGTCCAGAAGCGCGCGTAGAGCAAATGCAGCACGGCGTGCTCGATGCCGCCGATGTACTGATCCATCGGGCTCCAGTAGTCGTTGCGCTCGTCGACCATCGCCTTGTCGGCGTCCGGCGAGCAGTAGCGCATGTAGTACCAGGAGCTGTCGACAAACGTGTCCATCGTGTCGGTTTCACGACGTGCGTCGCCGCCGCACTTCGGGCACTTGCAGGCGAGGAACTCCTCGCACTTGGTGAGCGGGTTGCCCGTGCCGTCCGGAATGAGGTTTTCGGGCAGCAGCACCGGCAGATCCTTTTCGGGAACCGGAACCGGGCCGCACTTCGGGCAGTTGATCATCGGGATCGGGGTGCCCCAGTAGCGCTGGCGCGAGATGCCCCAGTCGCGCAGACGGAACATCGTCTGACGGTCGCCGAGCCCCATCGCCTTGAGGTCGTTGGCAACGGCCTCGATGGCTTCATGAATGTGCAGTCCGTTGTACTTGCCGGAATTGACGCAGTAGGGGTTGAGCGTCTTGTCGCCGTACCACTCCTGCCAGGCATCGGTGGAGAATTCCTTGCCGTCGACGGCGACCGACTGGATGATCTCAATGCCGTACTTCTTGGCAAAGGCGAAGTCGCGTTCATCGTGCGCGGGTACGGCCATGACGGCGCCTTCGCCGTAGTTCATGAGCACGTAGTTGCCGATCCAGACCTGCACCTTGCGGCCGTTGAGCGGATGGGTGACGTAAAAGCCCGTGAAGACGCCTTTTTTCTCCATCGTGGCCATGTCGGCTTCGGTCACCGACCCCTTGGCGCACTCTTCAATGAAGGCCTGCAGCTCGGGCTTGTCCTTGGCCAGACGCTTGGCAAGCGGATGCTCGGCGGCAATCGCCACGAAGGTGACGCCCATGATCGTGTCGGCGCGGGTCGTGTAGACCTTCAAGAGCTTCTTTTCGCCGTCGATTTCATAGGGGAAGCCGAAGTTCACGCCCACGGACTTGCCGATCCAGTGCTCCTGCATGCGGCGCACCTGTTCGGGCCAGCCGTCGAGCTTCTTGAGGTCGTCAAGCAGCTCCTCGGCGTACTGCGTGATGCCGAAGTAGTAGCCCGGGATCTCGCGCTTTTCCACGAGCGCGCCGGAGCGCCAGCCGCGGCCGTCGATCACCTGTTCGTTGGCGAGAACGGTCTTGTCGACCGGGTCCCAGTTGACGATCTGGGTCTTACGGTAGCAGATGCCGCGCTCGAGCATCTTGAGGAACATCCACTGATTCCAGCGGTAGTACTCGGGCTTGCAGGTCGTCACTTCGCGCGACCAGTCAAAGGCCAGGCCCAGGGGCAGCATCTGCTGCTTCATGTCCTCGATGTTCTTGTAAGTCCACTGCGCGGGCGCCACCTTCTTTGTGAGCGCGGCGTTTTCGGCGGGAAGGCCGAAGCTGTCCCAACCCATCGGGGTCATCACGTTGTAGCCCCGCATGCGGCGGTAGCGGTAGAGGACGTCGTTGAGCGTGTAGTTGCGCACGTGGCCCATGTGGAGCTTGCCGGAGGGGTAGGGCAGCATGGAGCACACATAAAACTTGGGTTTTTCCTTGCCGTCAGGCCCAATGGCGTGTTCAACGGCGCGGTAGACGTCGTTCTTTCGCCACTGTTCCTGAACCTGCGATTCGATTTCCTGAGGATTGTAGGTTTCGCACATGGGGCGCCTTGTTTTGTTGTGTTGTAAGGAAAAATTCGACGCATAAGTATAAGTCTTTTAGCGGCGCTTTTTGGGAGCCTGCGGCGGCCCGGCCCGCGTGGAAAGCGCCTTTTCCCGGGTGCCTGACAAAAGCCCGTTCGGGCTAAAATCGCCGCTTTCCCGATTGATTTTTGCGACGCAACGAAAGACGCTCAGGATGCTTGACGACTATCTGAATGCTTTGAATCCCATGCAGCGCAAGGCTGCCGAACTTGGCGCGGAAAACGCTCTGGTGCTCGCCGGCGCCGGCTCGGGCAAGACCAAGGTGCTCACCACGCGCATCGCGCTGCTTTTGGGCCGCGGCATGGCCCGGCCCTCCGAGATCCTTGCCGTGACATTCACCAACAAGGCCGCCCGTGAAATGCGCGACAGGCTCTCGGCGATGGTGACCTGCGACATCCGGCACCTCTGGATGGGGACCTTTCACGGCACGGCGCACCGCATCCTGCGCGCGCACGCCGAGTCGGCGAATCTCCCGCACACCTTTCAAATCATCGATACGGCCGATCAGCTCTCGGTGGTCAAGCGCATCATGAAGGAGGCGGGGATCGACCCCAAGCAGGAGGACCCGAAGGTGATCCAGTGGGCGATCAACAGCTTCAAGGAAAGGGGGCTGCGCGCGTCCTCCGTGTCGCCTGCGGAGTGCCTGGCCGCGCATCTGACGGTCTACAAGGCCTATGAGACGCGCTGCCAGCGCGAGGGGCTGGTGGATTTTGCCGAGCTGATGCTGCGCTGCGTGGAGCTTCTTGAGAGCAACCAGATCGTGCGCGAGCACTACAACGAGCGCTTCAAGTTCATGCTCGTGGACGAATTCCAGGACACCGACTCGCTGCAGTATCGCTTCATCAAGGCGCTTTGCCCGCCCAGGCGCAAGGGCTCCTGCGTCTTCTGCGTGGGCGACGACGACCAGTCGATTTACGCCTTCCGCGGAGCCAAGGTGGGCAACATGTCCGACTTTGTTCGCGACTACGGCGTGAGGGAAGTGGTCAAGCTCGAGCAGAACTACCGCTCCACCTCGCACATTCTCGACGGCGCCAACGCCGTGATCGCCAACAACACCGACCGCATGGGCAAGAACCTCTGGACCAATGCGGGAGCTGGCGACCTGATCCGTCTCTATCAGGCCGACGCCGACACCGAGGAGGCGCGCGCGGTTGCCGAAGACATCCGCAGCGAGCAGCGTAAGGGACACAAGTTCAGCGAATTTGCCATTCTCTACCGCAACAACAACCTCTCGCGCAACTTCGAGCGCATGCTGTCGGCCTACGGCATTCCGTACCGCGTCTACGGCGGCCTGCGCTTTTTCGACCGCCAGGAAATCAAGGACGTGGTGGCGTATCTGCGCGTGCTCGCCAATGCCGACGACACGAGCCTGCTGCGCATCATCAATCAGCCGCCGCGCGGCATCGGCGCCATGACCGTGGAGCGCGCCTCCTCGATGGCCGCGGACCGCGGCGTGCCGATCTGGGACATCCTCGCCGAATCCGAGTCGGTGTCGGAAATCCGCCGCGCCTTTGCCTTTGTGAAGCTCCTTGAAGACATCGGCGAGCAGGCCGCCGACAAGTCGCTGCCCGAGTTGATCAAGCTGGTGAGCAGCCTCTCCGGGCTTGAGGACTACTACAAAAAGCAGCAGGATGCCGACATCCGCCTGGAAAACCTGGGCGAACTTGTCAACGCCGCCGTGGGCTACTGCGAGGAAAACGGCATCGATCCGGATGCACCCGCGCTCGAGCCCGTGCCGGGCGGCACGATGTCGCCCTTGGACGGGTTCCTGTCGCAGGCCGCGCTCGAGCCCGACGACAAGAACGCCCCGGAAGAGAAGGACGCCGTCCACCTGATGACCGTGCACGCCTCCAAGGGCCTGGAGTTTCCCTATGTCTATCTCACCGCCCTTGAGCAGGATCTTTTCCCGCACTACAGCAAGGGTGAGGATGTGGAAAAGGCTCTGAGCGAAGAGCGCCGTCTGATGTACGTGGCAATGACGCGTGCGCGGCGGCACCTCTGGATCAGCTGGGCGAAGCTGCGCATGCTCTGGGGCGAGATGCGCGAGCAGCTGCGCTCGCAGTTTGTCGACGAGATCCCGCAGGAGCACACGCAAAAGCTCTACAGCGAAGAAGCCGGCGATGACGGCAGGGAGGATTTCAGCGGCTTTGGCAGCTGGCGCTCCTCGCCGCGCAGCTTCAATGGCGAGTCCTTTTCAAGTGCGCGCGGCACTCGTAGTGCGCGCAGCGGCAGCGGCGCCTTTGCCCGCCCCAGTTCCTTTAGCCGCGCCCCCACGGGACGGGAGGCCAGGGATTTGGGGGCGGCGGCCTGGAAGAAGGCTGGCGTGATGAAGGCAAGCGAGCTGCTGGCTAAAAAGAAGACCGTTTCTGTCGGCGGCTTTTCCGTGGGCGACAGGGTCGAGCACCCGACGCTCGGCCGCGGCCGCGTGGTGCAGATCCTCTACCCGGAAAAGCCGACGGAAACCAACATCGAAATCGAATTCGAGAAGTCCGGCCGCAAGAGCCTCAAGTTCATGTTTGTGCAGGAAAAGCTCAAAAAACTCGATTGAGGACGGAAGCGGCTCTCTTAGGGACAGCCGCACCGCACAAAGAAAACGCCCGCAGTGCATGGAGCACGGCGGGCGGTCCGGAAAAGCTGGGAGCCGGGGCTCCCGATTTTCATCCGCAGATTAGATGCGGCGGCGGTATTCGTTGGTACGGGTGTCGATTTCAATCTTGTCGCCCGTGTTCACGAAAGCCGGAACGTCAAGCACGAAGCCGGTGGCCAGACGGGCGGGCTTCATCACCTTGCCGGAGGTGTCGCCCTTGACGGCGGGCTCGGTGTAGACGACTTCACGAACGAGCATCGTCGGCAGTTCGATGCCGATCACGCGGCCTTCGTAGAAGACGGCTTCTGCAGTGAGGTCGTCCTGCAGGTACTTCTTGGCGTCTTCCATCGTGTCTTCGTCGACTTCGTACTGGTTATATTCCTGGTCCATCCAGACGTAGTGCGGATCGGCGTAGTAGGAGTAGGTCACTTCCTTGCGTTCGAGGATGATGTCTTCGAACTTGTCGTCAGCACGGTAGACGGTTTCCGTCACGGCGCCGTTCAGAAGATTCTTCATCTTCATCTTGACGGTGGAGGCACCGCGGCCGCCCTTGGAGTATTCAGACTTCAGGACAACCATCGGATCCTTGCCGACCATGAACACGTTGCCGGAACGCAGCTCTTGCGCGGTCTTCATAATGTATTTCTTCCTTGAGTAAAAAGTTTGGACGCACGCCCGAATAGAGCGCACATGAGAAATCAGCGCGCCGGGCTTATAAATTCTTGAGAACTCAAGATTTTAGCTTTTTTTCGGCTAATTGAGCAATACTGTCTGCAAGCGCGGGCAGCTGGAAAAGCCGCTCGCGCCACACGCGGGCGCCCTTTTGAAGCCCGATGAAAGCGTTGCGCCAGCGTGTCCAGGCGTCGCTGCACGCACCGGCGTTGTTGACGAAATCCTCCATGGCAAGCCACGCGCTGCGGCTTGCCGCGTCGTCAATCGCCTGCACGTAGAGCCTGGCAAAGGCGGCGAGCTTCACGAGATGCGTGTCTTCGCTTTGCGGGTAGAGCGTCCAGATCATCGGAATGCCCGCCAGCTGCGCCCTGAGTACGCTGTCTTCGCCGCGCACAAGCGCCGCGTCGCAGGCAAGCAGCACGTCGTCAAACTCATCCTGCGGCACCATCGGCGCCTCGACAAAAGCGACGCAGTCCGCCTTTTCTGCGGCAAGCGCCCGCTTGAGCCGCTCGGAGGCCTTTCCGGGAGCGGCCAGGATCTGCAGCGGCCTGTTGTCGGCGGCAAGCATCTGCGCAAAGCGCTCGACGGGCATTTCCGGGTAGCTGAAGTAGTAAAGCGTGAAGGGGTGCGCAGGATCGGCGCCAAACTGCGCAAAAAGGCGGCGCCGCACCTCATCCTTGCGCGAATCGTTGAGCCTTTGCGCCAGATCCCTTTCGCGGTTGATGCCGCATGTTTTGTTGGAAAAGCCCGGGAAAAGAAAGGTTTTGTCGTAGCCAAAGCGCGGGTGCGGGCTCGGCAGTCCGTTTCCCTCCTCGGCGTAGGCTTCAGCGGTCAGATAGTCGAGCGCAAAGACGGCGCAGGGACTTGCGGCCGTTCGTCTGGCGATGGCCTCTTCGTAGACGTCGGGCAGCCGGCAGGAAAAAAGCTCCAAGACGACATCGGCGGCAAGGCCCTTGAAGCCCGCAAAGGGCCGGTCGGGGTCTTCAAGCCAGCGCACGACGGCCACCCTGCCCGGCACGAAGTCTGCGGGGGCGTTGGAGGCGGCCGGCGCGATGGCCGTCAAAACAGCCGCATCGTCTATGATTAGGCGGACCGCCCAGCCGTACTCTGCGGCAAACGCCTGGGCCAGACGCCAGGAAACGCCGGCGTCGCCGTAGTTGTCAATGACGCGGCAGAACATGTCGCAGGTGCGCATGGCTGCAGTCCTCCCCAAAACGAAAAAAGAAGAGCAGAAGAATAGATGATGTCAGCAATCAGCGCCGGCAACTATAAAGAGGTCCTGGCGGGTCTGCCGGGACTGCCCGGCGTGTACCGTTATTTTGATGAAGCCGGAACGTGCCTTTATGTCGGCAAGGCGCGGGACTTGAAGCGGCGCGTTTCGAGCTACTTTCGCAAAACCGGGCAAAGTCCGCGCATTGCGCTCATGGTGCAGAAGATTGCGCGGCTTGAGACCACTGTCGTGCGTTCGGAGGCTGAGGCGCTGCTTTTGGAAAACAACCTCATCAAGACGCTCAACCCCAAGTACAACATCCTTTTTCGCGACGACAAGAGCTATCCGTACCTGAAGATTTCCGTCGACGAATTTCCCCGCGTGAGCTACTACAGGGGCGGGGTCGACCGCAAGAACCGCTACTTCGGCCCTTATCCCAATGCTTCCGCCGTGCGCGAGGCCATCAGCGTCCTGCAGAAGGTCTTTCATCTGCGAACCTGCGAGGAGGCGGTGTTCCACAACCGCGCCAGAGCCTGTCTGATGGGACAGATGGGGCGCTGCTCGGCGCCCTGCGTGAGGGCGGTGAGCGCGGCGCAATATGCGCAGGACGTGGAGGACGCCTGCGCCTTTTTGCGCGGCAGAACCGATGAGATCATGCAGGGCTTGACCGACGCCATGATGAATGCGGCCGAAGACAGGCGCTACGAGGAGGCCGCGGTGCTTCGCGACCGCATCAGCCTGCTGCGCGACGTCATGCAACAGCAGGCGGTGGACACCACCGGGGGCGACACCGACGCCGACATCATCGTCGTGCTGATCAAAAACGGCGCCGTGTGCGTCAACCTTGCCGTGGTGCGCGGCGGACGGCATCTCGGAGACCATGCCTACTTTCCCGACTTCTCACGTTCGCTGGGCGGCGAGCTGTCGGCCGACGAGGTCTTTGAAGCCTTCATTTCGCACCACTACTGCGGTGTGCCCGCCCCCGACGTGGTGATTTCGCAGGCCGCCGCCGACCCCAAGGAGGCTGCCCGGATTCTCTCGGCGCTTGCCGGCCGCAAGGTGACGTTTGTGCACGAGCCGCAGATGACGCGGCGCAAGTGGTATGAGATGGCTGTCACCAACGCAGTGATTGCGCTTGACCGGCACATTGCCGAAAGCGCAGGCGAGTCCCGGCGCATTGATGATTTGATCAGCGCCCTGAAGCTTGAGCTCACGCCCGAGGAGCGGCAGGCCCTGAGAATCGAGTGCTTTGACATTTCGCACACCGCGGGCGAAGCCACGCAGGCCTCCTGCGTGGTCTTTGAGGGCACGCGCATGAATAGTTCGCTCTACCGGCGCTTTAACATCGAAGGCATCACGCCGGGCGACGACTACGCCGCCATGCGGCAGGTGCTCGAGCGCCGCTATGCGCCGGTTGCCCGCGGCGAGGCGCGGCTGCCCGATCTGGTGCTCGTTGACGGCGGCAGGGGGCAGGTGCACATGGCCCGCGACGTCTTCTCCGAGCTCGGGCTCGACATCTCGGTGATTGTGGGCGTTGCCAAGGGCGAGGGACGCAAGACGGGGCTCGAGACGCTCGTCTTTGCCGACGGGCGAGAGCCGCTGGTGCTGGGCTCGGCGAGCCCCGCGCTGATGCTCATCGCCATGATCCGCGACGAAGCGCACCGCTTTGCCATCACCGGCATGCGCGCCAAGCGCAGCAAGACGCGGCAGACAAGCCGGCTCGAGGACATCGAGGGAATCGGTCCGGTGCGGCGCCGCAAACTGCTCACGCACTTCGGGGGCATGAAAACCCTCAAAAATGCGAGCATAGAAGATATCGCTAAAATTGACGGCATTTCACGCAAACTTGCCGAACAAATCTATTCACAACTGCATGGGGCCCAAGTTGCCTGACAAACGCTTCAACATCCCGATGGCGCTGACGTGGGCGCGCATTGCCTTCATCCCTTTGATCATCGGTGTTTTTTATGTTCCCGACGCCCTGATGGGGCCGCACGTCAAAAACTTCCTTGCCTGCGCGATGTTTGTCGTGGCGGCGGTGACCGATGCGCTTGACGGCTACATCGCCCGGCGCTTCGACATGACGACCAATATGGGTGCCTTTCTCGACACGGTGGCTGACAAGTTGGTGGTCTGTTCGGCCATCGTGGTGCTTCTGGCCTTTGACCGCGTCGACATGCTCATTGCGCTCATCATCGTCGGCCGCGAAATCGCCGTGACGGCGCTGCGCGAGTGGATGGCCAAGATCGGCGCTGCGGCCAGCGTCAAGGTCAACTGGTTCGGCAAGATCAAGACGATCGCTCAGATGACGGCCATCCCGATGCTGCTCTATCACGATCCCTTCTTCGGCCTTCCCATCGCCTTCATCGGCACGGTGCTCATCTGGGTTGCCGCCGTGCTGACGATCTACTCGATGTGCGTTTATATGGCCGCCGCCTGGCCGCATCTGCAGCGCGAAGGCGATTAGAAATATTTTTCTTTCGGACGGACCCGGGCGGCGAAAGCCGCCCCTCGTGCCGGCCGCCTCCGGCTCTTTAGAGCTTTCTTTTATCGCTTTTCCTCAGCGTCCTCCTTGCCGCCGCTTGAGGAGACCTTGCTGATTTCCGGATTCTGCCAGGGTCCCTTGATGGTGTACTCCACCTTGAAGAGGTGGCTCAAGGGGGTGCGCAGCACAAGCTGGGCCAGAAACGACCCGATGCCGACGGCGGGGTTTACAAAGGCAAGCGCAAGGCTTGCATTGCCCGCGTTGATGTCGGGCAGCACGATGGCGCGGCTGTCGACCGTTCCCCTGGCAATGTTCACGTTGCCCGAGATGAGGATCGTGCCGTGCGTGCCCACGATCTTGGTGTTGTCGCTTGAGAGTACGCCGTCGGCGATGATCGAGCTTGCCGTGAGCGTGTCAAAGGAAAAGCCGTCCTTGAAGTCGGAGAAGTCCAGCGTCAAGCGCTTGAAAAGCGACTGCATCGAGACAAAGGATAACAGCAGGCCGCCTGCGCCGGTGTCGACCTTGCTGATGGTGCCCTTGCGCATGTTGATGCTGTAGGAGCCGGTGAGGGTGTCGAGCTTGGGCGCCCAGGGCAGGCCGTCGAACATAAAGTGCCCCTGCGCCGTGCCGGTCGTGTTCTCAATGACCCCGCCGATGCCGAGATCGGTGAGCGTGCGGCCCAGATCGCGGGTGGTGAGGCTCAGATCAAAGCTCGTCTGTCCGGACTGCTTGTTCTGCAGACGTCTGCCCTGCGTCCATTGTCCGGTGCCGGTGAGAGCCGACGCTTCGGAGAAGACGGCGAAGTTTTTGATGTGCAGCGTCTCCGCATCGGCCGTTCCCGTCGCATCGGCCTGCAGCAGCATCCGGCCGATCTTCATGCCGTCGTAGGTGAATTCGTCGGCAACAAGGTCAAGGCTCGGCAGCACCGTGGGGCGCGAGGTGAGCACGACATCGACCGTCTCGCCCTGCAGGAAGCGCCGCAGGGTGGAGGCGCCCTTGGCCGACAGATGCAGCTTGGAGAAGCTGCCGGTGACGCTGCCGCGGCCGGCGGGCTCATAGCGCAGCCTGCCCTTGATTTCGTCGGAGTCAAGGGCGATGTCGACGTTTTCGGCGGCATCAAACGCAAAGCGGCCGGTACTGTTGTGGATGATGCCGTCTTCGAGCACCAGGCGCTTGGCGTCAACCGTGATTTCCGAAAGAGCGGCTCCGTCGCCCGCCTTTGCGCCGCCCGTCTGCGCTTTCTGCGCCTTTGCGGTTTCCAGCAGCTTTTGCACGAAGGGCTGCCAGGAGAGCAGCGTGAGCTCCTCGGCGCGGACGTTGACGGCGATGCCGCGGGTCGGAAGAAGAGCGTCGCCGCCCACGGCGATGCGGCCGCGCACGGGCAGCGTCGAGCCGTCGGCGGCAAGCTGCAGCGCCACGTTGAAGCGCCTGCCGCTTGAGACATTGATCTGATAGCCCTTCTTGCCGCTGACGACAACCGGCGTAAAGCTGAAGGCCGTATCCCACGTCTTGTCGGCGGATTTGGCAAGCGGAGCGGGCAGGGCGATTTGGATGCCCTCAAGCGAGGAGCGGGCCGAGACGGTGACCCCGCCCGCCTTTTTCACGACAATGGTGGAGACAAAGGGCAGCATCCCCGACATCTTTTCCAGCACGGGGGTGAGGTAGGGGGTGCGGGCAAACCAGCCGAGGTTGGAGACGTCGGTCTTGCCGGCGGCGTTGATCACAATCGAGCCGTCGCGCGCGGTGGTCACCGACACCGAGGCGTCGCCCGAGCCGAAAGCGCGGGCGTTGAGGCCCGTGGCGCGCGCGCCTTTTTCCGAGAAGTGCACGGTGCCCGTCACATCCTTTAAGGGCGGCTTGGGCCAACCCATCTCCATCACGGCGCCCGTCATGGAAATCGCGCCCTCAACCTTGGTGTCGTGCGCGTGCATGAGCGGAATGTCAAGATGCAAATCAAGGCTTCCCGAGCCGCTTGCGCGCGTGCCGGTGAAGGCGCCTGCAACAAAGCCCTTGACGGGGCTTGCCTCGACATAGTCAAAGAAGGCCTGCATGTCGGCCTTGGCCTTGCCGTCGATCACAAGCCGCGTTTCGTTGCCCGCGGTGAGATCCGGGATGACGGCGCGTACGCCGCCCACATCGGCGCCGCCCGTTTTCGCCGACTGCGCCGTCACCGTCATGCCTGCCCCTTCAAAGACGAGCCTGCCCTTGATGTCGGTGAGAAGCGGCCACACCGAACCCCGTTCAAAGGAGCCGTCGGAAAGAACCTTCATGGAGGGCGCGTAGTCGATGGCGCCGCCCGAGAGGTCTCCGGCCACATAAAAGCGTCCCTTGCCGGCGTTTTCATCCACCCACGGGAAGCGGGCAAGCTCGCCCTTGAGTTCCAGCACGCCGTTGGTCACCGTGCCGGCGGCAAGGCCCCCTTGCAGCCAGTCGCGCACTTTCTCTGGAATCACCACCGGCAGATAGCGCCAGGCCTGTTTGGCACTTGCCCGGGCAATGTTGCCCTTGAGGTCGATGTAGCCCGCCTTCGAGCCGTTGTCGCGCCAAAGTCCGTTGACGGTGGCTGCGGCATCCTGGTTGGCAGCCGAGAGATTTTCAAAGGTGAGCGCCAGACGCTTTTGGGCCGAGCCTTCTGGCTCTTCCATCTTCCAGCCGACGCTGCCCGTGAGGCTTGTGAGCGCGAGATCGGGATTTTCAAAGACGCCGGGCAGCGTGAGAACCGCCTCGGAGGTGACAAAGGTCACGCGGCCGCTTCCGGCGGATGCCTCGAGCGTGCCCGTCAGATTGGAAAAACCCTGCAGCCCGGTCTTTTTCCCGGCCGCCTTTTTGCTGACGGTGAGCCCCGAGAAGTCGGTTTTCAGGCGCCAGTCGGAGGGCTTTCCGGGAGACCCCGCCCAGGAAAATTCCAGGTTCGAGACGCTTCCGCCTGCCTCATGCTTGTGCAGCAGGTCCGCAATGGACGCCGGCAGGGAAACGCTCGGCAGCAGGCGCTTTAATGTGGCCAGATCCAAAAAGGCGACGCGAAAGGTGGAGCGATCGGCGCCGGGCTGCGGATTTTTTGCCATCAGCACGTTGGCTTCGAGCGCAAGATCCCGTGCGGCCGTGCCGTCTGCAAGGACAAAATCCAGGTTGTCGGCTTTGGCGTAAAGCCTGTCCTCCTCGAAGGCTTCCGTGAGCTGCACCGACAGGCTTTTGACTTCCAGGGGCCTGGCGTTGCTCTTTAGGGAAAGCTTGACGTCGGCAAGCTGCAGGCTGCTTGAGAGCTCTGTGAGCCTGCCTTCATCAAACGCAATCCACGAACGGGTGCTGCCGCGGCCCTGCTGCAGCACGCCGAGCGCCGGCTCAAAGGGGCGCACGAGGCGCCCAGCGTCCAGATTGTCGAGCTCCACATAAAGGTCCCCCGACCAGGTTTTCCAGCCGCGGTCGCCGAAATAGGGTGCGCTGAAGGCCGCACGCAGGTCGATCACGTTTTGCCTGCGGCCGGCAAGCCTGCCCTGCAGCCCTGCGCGGTAGCCGTTGATGCCGCTTTCAAACGTGAAATTGATGTTTTCAATCGTCACGGAGCGCGGCTCGGGCGTGGCCGTCAGATCAACGTAGCGCACCCGGCAGTCCGTGATGTCGATGCGCCCCTGGCTTAAGAGCCAGTCGGCGGTCTGTGAGCCGGATTCTTTTTTTTGCGGCCTGCGGTCGAAGTCAAGGAAAAATCCCGCGATGTCCCAGGCGTTGGAGCCCACCCTGCGCACCGTGACTTCCGCCCCGGGAATTTCCAGGTGACGGAAAAGCGGCGTTCCGAGAAATGAGCGCCAGTAAAGGCTTGCCTCAATTCTCGGCAGATGCAGGATGTGTTCGTCGTTGCTGCGCGGATCCGGCCGTTTGATCACAACGTCGGCCATCGAGAGCTGCGGCCAGAACGTGTCCCAGCGCGGCGCGATGCGTCCGATGCTCACCTCGGCATGCAGCGACTTGCTTAAAAAAGCGGCGATGTCGTCCTTGTATTTGTCAACCTGCGGCAGCAGCACCCAGCGCGTTGTGAGCACCAGCGCGCAGAAAAGAAAGTAAAAGAGCGTGAGGCCCCAGAAAAAGGTGAGCCAGGCGGCGTGGACTTTGGGGTGACGCATGTAGGCCCTGAACCGGAGCGGAAGAATGTGAAACGTCGAACTCATGCTGCCGCCAATCGTGCGCATTCAGGGATGGTGAGGAACAAAACAACCCGCACGGAGCATTGCTGCGCGCGGCTAAAATGAACCGGACAGGCGCGTGCGGCCGGCCCGGCTGCTGGGGGCGCGGCCCCCGACAACGCCAATATAGCAAAGCTTTCCCGAGGCTTTTCCGGCGGAAATCCCGCCGGAGGGCTCTCGGGCGGACTTTTTCAGAACATCGTTACATTTTTTTCTTTTTCCGCGACTGTTTATGAGCGAATCCATTCTGACGCCCCGCCTGGAACTGCAGGAAGTTCCCAAGTTGTCCCATTATGCAGACCGGTCGCTCACTGCGATGGCGCTCAGAAGCGGCACGACGCCCCGGGAGCTGATGCAAAAGCTCGCCCAAGCGCCTGTGACGCGCGAAGACATGCGCGCAAGACTCGAGAAAATCGACGATCTGGATCTGCTGGACACAGCCATGCGCGAGCTGCGCCGCGAGGTGATCACAACGCTCATCATCCGTGATCTGACGGCAAGGGCGGACTTTGCCGAAGTGACGGGCACGGTGACGGCGCTTGCCGAAGAGACCGTGTCGGCGGCCGTGCGGGTGCACTCGAGAAAGCTTGCCGAGCGCTTCGGCGTTCCCGTGGGGCAGTCGGGCGAGCCGCAGGATCTTCTTGTGGTGGGCATGGGCAAGCTCGGCGGCGCTGAACTCAATGTGAGTTCCGACATCGATTTGGTGTTTGTCTACGACGAAGGCGGGCAGACCGAGGCGCGCGGCGAATTTGCAAACGCCAGGCGCCAGGTGAGCAACCATGAGTTCTTTGACAAGCTTGCCAAGCGCGTGATTGCCGCCATCAACGAACTGGACGACACGGGGTTTGTGTTTCGCGTCGACATGCGCCTGCGCCCCTTCGGCGACAGTGGCCCCCTTGTGCTGAGTTCGGCCATGCTCGAGGAGTACCTCTACAGCGAAGGCCGCGACTGGGAGCGCTTTGCCTGGCTCAAAGGACGCGTCATCAACCGCAGCGTGTTTGCCGGCGAGGAAAACTTTGCGCAGGCCGTCAAAAATCTCAATTCCCTGGTGCGCCCCTTCGTTTTCCGCAAGTACGTGGACTTCAGCGCCATCAGTGCGCTTGCCCGCATTCACGAAATGATCCGCGCCGAGACCGTGCGCAAGGAGGCCTTAAGCGACCGCGGAACCAACATCAAGCTCGGCAGCGGCGGCATCCGCGAAATCGAATTCATCTGCCAGACCTTTCAGATCATCCGCGGGGGCCGGGAGCCTGAACTGCGAGGGAAAACCACCTGCCCGATGCTGGACGCGTGCGCCAAAAGCGGCTGCATCGCCGCGGAAACCGCCGAGCGGCTCAAAGAGGACTATGTGTTTCTGCGCAATCTCGAGCACTGCCTGCAGTACGTCGACGACAAGCAGACGCAGGTGCTGCCCGCCGACGAGGCGCAGCGCGGCGCCATCGCCTGGATGATGGGCATGACTCTGCCAACGCTTGACGCCCGGGTCGCCAAGATCCGCGCGTTTGTCTCAAGCACTTTTGACGGCATCTTTCACACCAAGGCGCCCGCAGAGGACGCGAGCAACTGGCCCATCGGCTGGTCGACCGGCGATCCCGCCCTTGAAAGCGATCTCACCGAGGCCCTTGCAGCCGAGGGCTTTGTTGAGGCCAACAAGCTTGCCGGGCGCGTGCTCAAGATGATGCGCTCGCGCCACCTCAACGCCCGCACGCAGCAAACGCGCGAGCAGCTGGCGCGGTTTCTGCCGAAGGTGGCTAAAAACGCCGGCGGTTGGGCGCAGCTGCGCGAAAGCAAGGTGAGCGCCGACGAGGTCTTTGAGCGCTACCTTAATATTTTGGAAACGGTGCTCGGGCGCGCTACCTACATTGTGCTTTTAAACCAGTATCCGGATGCCGCCGACCGCGTGGGCCGCATGCTCGCCGTCTCGCGCTGGGCGGCCGACTACATCGCCGCGCATCCGCTCGTGCTCGATGAATTGGTCGACGCGCGCAACCGCGTGATCGACGACTACACGCCGGTCGACCGCAGCCAGTGGTTGGAGGAGCTTCGCGCACAGATGCGTGCGGCTGATTCCGACCGCGAGCGGCAGCTCAACATCCTGCGCGACGCGCACCACGGTGCACTTTTCCAGCTGCTCACCGCCGACCTCGAGGGGCGCCTTACCGTCGAGCGTCTGGCAGACCACCTCTCGGCTCTGGCCGACGCGGTGCTTGCGCTTGTCATTGAACTGGCCTGGGATTCGATTCCCACGCGGCACCGCGAGTATCCGAAGTTCGCCGTGATCGGCTACGGCAAGTTGGGCGGAAAGGAATTGGGTTACGCCTCGGACCTTGACCTGATCTTCCTCTACGACGACGATGCGCCCGAGGCCGAAGTCAACTACGGAAAGCTCGTGAAGCGCATGTTGAGCTGGCTCACCGTGCAGACAAGTTCCGGCATTCTTTTTGAAGTGGACATGCGGCTGCGCCCGAACGGACAGGACGGACTGATCGCCTCGACGCTTGAGATGTTTCGTAAGTACCAGCGCAACCTCGACGGACACGGCGCCTGGCCCTGGGAGCATCAGGCGCTTTCGCGGGCGCGCTTTTGCGCGGGCGACCCCGAAGTGGGGGCGGGTTTTGAAGCCGAGCGCCGCTACATCCTCATGCTGCCGCGCGACCCGGTGAAGACTGCGCAGGACGTGATCGACATGCGCGGCAAGATGCTCGAGGGGCATCCCAACCACACGCCGTTCTTTGACGTCAAGCACGACCGTGGCGGCATGGTGGACCTGGAATTCATCGTGCAGTATCTGGTGCTCGCGAAAAGCTCGGTGCACCCGGAGCTTGTCAACAACTTCGGCACGATCCTGCTCACGGAAATGGCGGCCAGCCTCGGCCTGATCGATCCCGCCACCGCGGCCCTTGCCGTGAAGGCCTACCGCCACTACCGCAACATTCAGCGCGAGATCCGGCTTGCGCAGGGCCAGGACGTCAAGTGCAGGGTGCCGCCGGAGGCTGTGCGCGAAGAGCGTGAAGCCGTGCTGCGTCTCTGGCGCTCGGTCTTCGGCACCGACGAGCCGCAGCCAGCGTAAAGAAGAAAATGGCGGACGAAACGTTATCGCTTCGTCCGCCGGCACTTTTTGAAAACGTTCGCCTACGCGATGCCGCTTAGCCGCAGCAGCGGCTCAATCGACGGATCGCGTCCGCGGAATGCCCGGAAGTTTTCAATTGCGTCGCGCGAGGAGCCGCGGCTTAAGACTTCGTCGAGCCAGCGCCTGCCGGTGTCGGGATTGAAAAGCCCTTCCTCCTCAAAGGCGCTGAAGGCGTCGGCCGAAAGCACCTCGGCCCACTTGTAGCTGTAGTAGCCCGCGCTGTAGCCGCCCGCAAAGATGTGCCCGAAGCTCTGGGCAAAGCGCGAGTAGGGGGCGGCGGGCACCACCGCAACCTCCTTTCTCACCGCATCGAGCACCTGCTGGAAGTCGGCGGAGTGATCGTTGTCGTCATCGTCGTGAATGCGCATGTCAAAGAGCGCAAACTCGATCTGACGCAGGCAGAACATGCCGCTTTGAAAGTTCTTGGCCGCAAGCATCTTGTCAAAGAGCTCTTTGGGAAGCGGCTCGCCCGTGTCGACATGCGAGGAGAGCGTTTTGAGCGTCTCGTAGTTCCAGGTCCAGTTTTCCATGAACTGGCTCGGCATTTCCACCGCATCCCACTCGACGCCGTTGATGCCCGAGAGCTGGGCCTGCGGTACGCGCGAGAGCATGTGGTGCAGGCCGTGCCCGAACTCGTGGAAAAGCGTGGCCACTTCGTCGTGCGTCAAAAGTGCGGGCTTGCCGCCCACCGGGCGCGAGAAGTTGCACACAAGATAGGCCACGGGTGTGCGCACGCTGCCGTCGGGCAGCACGCAGTAGCTCGTGTCGCTGTCCATCCAGGCGCCACCGCGCTTGCTTGCGCGGGCATAAAGGTCGGTGTAAAAGCGCGCAATGAGGCTGCCGTCGGGCCGCGTGATTTTCCAAAGCTTCACGTCCTCCTGCCAGACCGGTCCCTTGTCTTCGACGATGCGCACGTCAAAGAGCTTTTCAACGAGCCGGAAAAGGCCGTTGAAGACCGCGGGCAGCGTGAAGTAGCGCTTCACCTCATGGTCGCTGTAGGCGTACTTGGCGCGGCGCAGCGACTCGGACACCCAGGCGCTGTCCCAGGGGTTGACGTTTTTGAGCCCCAGCTTGTCGCGGGCGTAGTCCTGCACCTCCTGCCAGTCGGCAAGCGCCTTGGGGCGGGCTTTTTGCGCAAGCTCGGTGAGAAACGCCTCGACGGCGGCGGGCGTCTCGGCCATCTTGGGCACAAGCGAGACCTCGGCGTAGTTTTTGTAGCCCAGGAGCTTTGCCTCTTCGTGGCGGTTTTTCAAGAGCTGCCCGATGAGCGGCGTGTTGTCCTTCTCCTTGGGACCGAACTCGGAGGCGCGCGTGCTGTAGGCCTTGTGCAGCTTTTCCCTTAAAGCGGCGTTGTTGGCGTACTGCACGGCGGGCAGGTAGCTCGGAATTTGCAGCGTGATGCGCCACTTGCTCTCAAGGCCGGCGGCACGGGCTGCTTCGGCATACATTTCGACAATGTCGGCGGGAATGCCGTCAAGTTCATGCGCGTCCCCGACGTCAAGCGCAAAGGCGTTGGTGGCGTCGAGCAGGTTTTCGCTGAATTTCTGGCTGAGGGCGGCGTCCTCCTGGCCGAGCGTCATCAGGCGAGCCTTGGGTTCGGGGGCAAGCGCTGCGCCCGAAAGGCGGAAGTCGCGCAGCTCGCGCTCAATGATGCGCTTGCGGCCGGCGTCGAGCTTCTCAAAGGCGCTCGAGCTGCGGATGGCTTCGTACTTATGAAAGAGCGCTTCGTTTTGCGAGAGCTCGATGTAAAACTGCGTCATGCGCGGCAGATTTTCGTTATAGGCTTCGCGCAGCGCGGGGCTGTCCATGACGCCCGTGAGGTGCCCCACAGCCGACCAGGCGCGCGAGAGCCTGGTGAGCGCCTCTTCAAGCGGATCGACCACGTTTTCCCAGGTCGCTTCCACCTTCTCGTCCACGACGCGGGCAAGCACCTGCTTTGCCTCATCCAGTAGCACGTCGAGCGCCGGGGTGATGTGTGCGGTTTCAATGGCGGGCCAGTTTAAGAGTTCGCCCTGTTCAATAAGCGGATTGGTCATGCGTAAAAAATCAAGAAAAATCAAAGAGATAAGCCGCGGCGGTGCTTGGCTGCCAGCACCGTGTTGCACATGAGCATGGCAATTGTCATGGGACCCACGCCGCCCGGAACGGGGGTGATGCTGCCCGCCTTTTCCTTGACGGAATCAAAGTCCACGTCGCCGCAGAGCCTGCCGTTTTCGTCACGGTTCATGCCAACGTCGATCACGACTGCTCCCTCCTTGACCATGTCGGCGGTGATGAGCCTGGCGCGGCCGACGGCAGCCACCAGGATGTCGGCGTTTTTGGTGACGGAGGCAAGGTCCGGCGTCTTGCTGTGCGCAACCGTCACCGTGGCGTGCGCGTGCAGCAAAAGCATGGCCATGGGCTTGCCCACAATGTTGCTGCGGCCCACGACGACGGCGGTTTTGCCGGCGGGATTGACGCCTGCATCTTCAATGAGCCGCATTACGCCCATGGGCGTGCAGGGCACCAGCGTCTGGCTGCCGGTCATCAGGGCGCCGGCGTTGCGCGTGTGAAAGCCGTCGACGTCCTTGGCCGGATCAATGGCGGCGATCACCGCCGCAGAGCTGATCTGGGAGGGCAGCGGCAACTGCACGAGAATGCCGTCGACCGCATCGTCGGCGTTGAGTTCGGCGATTTTCGCCAGAAGCTCCTGCTGCGTGGTTTCGGCGGGCATTCTGAATTCCAGCGAGCGGATGTGCGTTTCTGCGCACGCCTTCACCTTGTTGCGCACGTAGACCTGGCTTGCTGGGTCATCCCCCACAAGCACCACGGCAAGCGTCACTTCAACGCCCTTTTGATTGAGAGCAAGCACGTCGCGGGCGACTTCAGCGCGCACGCGTGCGGCAAGAGCCTTGCCGTCCAAAATTTGAGCTGTCATACATATTCCCCAATTTCAGAAAAGACGGGCGGCCGCAAGGCCGCCCGATCCGGATTGCAAATCTTATTTGGCCGCGCGGGTCTTTTCGTACTGGTCCCTGGAGGCTGCCGCCGCCGGCAGCACCTGGGCGATGGTCTGCGCCGCAGGGCCGTTGAATTTGAGTCGGAAGTCCGTCACCGGCTGGTTGTTGCGCACGATGCGCACTGGCACGACCTGCATCCTGCCGCGGCCGTCGGCGCCGCGCACCACCTCGGCAAAGCCGATGTCAATGGAGGCGTTGTTGACGGGCTGAATGCCGATGTCGGGGCTTGCCACATTAGCGTCTTCAAGGAGTTCAAGCACGCGCGTGCCCTGAATGTTCGTGATGCGCCAGGTGCCCGCACGGGGAGCCGCGCCCGAGACCTTCTGGCAGAACATGTTGGAGCGCTCCACGGGGCTCAGGGTAAAGCGCCCTTCGGCGGGAGCTGCACGGCGCGCACCGCGGCGCACGTTTGTTTTTTCAAAGGTGAGTCCGTAGGGGGTGACGCCCATGTGGCTCACGTAGTTCAAGCAGTAGGGGGTGGCGCCCGCGCTAAAGCGATGCATCAGCTTTTCAATCGAGGAGGCTCCTGTAAAGGCCGATTCCGAGGGCTGCACGAGCTCATCGTCGCCGAGCCAGTAGGTGGCAAGGTACGCGACCGACCCTTCGGGAAACTTCGCGTCGGCCGGCACGAACCAGGCAAGCGAATCCGGCAGGTTGTTGCCGTTTCTTAAAAAGTGCCGGATGGGTTTGCCGGAGATGTTGTAGGCGTGCAGTTCAAGCGCCGCGTTGAAGGCGGCCGCACCGGTGTTTTGCAGCAGTATCCGGCCGTCGGGCAGCAGCGAAGCGCTCATCGGCCCGGCGTTGACAACGGATCTTCCATTGCGGATGAGCTTGACGGCGGCGCGCTCCCAGTTAAAGCACCGTTCGCCGGCGTTTTGCACCGTCTCGGCGACATCCCACGTGCCCGCCATGTTGGGCTTGAGCTGAAAGAAGCTCTGGTTGACGTCGTAGAAGGCATAGACGCCCTCCTGCAGCACGGCTGCTGCGTCCACGGGAATTTCGTTGGAGCGGTATGGAGGCCGTACGGAGGTTTCCGGACGCCACGTGGCGTCGGTGAATTCCCTGTAATCGGCTTTGGGCTGGTAGGTGGTCTTCTGACTGGCGCAGCCTGCCAGAAGAAGCGCTGCAGCGGCAGCGGCGGCAAGGGCCTTCAAATACTGCTTCGGGTTCAATGCAATGCGCTCCGGAAGATGGGATGGAAAAGGACTTTTGCGAACGCAAAAAAGAGCCGGGGGCAGGCTTGCTTGTTTCGGGGCGCCGCCTGCGGCCGACTGCCCTATTGTAGAGAAGAATCGATCAGCGGCAAGCTGCGCGCCGCGCAAAAGGCCGCTCTTGAAATGCGAGCGGCGCTTTAAGGCGAGAAAAAACGGGCGCCGTTGATTGACGGCGCCCGCACAGGACTGGTTTAAAAACCCGGGATTAGATCGTGAGCAGCGGCACGATCAGCAGCGCCACGATGTTGATGATCTTGATGAGAGGGTTCACAGCGGGACCGGCGGTGTCCTTGTAGGGGTCGCCCACGGTGTCGCCCGTGACGGCCGCCTTGTGGGACTCGCTTCCCTTGCCGCCGAAGTGGCCGTCTTCAATGTACTTCTTGGCGTTGTCCCAGGCGCCGCCGCCGGTGGTCATCGAAATGGCAACGAAGATGCCCGTGACGATCGTGCCCATCAGCACGCCGCCCAGAGCCTTCGGGCCGAGGATGAGGCCGACGAGGATCGGAACAATGACCGGAAGAACGGACGGGATGATCATTTCCTTGATCGCGGCGCCCGTGAGCATGCCGACAGCCTTGGAGTAGTCGGGCTTGGCCTTGCCTTCCATGATGCCCTTGATTTCCTTGAACTGACGGCGCACTTCAATCACCACAGAGCCCGCGGCGCGGCCCACGGCTTCCATGGCCATGGCGCCGAAGAGGTACGGAATCAGGCCGCCGATGATCAGACCCGCGATCACGTACGGATCGGAGAGGTCAAACTGGAAGTCGATGTTGAACTGCTGCTTCAAGGCATGCGTGTAGTCGGCGAAAAGCACCAGGGCGGCAAGACCGGCCGAGCCGATGGCGTAGCCCTTGGTGACGGCCTTGGTGGTGTTGCCCACGGCGTCGAGCGGATCGGTCACATTGCGCACCTTCTCGTCGAGCTCGGACATTTCGGCAATGCCGCCCGCGTTGTCGGTGATGGGGCCGTAGGCGTCAAGCGCCACAATGATGCCGGCCATGGTGAGCATGGAGGTTGCGGCGATGGCAACGCCGTACAGGCCCGCGAGCGTGTAGCTGAGCAAAATGGCGACAACCACGGCGAGCACGGGCAGCGCCGTGGCCTTCATCGACACGGCAAGACCCGCGATGATGTTGGTGCCGTGGCCGGTCGTGGAGGCCTGGGCCACCGTCTGCACGGGCTTGTATTCCGTGCCGGTGTAGTACTCGGTGATCACCACCATGAGGGCGGTGAGCACAAGGCCGATCAGAGCCGAGCAGAAGAGATGCGTGTTGGTGACGCCCTCAGGCAGCATCTTCGGATCACTAAAGACGAAGTCGCCAACAAACCAGAAGGCGACGGCGGCGATGACGCCCGCCACGATCAGGCCGCGGTAGAGGGCCGTCATGATCTTCTTGCCGGGCAGATACTTCACGAAGAAGGTGCCGATGATGGAGGCGACGATCGAAACGGCGCCGAGCACGAGCGGGTATTCGACCATGCGCATGGCGTCGCCCGTGGCCGAGAGCGCACCGATCATCATGGTGGCCACAATCGTCACGGCGTAGGTTTCAAAGAGGTCGGCGGCCATGCCGGCGCAGTCGCCCACGTTGTCGCCCACGTTGTCGGCGATCACGGCCGGGTTGCGGGGGTCGTCCTCGGGGATGCCGGCTTCAACCTTGCCCACCAGGTCGGCGCCCACGTCGGCACCCTTGGTGAAGATGCCGCCGCCCAAACGCGCGAAGATGGAGATCAGGCTCGAACCGAAGGCAAGACCGATCAACGGCTTGATGGTGGCGTACAGACCCGCGTCGGCCGGAGCGGTGCTCACGAGGAATGCCATGTAGCCCGCAACGCCCAGCAGGCCGAGGCCCACAACGAGCATGCCGGTAATGGCGCCGCCGCGGAAGGCCACGTTGAGCGCTTCAGCGATGCCCTGGCTGGCGGCCTGGGCGGTGCGCACATTGGCCTTGACGGAAACATTCATGCCGATGAAGCCGCAGGCGCCCGAAAGAATGGCGCCGACGGCAAAGCCCCCTGCGGTCTTAAAGCCCAGGGCGGGCACAAAGGCGATGATTAAAAAGAGCACCACGCCGACGATGGCGATGGTGGTGTACTGCTTGGTGAGGTAGGCGGTCGCGCCCTGCTGGATGGCGTGCGAAATTTCCTGCATGCGCGGGTTGCCGGCGTCCCGGCTCAGCACCCAGCTGCGGGAGACCAGGCCGAAGATCACGGCGACGATGCCCGCTGCGATGGCGAGCCACAAAGCTGTAGTCATGATTTCAAAAGCTCCGGGCGACATTCCCCGTCTTGCTGCAGGGTCCGACGCCAAACGAGTTGAACAAAAAAATGAGGGAACACGCTCGGCTATGAATCGTGTTCCCCAAGAAGACGGTTACTTCAGCGCTTCGAAAATGGCGTCGCGGATCTCGGTGATCGAACCCACGCCGTTGACCTTGCGGTACTTCGGAGCGTTGGGCTCTCCCGAGGCGGCGAGCTTGCTGTAGTAGTCGACAAGCGCTTCGGTCTGGGCGTGGTACACGCTCAGGCGCTTCATCACGACTTCCTCGCGGTCGTCGTCGCGCTGCACGAGATCCTCGCCCGTGACGTCGTCCTTGCCGGCGACTTTCGGCGGGTTGTACTTGATGTGATAGCTGCGGCCGGAAGCCGGATGCACGCGGCGGCCCGACATGCGCTCGACGATTTCAGAATCGGGAACGGCGATTTCGAGCACGAAGTCGATCGGAATGCCGGCCACTTTGAGGGCTTCGGCCTGCGGAATCGTGCGCGGGAAGCCGTCAAAGAGAAAGCCGTTCTTGCAGTCGTCGGCAAGCAGCCGCTCCTTCACAAGCCCGATGATGATGTCGTCGCTCACCAGTCCGCCCTGATCCATGATCACCTTGGCGGCCTTGCCGAGTTCCGTGCCGGCTTTGACGGCTGCGCGCAGCATGTCGCCCGTGGAAATCTGCGGGATGCCGTAGTGTTCTTTAATGTAGTTGGCCTGGGTGCCCTTGCCGGCGCCGGGAGGTCCGATCAGGATCAAACGCATGAATATCTCCAAAAAAAACATGCACGAAGGTCCGCCTCTCAAACCGGAAGCTTCGCACTGCTGAATCTTTCGCGCGAAAAGCCGCCTGAAACAGCCTTTGCGCAACGCAAAAATTTTAGCTGAAACATTCTGCAAAACAACAGACGCTTTTTGCTACGCCTTTCGTATGAGGCGGCCTACTTCTTTTGGAAGTTTCTTCTGCCAACTGTGAATGATTCTCGTTATTTTGATTATTCGCATCGAGTGGTAACACCTATGGTTTGCCGCGAGTTTTGATGACGATTCGCGCTAGATTGATGGGCGTGTCTGAAACATTCCTGTTATGCAGTGAATGTTCGTTCAACCAATTCATGAGTAGAAGGAGAGCTTTGAGATGTTTAAGAAGCTTGCTGCGGCCGCGGCGCTGCTTGCAATGGCGGGCGCTGCCTCGGCTGCCACGCTTTACACCACCGGCGTCATCGACTTCAATAAAACTGCCAAGGGCAGCTATCTGGGCAAGCTCGGCGCCGCCGTCCCGGTGACGGTTCTGCAAAAGCAGGGCAAGCAGTCCCGCGTGCGCATTTCGGGCTGGGCTCTGGCCGATTATCCGTCGATGATCTTCGCCGAACCGGGCGTTCGCATTGAATACGGGAGCTTCGACGAAGAAAGCGCCGTGAAGACGAACCTGAAGGCAGGCGAGAAGGTCGTTCAGGACAACAAGTGGGTGAAGGCCACCGCCGAAGGCTGGGTTGAAACGGCAAAGCTCACGGGCGACCTCAACGGCCTTTGGAAGCAGGGCAAGGCGCGCCACGCACAGGCCTGCTCGATGTGCCATGCCGCTCCCAAGCCCGATCACTTCACCGCCAATCAGTGGGCAAGCGCCCTGCCTGAAAAGGGCGGCCGCACCGGTCACACCCGCGCTGGCGCCAATGCAGTGATGTTCAAGTATCTGCAGGCTCACGCCAAGAAGTAACCGGACAATTTCCGCATGAATGAATCGACAAGCTGCACGAGGGCTCCCAGCGGGCTGCGTGCAGACAGTTAGAGAATAGGAAACAGAAAGAAATGCTTAACCGTCGAGACCTTTTCAAGGCGGCCGGAGCCGCCACCGTCTTTGCCGCAGTGCCGGCCGCTGAAGCCGCCGCCTCCAAGCAGGCAGCCAAGGCAGCCGTCAAGAAGTACAAGGGCGGCGTTGTGGCAGGCCCCGTTTTGAAAGGACAAAACGAACTTGAACTCACCCGCACCTATGAACTCGGCAAGTCCGTCTTAAACGACGCCGAAGTGATGAACGCCTCGCACTGGGGCGTCTACAAGGTGCACGTCAAGGGCGGCAAGATCGAGCGGCTCGAACCCGCCGACTTCGACCTCGCACCCTCGCTGCAGCTGCAGGCGCTTGCCCAGCAGCCTTACAACCCCGCACGCATCCGCTACCCGATGGTGCGCAAGAGCTACCTTGAAAAGGGCTGGAAGGCGGGCGGTAAGATGCGCGGCGCCGAACCCTTTGTGCGCGTGTCCTGGGACAAGGCCCTCGAAATCGTCGCCTCTGAATTAAAGCGCGTGCGCGAGACCTACGGCGCCGAATCCATCTATGGCGGCAGCTACGGCTGGATGAGCGCGGGCAACCTCGGCTCCGGCCGCAACCTGATGCAGCGCGTGCTCAATCTGAACGGGGGCTTCACCGGCCACTACGGCGACTACTCCACGGGCTGCGCCCAGGTGATCCTGCCCTATGTGATCGGCTCCAACGGCGTCTACGAACAGCAGACGGCCTGGGAAGTGCTTGCTGAAAAGTGCGAACTGCTCGTCATGTGGGGCGCCGATCCCACCGTCACCAACGACATCGACTGGGTGACGACCATGCACGAGAACGCCGAAGGCATGTCGCTTGTGAAGAAGGCGGGCGTGCCCGTGATCGCCGTCAATCCTCTGAAGCCGGACGCCGCCGAATACTTCGGCGACAAGTGCCAGTGGATCGCCCCCAAGCCCGGCACCGACGTGGCGATGATGATCGGCATGGCCCACGAGCTGGAAGCGTCCGGCGCCGTCGACCGCGAATTCCTGCGCAAGTACACTGTGGGCTACGACAAGTTCATCGCCTACGTGCTCGGCAAGACCGACGGCGTAGCCAAGACCCCCGAATGGGCTGAAAAGATCTGCGGCGTCAAGGCCGATGCGATCAAGCGCCTGGCTCACCTGATGCGCGAGAAGCGCTCCATGCTCATGGGCGGCTGGGGCATCCAACGCGCCCAGCATGGCGAACAGGTTCACTGGATGATGGTGGTGCTTACCGCCATGTGCGGCCACATCGGTCAGCCCGGCGGCGGCTTCGGCTTCAGCTACCACTACTCCAACGGCGGCGCGGCCACGTCGATGGCCCCGGCCCTGGGCGGCATCTCCGCCGTGCCGGGCGGCGGCAGCGAAGGTCTCTCCTGGGTCGGCCAGTCGCTTGCCACGATTCCGCTTGCGCGCTTTACGGACTGCTTCCTCAACCCCGGCAAAACGATTGACTACAACGGCAAGAAAATCACCTATCCGGACATCCGTCTGGTCTTCTGGTCGGGCGGCAACCCGTTTGCCCAGCAGGAGGACACCAACGGCCTGATCAAGGCCTGGAAGCGTCCGGAAACGACCATCGTCTGCGACACGGTGTGGACGGCCTCGGCCCGCTTTGCCGACATCGTGCTGCCCGCGTGCACGTCGCTTGAGCGCGTTGACATCACCTCGATCGGTTCCTACTCCAACCGCGGCTATGTGGCCATGCAGCAGGCGATCGAGCCGCAGTACGAATCGCATTCCGACTTCTGGATCTATCGCGAGCTTTCCAAGAAGATGGGCTTTGAAGAAAAGTTCACCGAAGGGCTCGATGAGATGGGGTGGATTCGCCGCTTCTACGAAAACGCGATGAAGGAGGCCGCCGCCAACGGTCTGGAAATGCCTCCCTTCGAGGAATTCTGGGCCCGCGGCTACGTGCTCTTCCCGGTGACGCAGGATGCCCGCCGCTACAACTACCTCGGCGACTTCCGCCGCAACCCGATCGTCTATCCGCTCGGCACCGAATCCGGCAAGATCGAAATCTTCAGCAAGAAGATCGAAAGCTACAAGTACGACGACTGCCCGGCCTACCCGACGTGGATGGAGCCGACCGAGTGGCTCGGCGCCGAAATGGCCAAGGACTATCCGTTTGCCCTGCTCACGAGCAAGAGCCGCTATCGTCTGCACTCGCAGCTCGACAGCACGGCCTCCAACCTCTTTGCCAACGTTCAGGATCGTGAACCCGTGTGGATTCACCCGGATGCGGCCAAGAAGCTGGGCTTGAAGAGCGGCGATGTCGCCAAGGTCGAAAGCCGCCGCGGCGCAGTGCTCGCCGGCGTCATCGTGACCGACCGCATCCGTCCCGACACGGTTGTGATCCATCACGGCGCCTGGTACAGCCCTGAGGAGCCGGGCGACGAAGGCACGCTCGACGTGCACGGCTGCGACAATGTGCTCACGATCGACATCCCGTCCTCGAAGCTTTCCTGCGGCAACGTTGCCAACTCCACGCAGGTGAGAATCGAGCGCTGGGACGATGAGCTGCCGCCCATCATGGCGCACGTTCAGCCCCGCACGTTGAAGGCCGACTAAGCGGGATCCGCGGGAGGTCCGCCTCCCGCGGCATGCGGGTTAAAAGAAAACACGCACTCTCCGGACGCGGTCCGGCGGGTGCGTGTGCGCATTTGGGGGTCTTAAAAGCTCAGTCGCAGCTGCGGGCGTACACGGCGCGCACGCGCTCCAGGTCCTCAGCGGTGTCAACGCCCGAAGGCAGGTTTTCGTTGAGCACCATCACGCTGATGCGGTAGCCATGCCAGAGCGCACGCAGCTGCTCGAGCGACTCAAAGCGCTCGATGGGTGCGGGCTCAAGCGTCGGAAACGCCTTGAGAAAGCCCGCACGGTAGGCATAGAGCCCGATGTGATGGTAGGCGGGCAGTCCCGCGGGCAGCGCTGTTTTGTCGCTGCGAAAGGCATCCCGGGGCCAGGGCAGCGGTGCGCGTGAAAAGGTGAGCGCACGGCCGGCCGCATCGAGCTCCACCTTCACCACGTTCGGGTTGAAGAAGTGTTCGGCGTCGGCGATGGGGTGCGCTGCGGTGGCAATGGCGCAGTCCCTGTGGGAGGCAAGCTCCCGGGCGACGGCGCCGACCACCTCCGTGGAAATCAAGGGTTCGTCGCCTTGTACATTCACCACAATCGTGTCGTCGGCAAGCCCGAGCTTGACGGCGGCCTCGGCAAGCCGGTCGGTGCCGGTGGGGCAGGCAGGGTCCGTGAGGATGGCCTGGATGCCGTGGCTTTCACAAGCCTTGACGATGGCTTCATCGTCGCAGGCGACGTAGACGGCGTCGGCCCCGCAGCCGAGCGCGCGCTCGGCGGTTCTCACCACCATGGGCTTGCCGCAGATGTCGGCAAGGGGTTTTTCCTTCAGGCGCGTCGAAGTCATGCGCGCCGGCACAATCACAACGAATCCCATGCAGGGCTCCTTTTTTTATTCGGCGGGCTTGATGCGCGCGGCTTCCTGCTCTTCGCGCGTGAGCGTGCGCGCTTCCTTGACAAGCATGACGGGAATTTCGCCGTCAAGCGGAAAACCCAGGGCGCACTTAGCGCACTGCATTTCAGATTTTTCGCGGTCAAAATGAAGCGGCCCCTTGCAGACGGGGCACACCAGAACTTCTGTCAGTCGGCTGTCCATGACGTTTCTTCTGAATTAAAAGGGGAGGAAATTGCCTGAGCTCGAATTGTATTTGCTCGGAAGCCTGCGCGTTCCGGGCAGCATTTCGTTTAAAAGCTGAAAGATCTTGTCCTCGGTGCTGATGAATTTGGCGATGTTGATTTCGTTGGTGGGCGAGGAGTACTTGGCTTCGCTCACGAGCTTCCCGTTTTCCCAGTACTGCAGGTGGATGTTGGAGGTGTAGTTGGCAAACTGCCAGCGGGAGATGGACTGGCAGGAGAAGACGCGGGGACAGTTTTTCGTCTGACCGGCCCCCACCTTGCGCACCGTAAAGCCCTTTTTCTTCAGCCCCTTGACCACCGAGTTGTAGGCCACCTTGCGGTTGCTCGAGTCCTGCAGCACGCAGACCTCGCCTGGCGCGATGCTGCGCGAGGGCGCGTGCACGGACTGCGTGGAGCAGCCCGCGGCAAGCACAAGCGTCAGGCAGGCGGGGACGGCGGCTGTGAGTCTCATGGTCAGTGCGTGATTTCCTCGGTTGGCGGAACAATCTCAATGTGTTTGCGTTCGGCCGCCTCCGAGAGCTTTTCCACGACAAACTGCACGAGATAGGGGTCGAGCTGCGTCTGGTACTCAATCATCCAGACGCGTCGGTCGTTTTTAATTGCGCTGTTTTGCACGGCTTTCACGGCATCCTTTCCCGTGATCAGGATGTAGCGCGAACTGCACTGCGCAAAGGGGTTCGTGGAAAAGTCGAAATGGTCGCCCAAAGGCATCGTCGAGCAGTCGATGTCGTGCGCCGAGAGCATGTTGAAGAAGCGCTCGGGGGCGGCAATGCCCGCGGCGGCCGTGGTTGTCGCTTCTTTTTCAGCGATGCGGTGGGCAAGATCCTCAATGGTGCGGCGCTTGCCGTCGACCAGCCGGACGGCGTCGCCCAGCTGTGAGGTAGCGGCAAAGCGCGGCGTGCGGCTTTCAATGACATCCTTGGTGGCGCTTAGCACAATCGCGTCGACTTGATCGAGCCGCTCGGGCAGCTCGCGCAAGGGGCCCGCGGGCAGCGCCCAGCCGTTGCCAAGGCCGCGGGCGCCCACCACCGCAAGCTCCAGGTCGCGCGCAAGACGCCGGTGCTGCAGGCCGTCGTCGCTCACAATGACGTTCACCGAGGGGTTTTGCTCCAAAAGGAGCCTTCCGGCGGCAACGCGGTCCCTGCCCACAGCCACGGGAACGCGGGTCGAGCGGCGGATCAGAAGCGGCTCGTCGCCAACTTCGAGGGCCGGGGAGTCTTCCTGCACCATGCGCACGGTTTCGCTTGCGCGTCCGTAGCCGCGGCTGATCACGCCCGGGCTGAAGCCCGCAGCGCGCAGTTCGCGCACCAGTTCAATCGTAATCGGCGTCTTTCCCGTGCCGCCCACGTAGATGTTGCCGACCACCACCACCGGAATTGGCAGCTCCACCGGAACGGTTTTGGCGGCTTTGCGCCGGGCAATGGCTAGGTAAATGAGCGAGAGGGGATAGAGCAGGGTGGCGGCAGGGCCGCGGTGCGACCACACTTGATGCAGCGCACGTTCAATGGCGGCTCGCATCAGAGGCACTCCTCGGAGAAAGGCTCCGATCCAGGGTGTGGTTGTTCTGACATTCGTGAGTGATAAAAGAATCCGTAAAGTGCGGCAAAGCGCCAAGCCAGCTCAAACCGCAGACGATTTATCAATCATAGCGCAGCGCGAAAATCTTTTTTCAAGAAAAACCGGCTAAAAATCCGGAAAGTCAGCAGGGCAGGAAAAGGTCGTCTCGCGGCCCGTGCCGGGGTGCTCGAAGGTGAGCCGGGCGGCGTGCAGGCACAGCCGCGTGGCGGGCGTCTCGCCCTCAAGTCCCAGATGCCCGTAAAAGGGATCGCCGTCAATGGGCAGCCCCAGCCCCTTTGCGCAATGCACGCGCAACTGGTGCGTGCGGCCGGTGTGCGGGGTCAGGCGCACGAGGCTTTTTTCGCCGCCTGCGGTTTTCACGACGTCAATCACCTCAA
Source organism: uncultured Duodenibacillus sp. (assembly GCA_944390145.1). Classification (GTDB taxonomy): domain Bacteria; phylum Pseudomonadota; class Gammaproteobacteria; order Burkholderiales; family Burkholderiaceae_F; genus Duodenibacillus. The sequence continues at coordinate 44,590 of CALXOY010000059.1, forward strand.
AATCGGTGAGGCAGGCCTTGCCGCCGCCCTCCTCGGTGAGCACGCACTGACGCGGCCGGTCAAGCCAGTTGAGCGCAAGCGCAAGATCAACGGCACCGCTTTTTTCAGCGAGCACCCCCTCAAGCCGCGCTTCATACACCTTGCGGGTGCGGCGCGAGCGAAAGGCGCTGTTTAAATATTCCAGCGCGCGCTTGTTGCGGGCGAAAACCAGAATGCCGGAGGTGTCAAGGTCGAGCCGATGCACGACATGCAGCTCTCCAAACTCGCGCTCGAGCATGGTTTTGGCGCAGACTTTTTCCCGCACGCCAGGCACGGAACTAAGCCGCGCAGGCTTGTTGATCACCAGAATGTCGTTGTCGGCGTGCAACACGACCGGGCGCGGAGCGCTTTCTTCGGTCTGCATCGGTGAGCTTACTTTGTGCGGTCTGCCTTCGAGCATCCACTCGAGCAAAAACCGCGCCCCCGAGCGCGGGGCATAAAACGTCTGGTCCCAGCGGCATTCGAAGGTGGGGCTTTTGCCGCACCACCATTCGTTGAGGTCGGTGAGCAGCGCTGCGGGATGCCGGACGTTGAGCTCCTGCACGATTTTGACTGCGGGGCTTGTGAGTGCATCAACGAGCACCCGGCGCCAGAGCGCACGGCGTTCGGCTTGTTCGCGCCCGCCGCGAAAGTAGTCGCGCTGCGGAAAAGGCGCAAAGATCTCCTCGAGCCGGCATCCGAGCGTCTTGCGCTCGCCGAGGCCGTTGACAAGCTCCACCAGCGGAACGTCCTTTTCCTCCATGGCCGGCCACAGACGCCGGGCGGAGAGCTTTTGGGCCGCCGCAAAAAGAAGCGGCGCGGCGGGCTCCAATTCCAACAGCCCCCAGGTGCGTCCGTCTTCGACAAAAACGCCGAGCCCGGCGCGTCCCTTGAAGCCCTGCCGGATCAGCCCTTTTTGCAAAACAATAGCGCGTGCGGCCTTGATGCGCTCAGCCGGGGGTTCGGTGAAGGCGTCGGGCAGCAGTTCTTGCGCAGCAGGCAGATTTGCGTCGATTTCAAAAAGATGCATGCAAACGGGCGGTGGGAATCGGGTTGAAGGAAAGCGGGAATTTTAACGTTCCGGAAAAAGCAAAGCCGGCGGGAGAATCTTTCCGCCGGCCTTGTCCTGTCCGATCAGTCTTCCTTGAAGGCGACTTCACGCGTTTTCCGGAAGACGGGCGCAGCCACCAGAAAGACCATCAAAACGGCAACGATCAACAGACCGCAGGAGATGGGGCTCGTGAAGAACACCGAGGGGTCGCCGCGGGAAAGCAGCATGGCGCGGCGCAGGTTTTCTTCCATCATCGGGCCCAGGATGAAGCCCAGAACGAGGGGAGCCGTCTCGCAGCCGAGCTTGCCGAAGAGGTAGCCCGCAAAGCCGAAGAAGATCGCAATCCAGACGTCCCAGACGTTGTTGTTGATCGAATAGACGCCGATGCAGCAGAAAACCAGAATGGCCGGAAAGAGCCACCGGTAGGGAACGCGCAGCAGCTGCACCCAGACGCCGATCATCGGCAGATTGAGCACGACCAGGATGAGGTTGCCGATCCACATCGAGACGATAAGGCCCCAGAAAAGCGCCGGATCGGCCTGCATCACCTGCGGACCCGGCACGATGTCGTGGATCATCATCGCGCCGATCATCAAGGCCATCACGGCGTTGGAGGGAATGCCGAGCGTGAGCATCGGCACGAAGGACGTCTGCGCTCCGGCGTTGTTGGCCGACTCGGGACCTGCGACGCCGCGGATGTTGCCGAAGCCAAAGGGCGGATCGGCCTTTTCGCCCGCAATCTTCTTTTCGGCGGTGTAGCTCGCAAAGGCGCTCAGCAGGGCGCCGCCGCCGGGCAGCACGCCCAGGATGGAGCCGAGTGCCGTGCCGCGGATGATCGGCGCAATGCAGCACTTGATTTCCTGCCAGGACGGGAGGATGTTGCGCACCTTGTCGGGCACAAACGTGCGGCTCATCGAGCCCTCGAGGTTGCGCATGATTTCGGCAAAGCCGAAAAGCCCCATGCTAAGCGGCACGAAGTCAATGCCGTCCTGCAGTTCATCGAGCCCGAAGGTGAAGCGAAAGGCCCCGGAATTGACGTCGGTGCCGATCAACCCCAAAAGCAGCCCCAGCACCACCATGGCGATGGCTTTCAAAAGCGAGCCGGTGGCAAGCACCGTGGCGCTCACCAGGCCGAGCACCATCAGGCTGAAGTATTCGGCCGGACCGAACTCAAAGGCAAGCTGCGTCAGGGGCGGCGCAAAGGCCGCAATCAAGAGCGTTGCGACGCACCCGGCAAAGAAGCTGCCGATGGCGGCGATGCCGAGCGCCGAGCCGGCGCGGCCGCGCTTTGCCATCATATGCCCATCGAGGCACGTGACCACGGCGGAGGCTTCGCCCGGGATGTTCACCAAAATGGCGGTGGTCGAGCCCCCGTAGGAGGCGCCGTAGTAGATGCCCGCAAGCATGATGAGCGCCGAGGTGGGCGGCAGCGCATAGGTTGCAGGCAGCAGCATCGCCACCGTGGCAACCGGCCCCATGCCCGGCAGCACGCCGATCAGGGTGCCGATCGTGACGCCGACGATGCAGTAAAGGATGTTTTGCAGCGAAAGGGCTGTGTCAAAGCCAAGGGCGAGATTTGAAATCAGTGAAAAATCCATTTCCGCTCCCCTGACTACATGAAAACGGGCCAGACGGGAACCAGCATCCCGACGCCGTAGACAAAGATCACCCAGGCCAGAACGTCAAGGACGACGATGATGGCAAGCGTCTCCTTGAAGCGGAATTCCTTGGAGGCGAGACCGGCAATCAAAATCATCGCCGCAAGCGAGAGCATCAGGCCGAAGGTGTTCAGGCACAGGCCGAAAACCAGAATCGAGCCGAGAATGAGAAAGACGATGTTCCAGTGAAAGGGCTCGATTTCGCCGGCGTCCCGCCCGTCCTCGGTTTTGGGCGCCGTCTTGAAGTAGCCGATGAGCGCAATGATGACGCCCAACGCGGCCAGAATGATGCCGAGCACGGTCGGAAAGTAGGCCGGCCCCATGCGGGAGGCCTGCCCGAGCGGATGCTCCTGGGCAAAACAGATGAAAAAGACGCCGAGCAGGGCGAAAAGAATGCCCGACCAGAAGTCCTTGCGATTTCCTAAAGCCATAAGGTGTGGAAAACGATGCTACACAAAGCAGAGGGCGGCCTGATTTCTAAAGTGCCTGCCGCACTGCAAGAAAAGCAGGCGCATGCACTGCGCCTGCTTGACACTCACTAACTCAAAGCCGCACCGCGTCAGTCGACGCGTGCGCCGGAGGCCTTGATGATTTCAGCGTACTTGGCAAGTTCGGTCTTGATCAAAGCGGCAAACTCCTCGGGCTTGCACGGGGCGGATTCGCCGCCCAGGCGCGCCAGGCGCTTTTTCATGTCGTCGCTTGCCAGAGCCTTGGTGATCACGGCATTGAGGTGATCAACAATCTTGCGCGGCGTCTTGGCCGGAACGAACAGGCCGTACCAGGTGGAGATGTCAAAGCCCGGAACGCCTGCTTCGATCATGGTCGGCACATCGGGCAGCGCTTCGGCGCGCTTGGAGGTGGTCACCGCGAGCGGCACGAGCTTGCCGGCCTTGATGTTGGCTGAGGCCGACGAGAGGTTGTCGAAGATCAGGTCGGTCTGACCCGAGAGCACGGAAAGCTGGGCTGCAGCGGCACCCGCATAGGGGACGTGCACCATCTTGATGCCGGCCTTGGCCTTGAGCAGTTCGCCAGCCATGTGGCCTGCCGAGCCGATGCCGCCGGAGGCGTAGTTGAGCTTGTCGGGATTGGTCTTGCAGTAGGCCACCAGATCCTTCACCGTCTTGATGCCGGTGCGCTTCTGAAATTCCGGCGTCACCACGAGCACGTTGGGCACATGGGCAATGAGCGTCACCGGTTCGAAGTCCTTGATCGGATCGTAGGGCAGGTTCTTGAAGAGATTCGGGTTGACCGCGTGCGTTGCCACGGCGCCCACGCACAGCGTCATGCCGTCGGGCTTTTGCTGGGCAAGATAGGTGACGCCGCGGTTGCCGCCGGCGCCGGGCCGGTTGTCGACGATCACGTTGCCGAGATCCTTGTGAACGGCTTCGGCAATGGCGCGGGCCGAAACGTCAAGCGGACCTCCGGGCGGATAGGGCACGACGATCTTGATGGGGTTGGAACGGGTTCCGGTCTGGGCCGAGGAAGCCAGGGGAACGCCAAGAACAGAAACGGCGCAGATGCTACCGATAAGGGTACGACGATTCAGAGTCACTTCATCTTCCTTTCTTCATGAGCGCACGGTCCCTCGCAGTGACGCGCGATTGACCGAGCTTGTTATGCAAATTGGAAAAACTGTCGCTAATTGTATCCCTGAAGTGCGCCTTGTGCGGGCGGTGCTTGCCCGTATTTGCAAAAACACGCAAGGGGTGCGCGCTTTCCTCTTTCTTGAAAACAGACCCCGCCGACCCCAAATAAGTCATAACGCCGGGAAGAAGGGATTCCCGGAAATGTATGCAAGGAATTTGAATAGATGAGACAAGACAAACTGACGACAAAATTTCAGCAGGCTCTTGCGGAAGCGCAGTCCCAGGCGCTTGCTCACGACAACCAGTTCATTGAGCCCGAACATCTGCTGCTTGCCGTTATGAGCGACCCGGAAGGGGGCGCGGCAAGCCTCATTGAACGGGCCGGCGGCAATGCGCGCCGTGTCCAGGACGAAGCGAAGGCTGCTGTCGAGCGCCTGCCCAAGGTGACGGGCACCGAAGGCGACGTGCAGATCAGCCGCGACCTGGTGCGCGTCCTCAACCTCACGGAAAAGGAGGCCATGCAGCGCGGCGACCAGTTCATTTCCACGGAAATGTTCCTGCTCGCCTTGACGGGCGGCGACTTTGCGGCTTCGAAGATCCTCGCCGGCGCCGGCGTCACGCGCAAGCTTCTTGAGGCGGCCATCAGCGCCGTGCGCGGCGGCGAAAACGTGAACGATGCCGAGGGCGAAACCGGGCGCGATGCGATCAAGAAGTACACGATCGACCTCACCGAGCGGGCCCGCCAGGGCAAGCTCGACCCCGTGATCGGCCGCGACGACGAGATCCGCCGCACGATGCAGATTCTGCAGCGCCGCACGAAGAACAACCCCGTGCTGATCGGCGAACCGGGCGTGGGCAAGACCGCCGTGGTCGAAGGCCTGGCGCAGCGCATTGTCAACGGCGAGGTGCCCGACGGTTTGAAGGACAAGTCGGTGCTTTCGCTTGATATGGCAGGCCTCATTGCCGGCGCCAAGTACCGCGGCGAGTTCGAGGAGCGGTTGAAGAAGCTCTTAAAGGAGATCACGGCCGCCCAGGGCCGCATCATCCTCTTTATCGATGAGCTGCACACGATGGTGGGCGCGGGCAAGACCGAGGGCTCCATGGATGCGGGCAATATGCTTAAGCCCG
>CALXOY010000060.1 GCA_944390145.1 uncultured Duodenibacillus sp.
CAGTGTCATGGCATCCTCCGGTTGAAAAGATGCTCGTACTCCTCGTCATCAGTTTAGCGGTTACGGGTTTGGTCACAGCACGTTATGAGAGATTTGGGAGGTTTTTATCCAACTAGTTAAAACCCCCACGGGGTTGGCAGAAGTTGTAAAAGGCTGTCGGCGGCTTCCATCGGCTGACCGGCCCGAATCGCCCGCAGATAAAGCAAAACCCGCAACTTTCGTCACGGGCTTCGTGCGGCTGAAAACCGCTCATTGGTAGGCCCAGTAGGGCTCGAACCTACGACCAAGGGATTATGAGTCCCCTGCTCTAACCGACTGAGCTATGGGCCCTTCCGCTTACAGATCAAGCCGGAAAACGGAGCGGCCATTTTACAGGCTGACCGGTGGAATCTCAAATCTTGAAGACATTCTCGCGGTAGAACTTCATCTCGGCAATCGAGTCGTAGATGTCGCTTAATGCCTCATGCCTGGAGCTCTTCTGATACTTGCTGAGAATCCCGGGGGCCCAGCGGCGCACAAGCTCTTTAACGGAGCTCACATCGATGCTTCGGTAGTGAAAGAAATTCTCCAGCCGGGGCATCCAGCGGGCCATGAAGCGGCGGTCCTGTCCGATGGTGTTGCCGCACATCGGCGACTTGCCGGCGGGAACAAACCGGGCCCAGTGCGCCAGACACAGGTCGGTGGCCTCCTCCTCGGAAATCGTGCTTTCCAGAACACGCTTGGTCAGGCCGCTTCTGCCGTGCGTGGCCGTGTTCCAGCTGTCCATCGACTTCATGATCTGTTCGCTCTGGTGGATGGCGATCACCGGCCCTTCGGACAGGATGTTGAGCTCGCTGTCGGTGATGACGGAGGCGATCTCGATCACGCGGTTGACCTCGGGCTGAAGGCCCGTCATCTCCATATCCAGCCAGATCAGGTTGGTTTCGCTGCAGCGGGGGTCTTTCTCGACTTCAAACATTTTTAAAACGATGTAAAAATTGCGCCTTTTTGAGCGCGGCATCCTTAATATTGACGGGTTATTCTATCCGCTTCAATATCCCTTGGCTTTACATGTCCGACATTGCTTCCGTTCTGAGCATTCTGTTCGTTCTTTTGATCGCCTTTTATGTGTGTGTGCAGACCGCGCTCACCATCTCCGAGGTTAAAAGCTCTGAAGCAGGAGCCAATGTCGTTCCCGCCGCCTTCCGCCCCCGCGTGACGCTTGCCGAGCACCGCAAGGCGATCGACTACACGGGTGAAGTCATTCAAAGCGACCTGGTGTCGGCCATCGTGGGCGCCGGCATTGCGCTTTTTCTCACCTTCGGCGGGGGATTCACCCTGCTTCTGGCGGGCATCACCGCGCTTTGCGGTCAGGGCATCGCCTCGCACATCGCCATCGCCCTCATTGTGAGCTTTGCGCTTGCCGTCATTGACTTTCCGCTTTGCTGGTGGAAGGAATTCCGCATCAACGAGCGCTACGGCTTTGAAAAAACGCCCGCACGGCAGTGGCTTGCAAAGGCACTCAAGGAAATGATCCTCGGCTGGTGCTCGCTTGCGCCCGCGCTTGTCGCCGTGCTCGTCATCTGCGACCTCGCCTCCTACCACTGGTGGACCTTCGCGCTTGCCGCCACCGCCGCCTGGTATATCTGGCGCATCAGCGCCGCCCCGCGGATCATCGGTTTTTCCGGACAGGCAAAGCCCATGCAGGAGGGCCGCCTGAAAAACGAGCTGCGCGGACTGCTCAACCGTCTGGAGTACAACGAGGCGGAAATCTACACGATGGCCCGCCCCAAGAGCTGGAAGCACGGCAACGCGATTCTTGTGCGCCGGCGCGGCAAGTTCCGCCTGGTGATCTTCAACCACGTGCTCGCACGGCTCACCGACGATGAGGTCTGCGCCGTTGCGGCCTGCGCGATCGGACGCGTGAACCGCTGCCACAACGCCGCGCGTCTGACTTTCTTCATCGGACTCTCAACCATCTTCTGGTGGGGGCTTGCCAATCTTGCCGAGCGGTCCTGGTTTTATGCGTCGCTGCACATCGAGCCCTCGCTTGCCATCCCCAACGGCGCGATCAACCCGGGGCTGCTCTTTTGCATCTGTCTTACGGTCGTGCCCGTGGTGCTCTACCCCGCGGTCTTTCTGATTCATGCCTTCACCCGCATGCTCGACTATGACGAAGACGCCTACGCCGTGGCGCAGGTGGGCGCAAAGCCCCTGGTGCGGGCGCTTGCCAAGCTGCACCGCGACTACCGCAACTCGCTTGTGCCCAACATTCTTTACTCGCTTGCCAACCACCGGCGCCCGCATGTGACGCACCGCATCCGCGCGGCGCTTCTGGTCGAGCAGCTCGACCGCTTCAACCTTGCTTCGGCCGTCAACGACGAACAGCGCACGCAGGCCACGCGCTTTAACATGGTGATGGAGCGGCGCCGCCGCCTGCGTGACGAAAAACTGCAGACGCGCTTGAGCCGCAAGTGCGAAGTGCTGCGTGAAGCAAGCGCCCTGCGCCACCGCGATTTTTCCCTGCAGCAGATCTAAGCATGGCCCGACTCAGCAAAACCTCCGGCAAGGCGCAGCGCGAAAACGCAGGCCCCATTCTCACGGGCGTTGTCACCCGCTCGCACGGCAGACACTTTTATGTGACGACCGCCTCGGGCGAGGTCTATGAAGCCCACCGCCGCGGCAAGAAGTCCGACGTCGTGGTGGGCGACACCGTCTCCTGCTCGGCCCCGGCGGGCGGCGTGGTGGCCATCGAAGCCATTGCACCGCGCACCAATGTCTTTTACCGCAGCGACGAATGGCGCATCAAGGAGCTTGCAAGCAACCTCACGCTCATTGCCTGCGTTTTCGCCTCGCGCCCGAGCTTCAACCCCCGCTTCATCTGGAAGGCCCTTGTGGCGGCCAATGCCGCGGGAATCGACGCCATGGTGATCCGCAACAAGTGCGACCTCGCCGATCGTGCCGAAGAAGCGCGGGCGTTTGAAGCCTCGCTTGCCGCGCTTGGCGTGTGCACGGTGTCGGTTTCGGCGCTCTCGGACCCTGAAAAAACGCGCAACGTGCTCGCTGAAGCCTTCGCCGGGCAAAAGGTGCTTCTCATGGGGCAGTCGGGCATGGGCAAAAGCACGATTCTCAATGTGCTCTGCCCCGACGCACGCGCCCGCACGCAGGAATTTTCGGAGGCGCTTGACCTCGGAAAACAGACCACCACCACCACGACGCTTTACCCGACGGCCTTTGAGGGCAAGCCCGGCGTTTTAATCGACAGCCCGGGGTTCCAGGAATTCGGGCTTGCGCACTTAAGCGCCCACGACGTCCTGCGGGCGATGCCCGATATTGCGGGCTACGTGGACGGCTGCCGCTTCTACAACTGCACGCACACGACCGAGCCCGGCTGCTCGGTGAAGGCCGCGGTGGCAGCGGGCCGCATCGATCCCAAGCGCTACGCCTTTTACTGTGAGCTCGTCGCAGCGGCCCGGAAATAACCGGTTCCCCCGGTCAGGAAAGCGGCTTGATCTCCGCGAGGTTAAAGAGCAATTCAACGGCGCTTTGCGGCGCATAGAGCCTGCTGCTTGAGCGGTTCATCACGTCGACGGTGAGTTCGGTTCCGAGGGCGGCGATCCGGTAGCGGATCACATTGCCAAGCAGCTGATGCGAAACGACGGTCCCGGGCACGGGAGCCGAACACGTCTGCGGATAGACGCCCTGCGGCTCGCGCACGTAGACCGATTCCGGGCGCACGGCAAAAAGACTTTCCCCGCCCTGAACATCAAAGAGCGCGGAGGCCTCCGCCGCACTCAACAGGTTGTAGGCGCCGATAAAGCGCGCGGCGAATTCATTGGCGGGCGACAGATACACCTCCTCGGGTGTGCCCGTCTGCACAAACCGGCCCTTGTCCATCAGAAAGATGCGGTCGCTCATCGTCATCGCCTCCTCCTGATCGTGCGTCACGAAAATGGTCGTGAGCTGCATCTTGCGCTGAATGTTGCGGATCTCCTCACGCAGGTTGCGGCGGATGCGGGCGTCCAGGGCCGAAAGCGGCTCGTCCAAGAGCAGAATCCGGGGCTTCACCACAAGCGCCCGGGCCAGGGCCACGCGCTGGCGCTGACCGCCCGAGAGCTGATTGGGGTACTTCTTTTCGTTGCCGACAAGCTCCACCAAGCAGATGGCCTGCGCCGTGCGCTGCAGCATCTCGGACTTGGGCGCGCCCTGCATTTTGAGGCCGAAGGCGATGTTCTCGGCCACGGTCATGTTGGGAAAAAGCGCATAGCTTTGAAACACCATGCCGATGCCGCGCTTTTGCGCCTTGGTGTGCGTGATGTCCTCGCCGTCAACGTAGATCCTGCCCGCGTCGGGCTCTTCAAGGCCGGCCAGGCAGCGCAGCAGCGTCGACTTGCCGCAGCCCGAGGGCCCCAAAAGCGTGATGAACTCACCCTCGTCAATCGTAAAGGAGAGGTTTTCAAAGACGCGCGAAGCGCCAAAGTGCTTGGCGAGGTCCTTGACTTCAACGTAGTGTTTCGACTGATCCATTGGTTTTGTTTCGAATGTTGGGGCGCGCATCAATGTTTTGCCCTGCGCTCGCGTCTGGGCCGGGACAGATACATGGCGGCCCATGTGAGGATGAGCGTGAGGAAGAAGTATGTGGCGACAATGGCGGCGTTCAGATGCCCGCTTGTCATGCGCTTGGTGTAGAGGTAGATCTGCAGCGTCTCAAAGCGGGTTCCGACCAGAATGTTGGCAAAGACGAATTCGCCCATCAGAAAGGAAAAGCTCAGAAAAAGCGAAGCCAGAAGCGCCCGGTTGAGATTGGGCAGGATGCAGCGCATGAAGGCCGAAAAGGTGCTTGCGCCGAGCAGATGCGCCGCATCGATCAAATCGCGCAGGTTGATGCCTTCGAGACCGTTTGCAAGCGCCCGGTACATGAAGGGCACGGTGATCGTGAAGTAGGTCCCCACCAGAATCCAGGGCGTGCCCACAAGCGTGAAGGGCTCTCCCGCATAGATCTGCAGCAGCCCCACCGAGCTCACCACCGGCGGCACGGCAAAGGGCAGGATGATGAGCACCTCCATCAGGTCCTTGAGCTTCGGAAAGTAGTAGAAGACCGCAAAGACCGTCGGCAGCACCAGCAGCGTCGAGAAGGCAAGCGTTGCAAGGCAGATCAAAAAGCTCCTGCCCATGGCCGCGAGAAAGCGCGGGTCGCTCAAAAGCTGCTCAAACCAGCGCAGCGTGAGTCCGTCGGGCAGAATCGTCGCGCCCCAGCTCGAGGAAAAGGCGTAGAGCACGGTGGCGGCGATCGGCAGCAGCAGGAAAAGCGCCGTGAGCCCGATCACGCAGCGGTGATAGAGCTGCCAGCCGCCAAGGCGCGTGCGGTGCTCAGAAGGCTGCATGGTAGGACCTCCTGATCAGGAAGCGGTAGACGGCCGTCACAAATCCCAGGATGAGGATCAAAAGCACCGAGAGCGCGGCGGCAAGGTTGGGCTGAAAAAAGATGTCGCCCACCACAAGCTGTCCGATGCGGATGGTGACGAGGTTGTAGTTGCCGACGGTGAGCGCATAGGCGCTGGCGTAGGCTCCCATCGCGTTGGCAAAAAGGATGGTGAAGGTGCCCGCGAGAGCCGGCAGCATCACAGGGATGGCCACACGCAGCCAGTACTGCAGGCGGCTTGCGCCCATCGTGAAGGCCGCCTCCTCCCACTCGGGCTTGAGTGCGCCGAAGGCGGGGAAAAGCAACAGCGTGCCCAGCGGAATCTGGAAATAGGTGTAGATGAGAAAAAGCCCCTCGATGCCGTAGACATTGAAGTTGTCGATCACGCCCCACTTTTTGAGCAGCAGCGTGATCGCGCCGTTAAAGCCCAGGATGATGATGAAGGCAAAGGCAAGCGGCACGCCCGAAAAGTTGCTCGTCATGTTGGTGAAGCTCACCATGGCGTCGCGCAGATGCCCCGGGACCTTCTGCAGGCTGGCCGCAGTAAAGGAGGCAATGAGCAGTCCCAGCAGGGCGCTTGCAAAGCTCAGCCACAGCGAATTGCCGAAGGCCTGCGCATAAAAGGCGTCGGAGAGCAGGTCGACGTAGTTGAAGAGCCCCCACTCGGCGTCCTCCTCGACCCAGAAGGAATTGATGACCACCCAGATCATCGGCACGATCTGAAAGGCAAAAAAGACGACGGCAAAGGGCACCAGCAGCAGGCTGTGCCCCAAATCCGACCATCTGTCCCGGAAAGCTTTCATCATCAAAAGGAAAAAGGAAGTCCGCGGGCTCGAAAATATCAGCCGCGCGGCGCAAAACAAACATCCCGTTGGATTTTACAGGCGCCGCGGCCGCGAGTCTTCCTGCAAAAACAAAACGCCCCGCCGCAAAAGGAAAACCGCAGCAGGGCGCTTGTCGCTTCAGGGCGGCGTCACTTCATGTAGATGGACACCTTGCTCTGCCAGTTGCGCGACAGACGGGCCGTGGTCTTGGTCCACTGCGCGAAGTCCTTCACGGGGCGGGCCTTGGCGTACTGCTCGCTCGGCAGCATCTTCGCGGCGATGTCCTCGGGCAGCTTGATGTGGTCGATGCGAATCGGACGGGCGTAGCCGCCCGCAAGATTGATCTGGCCCTCATCGGAGAAGATGAACTCGCGTGTGAACTTGGCCGCGTTGGGGTGCTTGCTGTACTTGTTGAGAATCGTCGTATAGCCGCTCATCACGCTGCCTTCCGACGGAATCACCACTTCAAAGCGGCTGCGGTCAATCTGATCGCGGTAGTTGAGCGCATTGAAGTCCCAGAGCATGCCGACCTCGACTTCGCCCTTTTCAAGATTGGCCACCACCGGGTCGACCATCGAGAGCCTTCCCTGCTTGGCGATCTTGGCAAAGAAGTCGTAGGCCGGGTTGAGGTTTTTCTCATCGCCGCCAAAGGCAATCGCTGCCGCCAGCACGGCGTAGTTGGCCTGCGCAGCAGATCCCACGGCCCCCACGGAGACGCGGTAGGTGCCCTTTAAGAGATCGCTCCAGGTGCGCGGAACGTCTTTCACGAGCTCCTTGTTGATGATGAAGGCCACCGTGCCGGTGTAGGCAAGGCACCAGTGGCCGTCCGGATCCTTGGCCCAGCCGGGGATCTGATCCCAAGTCGAGGGCTTGTAGGGCATCGTGATGCCGCGCTTTTTGGCGATTTCGCCGAATTCAAAGCCGACGTCACCGATGTCGGAGGTGGCGTTCTCTCCCTCGGCCATGAATTTCGAGATCTGCTCGGCCGAGGCCATGTCGGTGTCCTGCGTCTTGATGCCGTACTTGGTCTGCAGATCGCTCCAGGTCTTCACCCAGTTGGCCCAGGTGTTGGGCATGCCGACCGAGTAGACGGCCCCCTCCTTCTGAGCGGCCTTAAGCAGAGCGTCAACCTCGGGGGTTGCGGCGGCGGCAACAGCGCCGGCCAGGGCCACGGCGGCCGTCATGGCCGCTGCGATCGTCTTTTTCATCAAACTCTCCTTTGTTTTTTGCATCACGCAATGCGGCTACTCGCTTCCCGTCTCACGGGCGAGCCGTCGCAGCCGTCCGATCAGATATCCCGCCGTATGCGCCGTCGCCTGAATGGCCTGCATCGCCGCATCGATGTTGACGATGGGCATGCGGCCGGCAATGTACTGCCGGATCTGGTCGCGCAAAACGTCTTCGGCTGGACGGTTTTGCATCTGCGCCATCGCCTCAAGCGCAATGCGCGCCTGCGGCGGCAGTGCCTGCATGGCGAGGTCGATTTCCCGGGGTGAAAGCTGGTTCGGATCCACGATGGCTGCAATGGAAGAAATGTCATTGATAGGGACGGGTTTCAGTATACCAACATGCCCGTCGGGGAAATTTGCGATATTTGCACCGGTCCCGCCGCCGGGGCCGCGGCGCAGCCGGCGCAATTGGTTAAACTCTTGCGATACCCAAGAACTCACCAGTCCGAGGCAAACGGCATCATGTTCAGACAAAGCGGCACACATCTCAGAGTGGAGTTTCATCTCGACCGCTCAAGCCCCGTTCCACTTGACAGGCAGATTGCCCAGACCGTGCGGGAGGCCGTGCAAAAGGGGCAGCTGCAGCCGGGCGACCGGATCGTGCCGATCCGCCTTCTGGCCAAGCACCTCAACGTGGCGCGCGCCACCGTCGATTCGGCCTTTTCCATCCTGATTGCCGAGGGCTATCTGGAAACCTCCCGCGGCCGGGGCAGCTTCATCTCCACAAAGCTGCCGCTGCAGGAGAACTTCGACGCACTGCGCCTGGAGCCGAAGACGGATGAACCGCCCAAGCCCAAGCAGGTGGGGCGCCACGCCGTCTTCTGCGCGCAGGCTTTGGACGACCTCTCCGTGCAGCCCAGCACGCCGCTTGCCATCGCCTGCACCTCGCGCGAGGCAAGCCCGGGAAAGGACTTCACGGATTTTTTCGCCCGCAACGTGCAGCATCATTCGCTCAAGCTCATCTACTCCAACCCCCAGGGAATGCCGGAGCTGCGCGAAGCCGTCTGCGGCATCGCCGAGCGCCTGCGCGGCGTCAAGGCCTCGCCCGAACAGGTGGTCATCACCACCGGCAGCCAGCTCGGCATTCTGATGAGCCTCAAAATCCTCTTTTCGCCGGGCGACAAGATCTGGATCGAGGATCCGCACTATCCGCTGCTGCGCGCCGCCGCGGCCACGCAGGACGTCTGTCCGGTGTACGTGCCGGTCGACAAGGAGGGCTTCAACCTGCAGACGGCGCTGCAGTTCGAGCCTGATGCGCGCGGCGTGTTTCTCACACCCTCGCACCAGTGCCCGCTCGGCATGATGATGAGCATTCAGCGGCGCCGCGAGATCCTGCAGTGGGCAAGCGCCAGCGGCGGCTGGATCATCGAGGACGACTACGACAGCGAGCTGCGCTACGGCGGCAACCTCGCCTACCCGAGCCTGCAGGGAATGGACGCCGGCCACAACGTGGTCTACATCGGCACCTTCTCCAAGTCCCTCTTTCCGGGACTGCGCCTGGGCTACATGGTGGTGCCGCCCGAGCTGGTGAAGGCCTTCAGCGGCATGCGCTTTCTCATTGACCGCCAGAGCAACGAGATTCTGCAGATGACGGTGGCCGACTACATCCGCCAGGGCCTCTATGAGGCGCACCTATTGAAGATGCGCCGTGTCTTTGAGGCCCGCCGCGACTACCTCATCTCGGTGGTGCAGGAGAATTTCGGCGACTGGGGCCACTTCATGGCCACGGGCCAGGGCATGCACATGACCTTCGTCTTTCACAACCCGCAGCTCGACGACGAGGCGGTGGCGTTCGAGTGCCGCAATCAGGGCGTGGAGCTGCGCTCGATCTCCTCCTTTTACCATGGCAAGCCCGTCGTGAGAGGCCTTGTGATGGGGTTCGGACACTTCCCGCCCGCGCAGCTGCTCGCGGCGGTCTCGCGCATCGGCTTTGTGCTGCGCGACAAGTTCGCGGCCTTTGCGCCTGAAAAGTAACGCCCGTGAAAAAACCTCCCGTCTCAGACCGATGCGGGAGGTTTTTTCATGCCGCCCGCCGCCTTTGGGCAGCGGGCTTTTTTTGGCATCTTTTTACTTCTTGGCGATCGCCGCGAGCTTTCTCCACGTGTCAACCACGGTGTCGGGGTTGAGCGAAATGGATTCAATGCCCTGCTCCATGAGCCAGGCCGCCAAATCGGCATGGTCCGACGGGCCCTGGCCGCAGATGCCCACGTACTTGCCGCGGGCACGGCAGGCCTTGATCGCCATCTTGAGGAGTTCCTTCACGGCCGGATCGCGCTCATCGAAGCTGCTTGCCACCAGACCCGAGTCGCGGTCCAGGCCGAGCGTGAGCTGCGTGAGGTCGTTGGAGCCAATCGAGAAACCGTCGACGTAGTCGAGGAACTGGTCGGCGAGGATGGCGTTCGAGGGAATCTCGCACATCATGTTCAGGCGCAGGCCGTTATCGCCGCGCTTCAAGCCATAGCGGGCGAGGATTTCGGTCACCGCCTTGATTTCGCCGATCGTGCGCACGAACGGGATCATGAGCTCCACGTTGGTGAGGCCCATCTCGTCGCGCACGCGCTTCATGGCAAGGCACTCAAGCTCGAAGCAGTCCGCAAAGCTGTGCGCAATGTAGCGCGAGGCGCCGCGGAAGCCCAGCATCGGGTTTTCTTCATCGGGCTCGTAGTTGGCGCCGCCGATCAGCTTCTTGTACTCGTTGCTCTTGAAGTCGGACATGCGCACGATCACCTTGCGCGGCCAGAAGGCGCAGGCAATGGTGGCCACGCCTTCGGCACGCTTGCTGATGAAGAATTCGCGCGGGGACTCGTAGCCCTGCGACAGGCGCTCAACCGTGTCGCGCAGCTCGCTCGGGATGTTCGGGTAGTCGAGCACGAGCTTCGGATGCACGCCGATGTTGTTCTTGATGATGAATTCCAGGCGGGCCAGACCCACGCCGCAGTTCGGAATCTGGCAGAACTCGAAGGCAAGCTGCGGATTGCCGATGTTCATCATCACCTTGACGGGGATGTCGGGCAGCGCGCCGCGCTTGACCTCCTCCACGGTGAAGTCGAGGATGCCGTCGTAGATGTTGCCGGTGTCGCCCTCGGCGCAGGACACGGTCACGGGCTGGTCCTCCTGCAGCACTTCGGTGGCGTCGCCGCAGCCCACAACGGCGGGAATGCCGAGCTCGCGGGCGATGATGGCGGCGTGGCAGGTGCGGCCGCCGCGGTTGGTGACGATGGCGGAGGCGCGCTTCATGACGGGCTCCCAGTTGGGGTCGGTCATGTCGGTGACAAGCACGTCGCCCTTCTTGACGCGGTCCATTTCAGAGGCGCTGTGCACGATGCGCACCGGACCGCAGCCGATCTTCTGGCCGATGGCGCGGCCCTGCACGAGAACCTTGCCCTTGCCGTTGAGCGTATAGCGCTGCTGGACGTCGGCCGTGGCCTGACGGCTCTTCACGGTCTCGGGACGGGCCTGCAGGATGTAGATCTTGCCGTCGATGCCGTCCTTGCCCCACTCGATGTCCATCGGGCGGCCGTAGTGCTTTTCAATGATGCAGGCAAAGCGGGCGAGCTCCATCACGTCGTCGTCGGTGATGGCAAAGCGGCGGCGGTCCTCGTCGGGAACGTCGACCGTGCGCACGGTGCGGCCCGAGGTGCCTTCGGTGTCAAACTCCATCTTGATGAGCTTGCTGCCGAGCGTCTTGCGAACGATGGCCTTCCTGCCCTGTTCGAGCATGGGCTTGTGCACGTAGAACTCGTCGGGGTTGACGGCGCCCTGCACGACGGTTTCGCCCAGGCCATAGCTTGCGGTCACAAAGACGACCTTGTCAAAGCCGCTTTCGGTGTCAAGCGTGAACATCACGCCCGCGGCGCCCTTGTCGGAGCGGCACATGCGCTGCACGCCGGCCGACAGCGCCACCTCGACGTGCGTAAAGCCCTTGTGCACGCGGTAGCTGATGGCGCGGTCGTTGTAAAGCGACGCAAACACCTCGCGCATGTGGCGCAGCACGGCGTCGATGCCGACCACGTTGAGCACCGTCTCCTGCTGGCCGGCAAAGGAGGCGTCGGGAAGGTCTTCTGCGGTGGCAGATGAACGCACGGCAACCGAGATTTCCTCCTGCCCGTCCTTGAGCCACTCGTAGAACTCGCGGATTTCCTTTTCGAGTTCCGCGGGGAAGGGGGCTGCCTCCACCCAGCTGCGGATTTCAGCACCGGCGCGGGCAAGCTCATTGACGTCGTCGACGTCGAGTCCTTCGAGACGGGCGGCGATGCGTTCTTCAAGGCCGCCTTCCTTCAGAAACAGGCGGAACGCCTCGGCGGTCGTAGCAAAACCGTCGGGAACGCGGATGCCGGCATCGGTCAACTGGCTGAGCAGTTCGCCCAGCGAAGCATTCTTACCGCCCACGCGGTCAACGTCAGTCATGCGAAGCTGGCTGAAGGGAAATACATAACGGCCTTGAACCATTTGATCCTCTTTTTCACCCGGCGGCGAAGGCGTCCGGGCAGGTTGTTGGACAAAAAACAGATGTATTTTAAGGCACCCGGCGGCCTCACACGGGAAAACGCCGGTGATCTAGGGAAAACATACTAGCAATTTCCGACTCTTTGCGCTTGACGGCCGGCAGGACTTTTCCGCCCCGAAGGCCCTTTGCCGGACAAGGCGGCTTTGCGTTTTGTTAGACTCTCTGCGCAATTCACCGACCGCACGCGCGTGCGAATTTTTTTCATCTCGACACAACTCATTGCATCATGCAGGAAGAACAAAAACCCGATGTGCCCACCGACGGCAGCTGGCGCCCCGTCTTCATTGTGAGCGATGGCACCGCCATCACGGCCGAGACGCTTGCGCACTCCGTTCTCACGCAGTTTCCGAACTTAAGTTACGACCGCGAGCGCATCCCCTTCATCGACACGGTGGAAAAGGCCAAGCAGACCGCCGAGCGCATCAACGCCGTGCAGCGGCGCACGGGCGTGCGGCCTCTCGTGTTCTCCACCTTCGTCGACCCGGTGATTTCGCGCGCCTTCATCAACAGCAACGAGGGTTTTCAGATCGAGCTCTTCCGCTCCTTCGTGGGGCCGCTTGAGCACGAACTCTGCATGAAGAGCGAGCACACGATCGGCGCCACCCACAAGATCCGCGACGAAGACCGCTATAACCGCCGCATCGCCGCGATCGACTACACGCTCTCGCACGACGACGGCCAGACAAACCGCGGCCTTGACCAAGCCGAAGTGATCCTTGTGGGCGTCTCGCGCTCGGGCAAGACGCCGACCTCGCTTTTTCTTGCCATGCAGTTCGGCATCAAGGTCGCCAACTACCCGCTCATCCCCGAGGACTTCGAGCGCGGCGAGCTGCCCGAAATCCTGCTGCCGCTGCGCGGCAAGCTCTTCGGGCTTTCCATCAAGCCCGAGCGGCTCTCCGAAATCCGCAACGAGCGGCGTCCGGGCTCGCGCTACGCAAGCCTTGAAAACTGCCGCGAGGAAATCCGCAACGCCGAGCGCCTGATGTCGGCAAACGGCATCGAGTGGCTCAACTCCACGACGAAGTCGATCGAAGAGATCGCCGCCACGATCGTGGCGAAGTTCCACCTGCAGGGCGTCTCCAACCGCGCCTGACGCACGCAGGTCTTCTGCAGTCCGCACCCGTTCTCCCGATTCCGGAGGACGGGCTTTTTTGCATAACAAGAGAATTATCAATTAGATTGGATCAACTGCTTTTTTCGCATGATTTTGATCCGCATCAAAACCGGCCGCCGTCTTTCCAACACCCCCGCGCATTGCCGTTTTTTTTCTTTTTAAATCAGTGGTTTAACGTCTTTTTTGAGGCTGACCCTCCCCTTTTCTTCATCCAAAACGCCGATCCCGCGGGCCTTTCCCTGCGGTGACAGAAGCCGCGGCAGGCATTAGCATTGCGGCTGTACAGAAAAAGCGCAGTGCGGCGCCGCGTCCCTCGCCGGCCGTCCGCCCGCTTCAAGGCTCCGGCAGTGACGGCGCCGACATCGATCAGAAAGATTCGACACAAGGAGAAAATTCCATGAAAAAACCCGTTCGTGTTGCAGTGACAGGTCCTGCCGGCCACATCGGCTACGCCCTCTTGTTCCGCATCGCCGCCGGCGACATGCTCGGCCCCGACCAGCCCGTGATTCTGCAGCTGCTCGAACGCAACACGCCCGAGAGCGCCGCGCGCCTGAAGGGCGTCATGATGGAACTTGCCGACAGCGCCTTCCCGCTTCTGGCCGACATGATCTCCACGGCCGACCCAAAGGTCGCCTTCAAGGACGCCGACGCCGCCATTCTCGTGGGTGCCCGTCCCCGCACCAAGGGCATGGAACGCTCCGAATTGCTTTCGTCCAACGGCGCCATCTTCAAGGAACAGGGCCGCGCGCTCGATGAAGTCGCCAGCCGCGACGTCAAGGTGCTTGTGGTGGGCAACCCCTGCAACACCAACGCCTACATCGCCATGAAGTCGGCTCCGTCGCTCTCGCCCAAGTGCTTCTCGGCGATGCTGCGCCTTGACCACCACCGCTCGCTCGCGCAGCTTTCCTCCGTCACCGGCAAGCCCGTGACGACGATGCGCAAGATGGCCGTCTGGGGCAACCACGCGCCCTCCATGTATCCGGACATCCGCTTCTGCACGATCGACGGCAAGCCCGCGAGCGAATGCGTCGACCCGATCTGGTACCGCGACACCTTCATCCCGACGGTGGGCAAGCGCGGCGCCGCCATCATTGAAGCCCGCGGCGCAAGCTCCGCCGCTTCGGCCGCGTCGGCTGCGATCGACCACATGCACGACTGGTTCCTCGGCAGCAACGGCGACTGGGTGACGATGGGCGTTCCCTCCGACGGCAGCTACGGCGTGCCCGAGGGCCTCGTCTGCGGCATGCCCTGCATCTGCGACGGCAAGGGCGGCTATGAAGTCGTCAAGGGCCTTGAATTCGACGCCTTCAGCCAGGAAAAGCTCGACAAGACCGTGGGCGAGCTGGTGGCCGAAGCCGAAGCCGTCAAGGATCTTCTGTAAAGCCCATGCGGGGGCCCGCAGCGGGCTCCCGGCTGGTTTTCCGCGCAGACTGCAGCAACAATGCGGCCTGCGCTTTTTTAACGTTGGAAAAACAAAAATGACCGATGCCGCCCCGACCGATCCCGATTTGACGGAGACTTTTGCCTGGATTGACAGCCTCGAGACGGAGAGCACGGAGGAATTTGACGACGGCCTGCGCTGCGGCTTCATGACGGGCACTGCGGTGCTTGACACCAATGTCCTGCTTGACCTCTGGTACTGGAACGACCCGGAGGCGCAGTATCTCAAAAAGCAGGTGCAGGAAGGAAGGCTGGTGCTCCTGTCGAGCCCGAGCTGCATGAAGGAGTTTGCCGTGGTGCTCGCGCGGCCGCAGTTCGGCCTTGCGCCGGACGCGCAGCGCGCGTTTTTGGAAAACGTGTACGAGTACACCGTCCTGCTTACCACAAGCGGCGAGAGCCGCGTGCGCTGCCGGGACGCGGAGGACGAAAAGTTTTTAAACCTTGCCTATGAGGCGCGGGCGGACTTTCTTTTCACCAAGGACAAGATGGTGCTGAAAGCCGGGCCATACATCTGGGAGACCGGCACGCACATTCTGCAGCCGGAGGACTTTCAGGGAGACTAGGCTTCAGCGGCGGGTTCGCTGCAGTCGCCGCCGCGGCGCACCGCTTCGATGAACTTTTGAATCTTGTGGGGGTCCTTGATGCCGCGGGCGGTTTCCACGCCGCTTGCCGCATCCACCGCCCAGGGGCGCATCAGGCGGATCGCCTGGCTCACGTTCTGCTCCTTTAAGCCGCCCGCCACAATCAGCGGCTTGCGGATCTGGTCGCGGATGCGCGAGACGCCCTCCCAGTCAAAGGACATGCCGCAGCCGCCGTAGCCCTCGGCGGGGGCGTCGGCCAGCAGCGCCACAGCCATCGGATAGGCATCCTGCGCCGTGAGCAGGTCCCGCGGATCCTTGACCGCCACCGCCTTCACATAGGGCGCATGAAACTGATCGCAGAAGGCGCGCGACTCGCTGCCGTGAAACTGCAGCACACAGTCCGGGAACATCGCCAGATGCTCCCTAACCTCTTCGCTCGTGGGATTGACGAACACCAGCACCTTGGTGACCGATTCCGGCACAAGGCCGAGCAGGCACATCAGGCGCGAGGGCGTCACATAGCGGGAGCTGCCAGGATAGCACACGAAGCCCACAGCGTCGGCGCCGGCCTGAACGGCCGTGATGACGTCGTCTTCGCGCGTCAGTCCGCACAGTTTGATGCGGACACGGTTGGTGTCGTCTGCAGCAGTGTTTGAGAACAGCATATTTATTATCTTTTTTTCGAGGGAAGGAACCCGCGCGGTTCCGCCGAAATGCTACCCGCTCCAGGTGCATCCTTGCATAGGCAGGAGTCCTTAGAGAGAGGGCGTTTTAGACAAATATTGAACCGAAATTCATTCGGCGAGAACGGCCGCGACCGCAAGCGCGGTGAAAATCACGGCCGAGACTTTGTTGAAGATGAGCTGCACGCGCGGCGAGCGGATGCGGTCGGCAAGCGCTCCGGCAAAAAGCGCGCAGCAGGCCATCACCACAAAGGCGCACAGCGTGAAAATGACGCCCAGAAGGGCCATTTCGCCTGCCATCTGCCAGCCGGTGGCTCCCTTGGTGGCAAACTGCGGGAAAAACGCAAGAAAGAAGATCTGCACCTTGGGGTTGGTGACGTTCATGATGACGCCGCGCTTTAAAAGCGCCGGGCGGCTCAACGCCTGTGTCTTCACATTTCCGTTTGCAGCCCCCGCATGCCAGGCGCCCCAGGCCAGATACAGGAGGTAGGCCGCGCCCGCGAGCCGGATGGCCCAGAAGAGCACGGGGCTTGCCGCCACCACGGCCGCAAGGCCCGCCGCGGCCGCAGCGGTCTGGATGAGGCAGCCGATCATGAGCCCGATGACGACCGCCAGACCCGCCCTTGCCCCCGCCTGCGCCGACTGCGCCAGCACAAAGAGGATGTCGGGGCCGGGCGCGGCGGCCAGAACTAGACTGGTGACGGCAAAGGAAAGAAAAACGGCTGTGTCCATGGGGAGCGCATCCGGCGCAAATGCGTCAAGCACCTGCGCCGGCTTTTGATGCCTTCAAAGGCTCAAAAATCAACCCACCCAGACGCGGGCGTTTTCAAACATGCGCATCCAGGGCGAGAAGGCGCCCATTTCACGCGGGTGCCACGAGAGCTGCACCGTGCGGTGGCTGCGCTCGGGGTGCGGCATCATGATCGTAAAGCGCCCGTCGGGCGTGGTGACCGAGGTGACGCCCGCGGCCGACCCGTTCGGATTGAGCGGGTAGCGCTCGGTGGGATTGCCCTCGCCGTCGACATAGCGCGCGGCAATCAGCGCACGGGCGGCGTCCTCAGGCCGCTCCCACTGCACGCGGCCCTCGCCGTGGGAGTTGACGATCGGCATGCAGCTGCCCGCCATGCCGGCAAAGAGAATCGAGGGGCTCTCCTCGATGCGCAGCTCCACGCAGCGCGCTTCGAACTGCTCGGAGCGGTTGCGCACGAACTGCGGCCAGGCTTCGGCGCCCGGAATGAGGCTCTTTAGGCGGCTCATCATCTGGCAGCCGTTGCAGATGCCCAACGCAAACGTGTCCGTGCGGTGGAAGAACGCCGAGAACATATCCGAGAGCATGTGGTTGTAGAGAATCGTCTTGGACCAGCCGCCGCCAGCACCGAGTACGTCGCCGTAGGAAAAGCCCCCGCAGACCGCAAGGCCCACGAAGTCTTCGAGCGTGATGCGGCCGGTGAGGAGATCCGTCATGTGCACGTCGTAGGCGTCAAAGCCCGCGCGCGTCCAGGCCGCCGCCATCTCGGTCTGCGAGTTGACGCCCTGCTCGCGCAGCACGGCAAGCTTCGGACGCACGCCCGACGCGATGAAGGGCGCGGCGATGCGCTCGTCGTTGTCAAAGGTGGTCTTCACGAAAAGGCCCTTCACATCCTTGTCGCAGGCCCAGTCGGTTTCGCTGTCGGCGCAAGCCGGATTGTCGCGGCCGCGGGCGATCGCGTTGGAGACTTCGCTCCAGGCGCGGGTGAGCGCCGTGCGCTCTTCGCGCAGGATCTCCACGCCCTTGTCGGTCACGGCGAAGGCGTCGTCGGCGTTTAATCCGCCCACAGTCTTGAAGACGCCTTCAAGGCCGGCGGCCTTTGCCGCAGCCAGCACTTCATCGACGCGGTCGGCGGGCACCTGGATGAGTGCACCGAGCTCTTCGTTAAAGAGCGCCTCAAGGGCATTGCCGCCCAGGGCGTCGGCGTGCAGCGTCACGCCGCGGTGCGAGGCAAACATCATTTCGCAGGCGCAGGCCGCAAAGCCGCCGTCGCTGCGGTCGTGGTAAGCAAGGATGCAGCCCGCCAGAGCAAGCTTGCGCACCAGCGCGACAAAGGCGGCGAGCTTTTCGGGATCATCGACGTCGGGAGTCTTGTCGCCGAAGCTTTGCACGCACTGCGCCAGAATCGAAGCGCCCATGCGGCAGCGTCCCTCGCCCAGATCAGCGGCCATCAGCACGCTCGGCACGTCGCTTCGCAGCTCGGGCGTGAGCGTCAGACGCACATTACCCACGGGGGCCGCGGCCGAGACGATGAGCGAGACGGGGCTTGTGACGCACTTACTCTTGTCGCCCTCCTTCCAAGCGGTGCGCATCGAGCAGGAGTCCTTGCCCACCGGAATGGAAATGCCGAGCTTCTGGCAGAAACTACTCGCGGCCTCTACGGCGGCAAAAAGCCTGGCGTCCTCGCCGGGCGCGCCGCAGGCGGCCATCCAGTTGGCCGAAAGCTTCACAAGCGGCAGCTCGATGTCGGCGGCGGCGATGTTGGTGAGCGCCTCGCCCACAGCCATGCGGCTGGCGGCGGCCGAGTCGATCACGGCAACCGGGGTTCTCTCGCCCACGGCCATCGCTTCGCCCGCCTCCGACGTGAAGGAAACGCACGTGACGCCGCAGTCGGCCACCGGCACCTGCCAAGGTCCGACCATCTGGTCGCGGCTTACCAGACCGCCCACGGAGCGGTCGCCGATGGTGATCAAAAACGACTTGCTGCCCACCGTCGGGTGCTTGAGCACGCTGTAAAGGGCGTCTTTCACCGAAAGACTGCAGGCAAAGGGCGTAAGTTCGGTCTTGACGCTTGTCACATCGCGGTGCATGCGCGGCGGCTTGCCAAGGAGCACGTCCATGGGCATCTGCACGGCGCGGTCCTCTCCGGCGCGGCCCTCGACAATGAGTTCGCCGTCTTCGGAAATCGAGCCGAGCACGGCGTACGGGCAGCGCTCGCGGCGGCAGAAGTCGTCAAACTTTTCAAGCGACTCGGGGGCGATGGCAAGCGCATAGCGCTCCTGGCTTTCGTTGCACCAGACTTCGAGCGGGCTCATGCCCTTTTCCTCCACCGGCACCTTGTCAAGCGACAGCCGTGCGCCGTGGCCCGAGAGGTCGGCGAGTTCCGGCATGGCGTTCGAGAGCCCGCCCGCACCGATGTCGTGGATGGCAAGAATCGGGTTGTCCTCACCGCACGACCAGCAGCGGTCGATCACTTCCTGCGCACGGCGCTCCATTTCGGGGTTGCCGCGCTGCACGCTGTCAAAGTCAAGCGATTCGGCGTTCGAGCCGCTTGTCATGGAGCTTGCCGCGCCCCCGCCCAGGCCGATGCGCATGCCGGGGCCGCCCAACACGATGAGAAGCGTTCCCGGGGGAAGAGCAAGCTTCTTGGTCTGATCATCGCGGATGTTGCCGATGCCGCCCGCAAGCATGATGGGCTTGTGGTAGCCGTAGCGTGTTTCACCCACGCGCGCCTCAAAGCTGCGGAAGTAGCCGAGGATGTTGGCGCGGCCGAATTCGTTGTTAAAGCTTGCCGCACCGATCGGACCCTCGGTCATGATCGAAAGCGGCGTGGCGATGCGCGCAGGCGCCCCGTAGACGGCGTCTTCGCCGCCTCGCGCGATGCCTGATGTGTCCTTGTCGTTTTCCCAGGCCTGCGTTTTGCCTGTGAGATGCAGGGCCGAGACGCTGAAGCCGCACAAGCCCGCCTTGGGGCGTGCGCCGCGGCCGGTGGCGCCTTCGTCGCGGATTTCGCCGCCCGAACCGGTGGATGCGCCCGGAAATGGCGAGATCGCGGTCGGATGGTTGTGCGTTTCCACCTTGAAGACGGTGTGCGCGTATTCCTTCACCTCTTCATAGCGCGAGCCGAAACGGTCGGTCTCGGTGGGCCTCGGGTAGAGGCGCTCGACTTGCGGGCCTTCAAAAACGGCCGCGTTGTCGGCGTAGGCGACGATCGTGCCGCGCGGGGAGGCCTTGTGGGTCTCGCGGATCATGCCAAAGAGGGTCTTTTCCTGCTTGACGCCGTCAATCGTGAACGCAGCGTTGAAGATCTTGTGGCGGCAGTGCTCGGAGTTGGCTTGCGCAAACATCATGAGCTCGACGTCGGTCGGGTTGCGGCGCTGCTTGGTGAAGGCGTCGACCAGATAGTCGATTTCGTCGGGCGCAAGCGCAAGGCCCATCTCGACGTTGGCTGCGGCAAGCGCCTCGCGGCCGCCCGTGAGAATGTCCACGGTGCGCATGGCGCGACCCTTGACGTCGGTGAAGAGCACCGCGGGGTCGGCGTCGGCGGCAAGCACCGTCTCGGTCATGCGGTCGTGCAGGGGTGCGGCAAGGGCCTCAAAGTCAACGGCTGCGCCGTCCTTCACGTCAATCGCATAGAGCACGCCGCGCTCGACGCGCAGCACCGCTGCAATGCCCGTGTTGTGGACGATGTCGGTTGCCTTCGAAGCCCAGGGGCTGATGGTGCCCAGGCGCGGCACGACGAGAAACTCGAGGCCGCCCGCCTTTTCCTGCGCCGGATCCCCATAGTCAAGAAGCGCGGCAAGACGCTGCGCTTCGCTTTCGCTCAACGGCCTTTCGACGTGCACAAAGTGCTGATAGCGCCCCCGGACGGCTTGGACGGCGGGGTTGACGGCCTGCAGCTTTTTCAAGAGCCGCTCGGCGCGGAATTCTGAAAGTGCACAGGAGCCGGGAATGCGAAGAACGCGGATCTGGGACATTTTGATCAGTCAAATGCGTGAAGAGTGCGGAAAAGACCTGCGTGAGGGCAGGCTGTTGGTGAATCCGCCGATTATAGCGGGGCGGGCTTTTTCCCGCGTCTGCGGCCCGCTGCGGCGGCCTCCCTTGTCGGCGGCACTACGGACATGTGCCTAGCGGGTTTTTCCGAGACCGTCAAGGGCGTCCGCAGGGCTTTACAAGAAGGCTTGCCGACCGTCAAATGTCCGAGGAGATTTCTTTGCCGGCCGCACGTCAAAAGGCAAATCTCCTAGGAGGTGGTGCGCTCAATAATCGACCGTGAGAGAGGCGCCTGCACTCACGCAGGCGCAGGAAAAACTACCGGCCTGCCCGACAGGCCGCACAAGCGGCTTGCGGCAGGCTGCCAATAGAGGAGAAAGAAATGTCCGAATTGTCTCGCCGTTCACTTTTGAAGGCTCGCCCTTGACAACCGCCACCGTGCGGCCCTTGAGATCGGCGAGCGTCTGGATGTCCGTGCGGTCCTTTCGCACCACCACGGCGGCGGACGAGGCGCAGTTCGAGCCCGTTGAGGTATCGGAGACAAGGCTTGCGATGTCGCGCAGGCCCAGTTCGGCATGACCGAAATAGAAGGTGGCGCCCGCGACCACCAGGTCAAGCGAGCGCTCCTTGATGAAGGCGCCGTCGTACCAGGGCGGCGAGTAGCTCAGCACGCCCACCGTGAGCGTGCGCTCGCGATCACCGCCAAGGCAGGAGCCGGACCCTGCGATGACGAGGCCGAGCAGCAAAAGGACGGCGGCGGCGCACCGCAGGAAACGGAACCGAAAAACCATGCCCGGTCAGCACTAAAACTCTTACAACTTGAAGAATTCTAACGGCGCAAAATCCTGGAAACCGGCGCCGCACCGCTATCATTTCCGGCATTGACAGCAACTTTAAAGAGGAAAACCGCCATGCCGCGCATGACCGTCACCGGATCGATCGATCCGCTTTTGAGCGTTTGTCTGGAAAAGGGCGAATGCATCTATGCCGAAAGAAACGCCATGGTGTCGATGGACGCGGCGCTTGCGCTCACCGGCCGCGCCAAGGGCGGCCTTTTCTCGGCGCTCTCGCGCAAAATCCTCAACGACGAGAGCTTCTTTCAGCAGAAGATCGAAGCCGTCGACGGCCCGGGCGAAGTGCTTCTGACGCCCACGCTGCCCGGCGACGTCGCGATTCTGGAAACGGGCGAACACCAGTACATGATCGCCGACGGCTCGTATCTCGCGAGCACCGAGAGCGTCGAGCTCTCTGCCAAAACGCAGGGACTCGGGCGGGCGCTTCTGGGCAACTCCGGCGGCTTTTTCGTGCTCTGCACCGAAGGCGCGGGACAGGTCGCCGTAAGCGGCTTCGGCTCGATGCGCGCCATCGATCTTGACGGCAGCCGGTCGGTTTATGTCGACAACGGCCACCTGGCGGCCTGGGATGCGGCCCTAGACTATGAACTTGCCGTCAACACCTCCAAGCAGGGCTTTTTCGGCAAGATCTTTCACAGCCAGACCTCGGGCGAAGGCATCGTGCTCAAATTCACCGGCCGCGGCAGGATCTACGTCTGCTCGCGCAACCGCGGCGGCTTCGTCGACTGGCTCTTTTCGCAGATGCCGCAGGAAAAGGCGGTGAAAAACGAGTAGGACGCAAAGCGTACAATTGCGCATCGTTTTTGAAACCATTCATTTCGCATCATGGCCCAGCAGATTCTCAATCTTGACGAGCTCGCAACGCTCGAACACCGTTACCAGTCCCAACTGCCGCAGGCAGAACTCATGCGCCGTGCGGGTCTTGCCATCGCCGACCGCATCGGCGAGGCGCTCGAGCCCGGCAAGCACGTGGTCTTCATCTGCGGTCCGGGCAACAACGGCGGCGACGGCTTTGCCGCGGCGCGCCTGCTGCTTGAGCGCGGCTACCGCGTCACGACGGCCCTGATCGGCTGCGACAAGCCCAAAGCCGACGATGCGCTTTTGATGTTCAACGCCTATACGGCCGCAGGCGGCATCGTCATCTCGGACCCGTACAACGCCGAGAAGGCCGACGTCGTCGTCGACGCGCTCTTCGGCACGGGGTTGAAAAAACCCCTTTCGGGCGACTTCCAGGACGCCGCGATGTGGTTTAACGAGCGCCAGGCCCTGCACATCAGCGTGGACATCCCCTCGGGGCTCGATCCGATGACCGGCAACTGGGTGGGCGGCGTCAAGGGCTGCATGGCCGACATCACGATTGCGATGCTCGCGCCCAAGGCCGGCTGCTTCATGTGCGTGGGCGCCGATGCCGCTGGTGTGGTGGAGGTGAACGAACTCGGCGTTTCGGTGCCCTTGACCACGGTGGGCCTCATTGAACCCGACGATTTCCGCCATGTGCTCGAAGAACGCAGCCGCAACAGCCACAAGGGCACCTACGGCCACGTGGCCGTGGTGGGCGGCGAAACGGGCAAGATCGGCGCGGCGATTCTCGCGGCGCGCGCGGCAATCGTCTGCGGCGCGGGCAGCGTCACCGTTGAATTCATGAGCGACAGGGCCCCGGCCTTTGATTCGATCTATCCGGAACTCATGATGGCCGAAGGCGAAATTGACCTCACCAAGACCTCCTGCAACGTTGTGGGCTGCGGCATGGGCTTTACGGAAAAGGCAAGAAAGCGCCTGGCCGACGCCATCGCCGCCCCGGTGCCCCTCATTGTCGACGCCGATGCGCTGCGCATGATCGCCGAAGACAACGATCTGCAGGACGCCCTCCTTGCGCGCCGCGCGCACACGGTGATCACGCCGCACCCGGGCGAGGCCGCCGCCATCATCCACAGCACCCCGCAGAAGGTGCAGGCCGACCGCATCGGCGCGGCCCGCGAACTGGCGGTGCAGACGGGCGCCATTTCCATTTTGAAGGGTGCGGGCACGGTTGTGGCCCTGAGAAGCTCGCGCACCTGGATCAACCCCACGGGCAGCGCCATGCTCGCCACAGCCGGCTCGGGCGACGTCTTAAGCGGCATGCTCGGCGCCTTCTTCGCCCAGGGCTACGACATGGTGAGCGCCACCCTCGCCGCGGTCTACCTGCACGGCAGGGCGGGCGAAGACTACGCCGCAGGGTTCACCGCCAGCGACATTGCGCCCGCTGCCGCACAAACGCTCAACACGATGCGCCTTTCGGCCGCCGAAGACGGCGAATAACGCCGCTTTCAATGCCCCCTTTCCCGCCGCAGAGCGTGAGGCGCTCTGCGGCTTTTTTCGCACCAAAAACCGCTTTTCCAGCCATTGGCTACAATTTCACCGCGGCTTTTGCAGCGTCGCCGGCTCGCGCCGCCCATCGCGGACCGCCTTCAGAGTAGAAGCGCTCAAAAGCACAGCACATTGCAATCCAAAAGGAAGAACTCATGCAAAAGAAGAAATTCCTCGCCGTGCTCACAGGTCTTGCCGTGCTTTGCGCCGGCGTCAACGCCGCTGAACTGAACGCCTACTCGGTGATGCCCGAGAAATACGCCTCGCGCATCTTTGCCGAATTCACCAAGGACACCGGCATCAAGGTGAACTTCCTGCGCTTTTCCACCGGGGAAGCCCTTGCCAGGCTCACGGCTGAAAAAAGCAACCCGCAGGTCGATGTGATGCTCGGCGGCCCGGCCGACATGTATGCCGCGGCAAGCAAGGAAGGCGTCTTTGAAGCCTACCGTCCGGCCGACTCCGACGCGATCGACCCCTCGATGCGCGATCCGGACAACTACTGGACGGGCATCGGCGTGATTCCGCTGTGCTTTCTCACCAACACCAAGTTCCTCGCCAAGAACAACATGCAGCCGCCGGCCAAGTGGGCCGACCTGCTCGATGAGCGCTACAAGAAGAACCTGCAGATGGCCGATGCCAGAACCTCCGGCACCGCCACCGAGCGCATCTTCTCGCTTGTGAAGATCATGGGCGAGGATGAAGCCTTCAAGTTCCAGAAAAAGCTCAACGCCAACGTGCAGATGTACACCAAGAGCGGCGCGGGCGGCGCCATGCCGATTGCCACCGGCCAGTGCGCCTCGGGCATCTTCTACATCGTCGACGCGCTGGACATCCAGCAGCAGGGCTATCCGGTGGTCATCTCCTACCCGGAGGACGGCGTGAGCTACGGCATTGAAGCCACGGGCGTGATCAAGGGAGGCAAGAACAACGCCGAAGCCAAGAAGTTCGTCGACTGGGCCGCCTCCAAGAAGTTCGCCGAATTCATCGTCGCCAACAAGATCAACTACGTTCCCACCCGCAAGGACGTCAAAACGGAAAATCCCATCCTGGACCTCACCAAGATCAAGATGGTGCCGGTCGACGTGCAGTGGAAGGGCGACAAGCGCAAGGAATACACCCAGCGCTGGATCAATGAAGTGATCAAGTAGCCGGCTGTCCCTTGCCGGGGCCGGAAGCCTCCGGCCCCTTCGGACACCGGCGGGCGGCGCAGTGCGCCGCCGGTTTTCTCTCCTTTTTCTTTCGTTTTCATCGATGACTTCCAGCGCCGCCACCGGACGCGACGCCACAACACGCCTGACAGTGGCCGTGCTGTGGCTTTTGATCGGCGTCTTCGTGCTCTATCCGTTGTGCCGCCTCCTTGCCATGACCTTCTGGGGCGAGGACGGCTTTACGCTTGAAAACCTCAAGCCCTTCGTCTCGAGCTGGTACGACCAGCAGGCCGCCGTCAACAGCATTCTGCTGGGCTTTTCAGTGGGCATTGCGGGCACCGTCCTGGGCTTTATCTTCGCCTATGCGGTGACGCGGCTGCACATGCCCGGCTGGCTCAAGGTCTTTATCAGCGCAGCCACCATCCTGCCGCTCATCTCCCCGCCCTTTACAAGCAGCATTGCGCTCACGCTGCTGCTCGGGCCCAACGGCATGATCCTCACGCTTTTGGGCATCGAGGACTTCAACGTCGACGGGTTCTGGGGCACCTTCATTTCCGAGACGCTCACCTTCTTTCCGGTGGCGTTCATGACGCTCTCCACCATTCTCTCGCGCATCGACCCCAATCTGGAGGACGCGGCCTATTCGCTCGGCGCCTCGAGCCTGACGGTGTTTCGCACGGTGACGATGCCGCTGGCGGTGCCGGGCATTGCCAACGCCTTTTTGCTGGTCTTCTCCTGTTCGCTTGCCGACTTCGCCACGCCGCAGGTGCTCGGCGGCCACTCCTTTCCGGTGCTACCCACGCAAGCCTATCTGCAGATCACCGGCATGTATGACTTCAAGGGCGGCGCGGCGCTCTCCTTCATGCTGCTCATCCCGGCGCTTGCGGTCTATCTGCTGCAGCACTACTGGGTGAGCCGCAAGAACTTTGTCACAGTAAGCGGCAAGGCGGGCGGCAGAAGCAGCATCCACGGGCCGGGACCGCTTCTCACCACCCTCATGGGGCTTGTGATCGCCGCGGTGCTCGCGCTCATCGCCGCCATCTATTCGGTCATCGTGCTCGGCAGCGTGATCAAGGTCTGGGGCGTGGACAACTCGATGACGCTTGCCAACTACGAGTACGTCTTCACGCACGGCATGAAGGCGATCAAGGACACGCTGCTGATCGCCTGCATCGGCACGCCGCTCGGGGGCCTGCTTGCCGTCGTGGTGGGCTATGTGACAGCGCGCCTCAAAGTGCGCGGGCGCAAGACGCTGGAGACGGCCTCGCTTTTGAACTACACGCTGCCCGGCACCGTGGTCGGCATCGCCTACATCATCGCCTTCAACGACAAGCCGCTGGTGCTCACCGGCACGGTCTACATCCTCATTGCGGCCTACGTCTTCCGCTACTCGTCGGCGGGCATCCGCAATGTGATCGCCGCGCTCTCGCAGATCGACCCCTCGATTGAGGAGGCGAGCAGAAGCCTCGGGGCCTCGCCCGTGAAGACCTTCACCTCGATTACGATCCCGCTTGTGCTGCCTGCGGTTCTCTCGGGCATGAAGTACCTCTTCATCCACTCGATGACCGCCATCAGCGCCACCATCTTTCTGGTGTCCGTGCACTGGACGCTCATCACAACCCGCATTCTCGAATGCATGACGGAGCTGCAGTTTGCCCAGGCCTGCGCCTTCTCGGTTGTGCTGATCGCACTCGTTTTCATTGCCTCGGCCTTCATGACGCTTCTTGCGCGGCTGCTGTGCCGCAGCGGCGACACCATCGGAGCACACTAAGAATGACCGTTTCACTCACCCTCAAAAACATCTGCCGCCGCTTTGTGAAGGACAACGAGGAGTTCCTCGCCGTCAACAACGTCAACCTCGAGGTGCGCGCCGGCGAATTTCTCACCTTCCTCGGCCCCTCGGGCTGCGGCAAGACCACCACGCTGCGCATGATCGCGGGTTTTGAGACGCCCACCTCCGGTCAGATTCTCGTGGACGGGGCCGACATCACGTCCGTGCCCGCCAACGAACGCGGCCTCGGATTCGTGTTTCAGAACTACGCGCTTTTCCCGCACATGACGATCTTTGACAACGTCGCCTACGGCTTGAAGATCCGCCATGAGTCGGGCGAAGCGATGGCCAAAAAAGTGCGTGAAGCGCTGCACCTGGTGGGGCTCACCAAGGCCGAGCACCGCTATCCCAACCAGCTCTCGGGCGGCGAGCAGCAGCGCGTGGCGCTGGCGCGCGTGCTGGTTTTAAAGCCGAAGCTCCTTTTGATGGACGAGCCGCTTTCCAACCTCGACGCCAAGCTGCGGCTGCACATGCGCACCGAAATCCGCCGCATCCAGCAGACGCTCGGCATCACGTGCCTGTATGTGACGCACGATCAGAAGGAGGCGCTCACAATGTCCGACCGCATCATGGTGATGAACAGCGGCCGCATCGAGCAGCTCGGCACCCCGATGGAGCTCTATGAGGATCCCGCCACGGCCTTTGTGGCGGACTTCATCGGACAGGCAAATCTGATTGAAGGCAGGCTGGAAGCCGTTGACGCTGACGGCTTCGGCATCGTCTCGGTTGCGGGCAGCCGTCTGCGCGCCCGCATGGGCAGACAGAATCCCCCCGCCGTGGGCGAGACCGCCTACCTCGTGGTGCGTCCGGAAAACCTGCGGATTTCGGAGACCGAGGGCTTTGAGGTGAAGATCATCAACCGGCTCTTTGAAGGTGACCGCATCGACTATCAGGTCGAGGCGCCGGGCTCGGGGCAGACCAAACCCTACAGCATGTCGGTGCCGTTTCTGCCGGGCACAACGCTCATCGATGCGGGGGCAATCATCAAGGCCTCCTTCATCCCGCAGGCGGGCGTCATCATTAAAAAATAAAAGGCTTTGAGAAAGGGCGCGGCCGCAGAAGACAACCTTCTGCGGCCACTTTGCGTCGGGTGCATCGCCTTCAAGCGTTCAAGGCAAAGAACTTCTCCACCCGTCCGTCGTCGCCCACGCGGACCGCGTAGCGGTGCAGCTTTGCTTCGCGCAACATCGTCTGATCGATGTCCTCCTGCACCTTGTTCGCCTCCTTCTGCAGGTCGGCGAGAAAATCATCGTGCAGACGGGTGAGTTCGGAGGCGTGCCGCGCAATCGAGGAGGCCTTGGCGATTTCGTGGCTGCCTGCGGTGCGCACGTTGGAGATTTCGAGCTTGTCGTGCGCGGCCTTCTGCGCGGCGGCAATGAGTTCGCGCACGTCGGTGAAGCGCTTAACGTCGCCTGCCACTGCATTGGCGCAGCGCACCTCCTCTTCAAAGGAGTCGCCCACGGAAACACGCAGCAGCGCACAGATGCGCAAGAACCGCACGGTGAGGTCGCGCACGTACATGTAGGCGATCGCGTGCACCAGCGCGTCGTCGGCGTCCTCGAGGCTGAAGACCGCCTTTGAGCGCCTGTCGATCTCCGCGTCGATGCGCGCGGCCTGTGCGTGCATGTCGCGGGAAATCTCGTCGATTTCCCTGAGGTAGCTTTCAGCCTCACCCTGCACGCCCGCCTTCACCGCCGCCACCACGGCCGAAAGGCTTGCGTAGCGCAGCGTCCAGCCCTGCACCGTTTCATAGGCCACATGCTGCGGCAGCTCGCTCAAGCGCCTTGCCACCTCGGCGTTTTCCTTTTCAAGCTGCGCACGAAGGGCATGCGGCATCCCTTTGGGATTGAAGGCCGACCAGAGGGCGGCCACAAGCCCGAGCTGCGAGCCCTCAAGCGACATCTTCATCGGCGTGCCGAGCGCCTCACCCGTCTCGTCGATGGCGGTGACGTGCGTCACAACGCCCGCCGCATTGCCGTCGGCAAAAATGCCTTCGCGCATGCCCGCTTCCAGCGCAGGCGAAAAGCTCACCGAATAGATGTGGCGCTCAAAGGCGCTCCCGGGCACCCACGCAAGCTGCACGACGTGCGAAAAAAGCGGCGCAAGGCGGTCGCGCACCGCCTGCTCGGAAGCGATTTCCATCCAGTGCTCGCGGTCGATCTTGAACGCGCGCTGAATGAACACCTCGGGGGCGACGGCGCCGTCGCGCACGGTGGTGAGCGCAAGCATCGTCGGGCGGCGCACATTGACCGCGTCAAACTGCTGCACGGATTCAGGCTTCTGAACGGCCGTGCGGGCGGGGTTTTCGTTGGGCACGGGCCGTCCGTCGGGGCGGCGTGCGGGCGGAGCGGCCTGCTGCGTCTGTGATTTCTTGCTCAAGCGCCGCAATACAAGGCCGAGCGCGGCCAGGGCAATGACCATCAACAAAAGAAGAAGGCCAGATAAATCTTGCTGCATGATGAATAAAAACAGGGAAAAAGGTGCTGCAGCCATTCTAGACGGCGCAGGGGGAACGGCGGCCGGCCGGGTGCGCAAAAAATGCACCGGCGGGTCGCCACCCCCGAGTTTTCTCGCATTTCGAAATAAATCGAAGAGCGCAAATTTCGCCTTTGATAAAATGCCCGCACAAAAGAAATAAGAAGCCGTGGCCGGGAAGCTCTTTTCAACGCAGGCTCCCGGCCGCTACTTTGGGAGAAACTATTTTGCCCAACATCGCCAGCGGATTTCCTCTTGCAAACGGCGTGAAGATTCCCTGCATCGGCCTCGGCACCTGGCAGATGTCCGACGACGAAAAGCTGATCGAGCAGATTCACGACGCCATCAACATCGGCTACCGCCACATCGATACGGCCTTCATCTACGGCAACGAGGCGGGCGTCGGAGAAGCCGTGCGCACCTGCGGACTGCCGCGTGAAAAGATCTTCGTCACCAGCAAGCTCTGGAACACCGAACGCGGCTACGACTCGGCCATGCGCGCCTTCGAGGGCGTTCTCGAGCGCATGCAGCTCTCCTACCTCGATCTCTACCTCATTCACTGGCCTGCCGCCAAGGGCGAGCCGATGACCTGGCAGAGCATCAATTCGGGCACCTGGCGTGCGCTTGAGGATCTCTACGAGCAGGGCGTGGTGCGCGCCATCGGCGTGAGCAACTTTCTGTCGCACCACCTCGTGCCGCTGCTGGCGCGCGCCCGCATCGCCCCGATGGTGAACCAGCTGGAATTTCACCCGGGCTACCGGCAGGCAAACGCGGTCGACTTCTGCTGCGAGCACAACATTCAGGTGGTGGCCTGGTCGCCGCTTGCACGCGGCGCTCTCGTGCGCAACCCCGTCATCGTGGAAATGGCGGCCGCCCACGGCGTCTCCACCGGCCAGATCTGCCTGCGCTGGTGCCTGCAGCACGGCGCGGCGGCCGTCGTGAAGTCCATGTCGCCCGAACGCCGCCGCATGGACGCCGACCTCTTCAGCTTCAGCCTCTCGGAGGAAGAAATGCAGCGGCTCGACAACATGCCGCAGACAGGCTTTTCCGGACTCGATCCGGATCACGTCACCTTCTAAGAGCGGAAAGACGGGCGCCTGCACGGCGCCCTTTTTGCGGCTGGTCCCCGCCGGTCAATCCGCCGCCATGCGCCTGCCGCGGGGCGTGCCGTAGGTGAGCGCCACGCGCGGCGACAAGGCGAAGTAAAAGCTCCAGAGTATGCTCCAGCCGAAAAGCTGGATCATGCTCATCTGCGTGAGCTCCAGCCCGAAGTACCAGCTCTGCAGCATGCTCGCGCACGGGCCCATGAGCCAGACGCCTACCACGGCCGCCGCCACTGCATTGGGATTGCGTCTGGCCACCACCTGCCAGATCACCACGATGCCGATCAGAATCGAAGCAATGCCGGGCACCACCGCCACAAAGGCCGCCTGCATCGTCTGCGCGTTGCGCGCAAGCATGTGCCAGAGCTCGCTTGTCATGTAGGCTGTCTGCCAGACAAGCGTCAGAACCCATCCGACCTGACCGGCAAGAAACACCCATAAAAAGCCCCCGAAGCCGCTTGGCGCCGCCTTGGACGTGAGCGCCGGGGGAAGGCTTCGGGCGCAGCGCCCGAGAATATAGGTGGGGATGAGCACGACGGCTGCAGCCAGAAGCCAGCCGAAAATTCCTCCGAAGTAGTGCATGAATTCCTTCTTTTATCCGTTGTATGCGGGCCGCTGCAGGATCCGCCGCAGCCCGTCGCCATATTGATCTTCTTTAACGTTGACCGCGCTTGCAGGCTTCGCACGTGCAGCCGCCGCCCGCAGGGCACCGCGCCTCCGACTCAAGTTCCTCGAGAATGCCGCAGCTTTGTCCTTCATGGTTGCCCGAGCAGCGGCACTCGAGCGCCAGGAGCTTTTCCTTAAGCGCCGTAAGCTCTGCAATGCGCGCCTCAATGGCAACAATGTGCGCCCGCACCGTCTCGTGGACCACCGCAAAGTCCCCGGCCTTGCCTGCGGCAAGCTGCGTGAGCCTTGCAATTTCGTCAAGGCTCATGCCAAGCAGCCTGCAGTGATGGATGAAGTGCAGCCGTGCAAGGTGCTTGGCGGTGTAGTCGCGGTAGTTGTTGGGCAGCCTTTCGGGCTCGGGCATCAGGCCGCGGGCCTCGTAAAAGCGCACCGCCTCCACCGTGACGCCTGCGCGGCCGGCTAGTTCGCCGATTCGCATCTGATTCTCATTTCGCTTGACTCTGAAGCGGCTTCATGGTTTTGAATACGGGCAATGATACTGAAATCGGCGCGCTGCGCCCTCACCCCAAGATGCAAACAATCAAGCTCTACGTCCCCGACATGTGCTGCGGCGCGGAAACCGCGCTGATCGAGAAAGCCTTCAAAGGCAGCGACCTGATCACCGACATGCGCTTTGACACGCTCGCACGCACGGTCGTCTTCACGCCGAAAAATGAATCCGTGACGGCGGCGATGCTGATGACGATCATCGATTCGGTCGGCAT
>CALXOY010000061.1 GCA_944390145.1 uncultured Duodenibacillus sp.
CGCAAACGGAAAAGCACTATGCGGCGTGCGTGAAGCCCCTGATGAAGTCCGTCGTGCGCACCTGCACGCGGCGCCTTGTGGTGACCACCGACGCCTCCTGCAGGCCCGGAGACGAGCAGTCGGCCGCAAACACCGACTACGCCAATCTCGGCGAAGACGACGTGGCGGGCGCCGACACGCTCGAAGTGACGAGCATCTGCGCGCAGGAGGGCGTGCGGCTTCGTCTTTCCACCAACGCTCAGGCGGGAGCAAAGCCCGCGCTTTCGGTTGAAGTCACAAGCGACGTCTTTGAAACCGTTTTGAACATCGCGGGCGGCATCGCGCGCTTTGAAGGGAGCTGGTCCTGCAGCAAGGCCGACTGCATTGCGTTTGTCACGATGACCGTTTACCGCGCCGCCGGAACAAGCCACATCAAGCAGGGCGAAGTGTCAGTGCGGCTGCCCTTCACCCGCTTTGTGAAAACCGCGGAAACCGAACACTGGAGCGAAACATGCACGGGCCTGTAATCCACCTTTTGGTGCTTTTGGTGCTTCTCGCGGCGCCCCTTTGGGCGGCTGCCGCCGACGGTGAAAACTGTGTGGTCACGAGCCGCGTGTGCGTCGAGGCAGGCGGCACCCGCATCATTGACGGCGTGGCGGTGACGCGCGACTGCTGGAGCTATCGCGAAACCTACGCGTGCTTGACGCCGGATACGGAGTCCGTAAACGGCTGCAGCACGCTGGAAGCGGATGCTGAAGCCTCAGGGCCCGGCAAGTGCGTCTTAAAAGAACGCACCTGCGCCGATGAACTGACCGACGCCGACGGCGGCAAAACGTGCCTTTCCTACAAGGAAACCTGGGCGTGCGGGCAGAAAATCGAGCTGCCAGCCACAAACGCCGAGTGGCTTTATTCCACGACCGAAACCGAGGAGGTGGTGGATGACGCGGCCTGCGGACCGCTCAAGGACCGCAAGGACTGCACCCGGGGCGAGGTGACGTGCACCGATGCGGGCTGCGAACTTGTCTTTTACTGCGCGGGTGTGAACGCCACCGGCTGCTCGGACCTGGAGGCAGGCGGCTGCACGATCACCAAGCCCGCTGTGTGCGACCCGCAGCTCGATGCCTCCTGCCGGGTGCTCGTGGGCGAAGCCTTCTGCAAGGGAAAGGTGCCCGAGGGCGTGGTGGAGGCGGGCGACGCTTCCATTGAAGACGAGACGACGGTGAACGTCGGGTCTCCGACGCCCGACGTCGCCTCCTGCACGCAGATGGCCGCGGATCTTGCCGCAAGCGGCATGCAGTGTAAGCAATTGTCGCAAACGTGCGTCGACAAGGATCCGCCGGTGCGCGTCATCAACGGCGTCACATACCGCGCGCCCTGCTGGGGCTATGAGCGCGTCTATGCGTGCGAGCGCATTGAGCCTGTCACCACCTGCACGGGGTTGGAAGCAACGCCCGGCTGCTGGGAGGTGCAGCGCACGTGCGTCAAAGAGGGCGAGACCGGGTGCGAGGCCGAGCGCGTCGTCTACAACTGCGGCAAGGTGGAGTCGGTGGATCCGGGCGACGCGGAGCTCGTGGAGACCGTCGACGAAATCACGGGCGTCGTGGAGGTGGACACCTGTCAGGCGCTGGAGGAAAACAGCATCTGCCGCAAGACCGCGGAGGTGTGCACTGAGCCTGGCGGCACGAAGATTGTGAACGGCGTGCCGGTCACCAAGGACTGCTGGGCTTCGACCATCACCTACACGTGCGGCTCGGGCGCGGGGGAGCCGGTCACTGACAACGGGTGCGGCGCGATCGAGTCGCGCGAGGACTGCAGGCTCACAGGAGAAGAGTGCCTTGGCCGCAACGAGGCGGGTGAATGCACGATGCTCACCAAGACCTTTGTCTGCGGCGGAGGCACGGAGGATGTCGTGACCGGCACCGTCTGCGACAACGAACTCTGCATTGCAGGTGTCTGCGAGCCCGCAAAGCCGGAGACAAGCGAGGACTTTGCCGAGGGCGTCGCGATTCTGGAAATCCTGCGGCAGGCCGGAGTCTACGGCGACGTCACGGGCGACATGCTTTTCAAGGGAACGGCGTCTTCGTGCACCGTAAAGCAGATGGGATTTTCCTGCTGCCGCTCGGACGTGGAAGGCGCCTCGGGCTCGATGAGCAATTCGGCGTTGTCGATTGGCGTCGCAATCGGGCTGGACGCTGGGGTGGAGTTCATCAAGTGGTTGGGCAGCCCCTATGTCTACGACATTTTGAATTCCTTTGAGTCCACTCAAGGTATTTTGCAGGCGCTTTATGGCTCTGCGGGTTCGGGCGTCTACTCGCCCACGCTTTCCTACTACGGCGTCTCGGTCGGGGTGAGCTCGACGGGCAGCATGACGCTTTCGTTTTCGCCCGCGGGCTTTTTGGCGGCGGTCGCCTTCGAAATGGCGGCCGACTACTTTTCCTGCACCGATGAAGACCGCCTGCATGCGCTGCGCAAGTCCCGCGGCCTGTGCCGGTATGTGGGCAGTTTCTGCGACAAAACCTCCGGATTCGGGTGCCTTGAAAAGCGCGAGAGCTGGGTGTGCTTCAACTCCCGCATCGCCCGCATCGTGCAGGAGGAGGGGCGAAAGCAGCTCGGGATCGGTTGGGGGAGTCCTGAGCATCCCCTGACGCGCGGCTTCACCCTCGAAGAGGTTCAGCAGCTTGATTTTTCCAAGATGGACCTTTCGGGCGTCATCAGCGAAATCGCGCAGGAGGCGGCCAAAAACGGCACGCTCGCAGGGCTCAAGGTCGATAAGACCGCGGTCATCGCGCGCGCCAAGGACCGTGTGAAGGCCGCCGCTGCTTCGGGCGACCAGTACACCGAGGTGAACACCATCACCGGCAAGTGCTTTATGGGCGAGGGGACGACAGGCGTCAACTGCCTTGCCGTGAAGGCGGTGCTCTCGGGCTACGAGGG
Source organism: uncultured Duodenibacillus sp. (assembly GCA_944390145.1). Taxonomy (GTDB): domain Bacteria; phylum Pseudomonadota; class Gammaproteobacteria; order Burkholderiales; family Burkholderiaceae_F; genus Duodenibacillus. Next base: position 2,914 of record CALXOY010000061.1, read on the forward strand.
AAACCTGCCGAAAACAGAGCCCGCCACGCGGCTTTTGCCGGGGAAAAGCGCCGGCAGTCGGGCTTTTTAAGAGCCTTTTAACACACCTTTATTCGCATCAAGGAAACGCGATGAACCCACGAAACATCAGGCTGGCGCAGCAGGCGCTTTGGATCAGTCTGGCGCTCGCCGCAGCCTTTGCGGCAGGCCTTGCGCCCTGTGAGGGGGAGGCCGCAGGACCGGAAAACGCAGAGGGCAAGCGAGTGAACGCACCGCAGACTTTCTGGGAGCGCGACGTCTGGGCCGATCCCGCGCGTCCGTTTCTCTTTTACGGGGAGAAAAAGGATGAGGTGCGCACCGACAAGACGCCCGTGAAAAAGGACAAAGGGGAGAGCCTCGCGCTTTTTCCCGCCGACGGCATTGACCGGGCGGCTGTGGGCGAAGCACTCACGCGAGCTGAAGAGGCCGACGGCCTGCAGCGCCTCACGGCTTTAAAGACTGTGGAAGAGCTTCAGACCGAGGTGAAGGCGAGGCTCAACGCCGCCGTGATGGATCCCACGCCGCGCGCAATCGGCCTTTATCTGCAGGCCAACGCCTTCATGATGCAGAAGGCGGGCGTGTTTGCCGAGAGTTGGCGCCGGGCGCTTGTGAACCACCCGCAGTTTGACTGGACGGCGGTGCGGCCGTCCGTGAACGCCGTAGCCGCCGCTCAAACGCGCGAGCGCGAGGGGCGCATGCTGCGCGAAGTGAAGCTTCTGGCCAAAGACCACGGGCTTGTCTTTTTTGGCGACGACTCGCTTTTAACGCGCCGGATGCTCGAGCAGGTGCAGGCCTTTGCGCTTGAAAACGGCTTTGAGACGGCTTTTGTGTCGACAACAGACGCCAACCCCCTGATGCCGCAGGCGCGGCCCGATCGGGGCTTGAGCCGGATCGTTGCGCGCGGCATCACGCAGTTTCCGGCCCTGGTGCTCATAAACCGCTTTGAAAAGGATCCCGCCCGCGCCCGGTTGATTGCGACGGGTGCGGCCGACGGCATGACTTTGGCAAGAAATACGCATGCCGCGGCGCTTGAAATGGCGCGGGATAAGGTTTTCAAGAACACGACGGATAAGGACGGTCAATGAAAAGGATGACTTGTGTGAAGGCTGCGGCCTGGATTCTCACGCTTGCGATGACGCCCGTGCAGGCGGGCTTTGTCGACGACTTTTTGGACGAGGCGCAGGCCTCCGTCAACGTTTCGCAGGCAGGCCTCGTTCAGGCGGGCGGCATGAATGTGGTCACGGGCGGCGGCTTTGTCTTCAAGGCGCCGCGAAAGGAGTTTTCACCCTTTGCGGTGACGCCGCCCTCCTTAAAGGCCGGGTGCGGCGGCATCGATTTGTTCCTCGGCGCCTTTTCGATTCCAAGCCGCGAGGAGTTTGTGAGCTTTTTAAAAAGCGTGGGCACGGCGCTCCCTGGCGTCGCCTTTCAGGTGGCGCTGCAGGCGATGGCCCCCGACTTAAACGAGATGGTGGGGCGCTACTCGGATCTCATCCGCGGCTACACCAACCGCTACACGGATGCGTGCTCGGCCGCCCAGTCCCTGATGGAGGACACGGGCGCAGCCGCCGCCCTGCAGAAGGCCGTCTTCGGGGCACGCAATGCCCTGCGCGCAAGCGGCGAAGCGTCGGACCAATCCGAAGCCGACCGCCTCGTACGCGACGACGGTGAAAAGGCGATTGACAAGGCACCCGTGGTGAAGGACTCCTCCGGCAACGTCGTCTCAGCGCCTGAAATCAACCTCACGTGGTCACTCATCAATGCCGGGCGCTTTAATAAGCGCGAGTCGCAGGAACTCAAGGAAGTGATGATGACGCTTGTGGGCACCACGATCCTCACGCGTTCGGGCGAGGGCGACGATGCGGTTTTGACCAGCACCCACTATGCGGGCACCGACCTTCTGCCGGTTCTTTTTGGCGAGGTACGAGACGGCGGCTCGATCAAGCGCCTCAAATGCGACGAGGCCAAGCGCTGTCTGCGGGTGACGCAAGCCGACACGCCCGACGCCAGTCTCGTGGATCAAATGCACAAGGCCGCGGCCAACTACCGCCGTGCGGTGACCGAGCGAAGCGCAGCCCTTGTGACCGACCGCGAGCTGATGCTTTTGGGCGGAACCACGGGCGTGCCGCTTCTGCGGATTTTGAACCTCGCGGCGACCTCGCGCTATCAGGGCATTGCCGACGACCTTGTGCGCATCTACGTCGATGCGGCGGCCTACGAGCTGATCGCCTCGGCCGTCAATTCCCTTGCGGGCGACATCAAGGCGTCGCTCACCGGCTCGAGCGCAAGCGACTACTCCGCGCAGCACATCGAGCACGTGCGGCGTCTGGAAGAACGGATCGAGGCGATTCAAAGCCAGATTTATCAGCGCCAGGACCGGCTCCTGCAGGGCATGGCGCGCGCCGCAAGCCTTGTGACGCAGCTCGAGCACATCGAAAAGAGCCTTGCCGCAAGCCAGGTCGCCCCCAACTTCGAGGCCTGGCCGCGCGTTTCGGGAGATGCGCGATGAAGGATCTCATTTCCGACGGGTTTCTCTTTTACGCCTACTGGAATGGGGAACAGGTCAGAGACCTCTTCGAAGGCCTTGTCGCGGTGACCTCCGGGGGCGGCTTTGCGCAGCTTGCGGCCTTTTTGGTGGTCACGGGCCTTGTGGCCGTTCTCTTGACGGGGGCTGTGAAGGGCGAAGGGCGCCACGTGATTTCCTACTTTGCCTGCGCGGTGCTCTTTTGGTTTGTGGCGATCGTCCCCAAGGCCACCATGGCGATACAGGACGTGCGCAGCCACACGGTCTACACCGTCGACAACGTGCCGCTATCCATGGCCTTTTTCGCCTCCGCCGCAAGCCGCATCGGCCACTGGATGACGCAGACTTATGAGATGGCCTTCATTCCGGCAGATGTCGCAAAGTATTCGAGTTTTGGCGCGGTCTACCCCGAGCGGGTTCTTGAAGTGCTGCAGCGCACGGGGCCGGTGACAGTGCAAGGCCGCGAAGCGCTGCAGGCGGTGCTCAAGCACTGCGTGCTGCCCGAGGCCGTACTTGATCCCGCCAAGGCCTCGCAATTGCTTTCAGCCTCCGACCTCTGGGCGGTCATAAAGGCCGATGGCTGGGTGAATCCGGCGCGGCTTGCGGTGATGCCCGACGGCAAGACACTGCGCTGTCCGGCTGCCGTGACCGAGCTTGAGGGGATTTTGAACACCGTGGAGCTGCCGCAGCTCATGCGGTGGGTGGCGATGAAGCTGGATGCTGACAGCGTCAATCCCACGACCTCCATTGCTTCGAGCATCACCCAGACCGAGAGCCTTCTTTTGGGCATCTCGCGGTCGGCGGAAAGCTCCTTGAAGCACTCGCTCATGCTCACGACGCTGCCTTCTGTCATGTCCGGGCACGCAGTCGACGTCTCGGGGCCTTCTGCCATGGCCTCGGCGCTTGCGCGTTCGCAGGGCAATCTCGCAGGCGAAATCAACTACCGCACGATGGCAAAGATTGCCGAGGATGCGCTGCCCAAGATTCGCAACGCTTTGGAATTTGTGGTGATCGCCATGTTTCCGGTGGTGGCGCTCATTTCGCTTGTCTCGGGCTCGGCCATGGGGCAGGTGGTGCGCAGCTACCTGATGCTGCTTTTGACCATCCAGCTGTGGCCTGCGCTTTCAAGTGTGGTGAACTATCTCGTGATCACCCGCGACATGCATCCCTTTACGCTGCTCTCGCAAAACTTCGGGGCCGCAAGCATTCAGGCCTCCGTCATCATCCGTGAAACGGGGGCGAGCTCGCAGGCCATTGCCGGAGCGCTTTTGTGCGCCGTTCCCGTGATTTCCTACGCGCTGGTCCGCGCAGGCGACATGGCCGTGGGACAGCTCGTTGGAGGCCTCATGCAGCCCGCGCAGGGTGCTGCAACGTCGCAAGGAGCCTCGATTGCCGCGGGCAACATCTCGCAGGGCAACGTGAGCGTCGGCAACGTCTCAAGCAACAACTACGCGGCCAACAAGGCGGACGCTTCCGTGCGGACGGTCGACGCCGGCACCGTGGTGACGCAGTCGGGCTACGGCTCGGTGACGCGCGCCGCCTCGGGCGAAGTCACGGGCCTGCAGCGCACCGCCGTGAGCTTTGGCGTGGGTGCGCAGACCTCGCAAAGCTTTGTGCGGGGACATACGGCCGATCACACGCAGACCAATTCGGTGTCGACGACGGACGCCGCGCGCTTTAGCTTTCAGCAGTCGGCTTCCAGCAGGGACTCGGCCGAAAGAGGGTTTTCGCATGCGCTCAAGGAGGCGCTCTCCAACCAGATCTCGCTTGGCACGAACTACGCCGACAGCAGCGGGTGGGGAAGCAGCGTGACGCTCACGCGGGGGACGGAGTTGACGAGGGCGAGCTCGGTGAGTGAGGGGACAGACTACTCCAGCAAGGGATCACTTTCAGTTTCCAGGGATTACTTCCATGATGTGCCAGGGGCTTCGAGAGCAAATAGTTTTGGTGAAGGTTTTGTTCGAGCGGCTGAGCCAGTCGGGCCGCATCGCTCAATTGCGTCTGTGGAACCCATTAGACAAACAGGAGAAGGAGTTATCCCGCTATCGGCGATGCAACTTCCAGAAGGCAGGGCAAAACTTTATGGCGTTTCAGGTCAACTTGAAGGCAACCTTTCATTTAGCAGTGCTCAAAAACTTCTTGATAGTGCAACAGGCAAGACGGGAACGATAGACGCTGCTCAACAGGAGCAAAACTACAGCATTGTTCGCTCAGCGGCTGAGAAGGTTGCACGAAATCATGAAGATGCCCAAGTCCGAAGCGAAGCGCAAAATTTCGTACGATCTTTGGATCGGGTTCACTCTGCGGGCAGAGAACTTTCACAGACTTCCTCAGAGTCTGTGTCAGCTGTTTCCTCCCTCACTCAGGGAGAGAGCGGAACGTTTGCGACAACTGTTGACTCGGCAGTGCCGCTGATGCATCAGGCGGTCGAACAATTTGGCAGCGGCGAGGCGGTTCTGCGCGCGTCTTACAGGCAGGGTGAAGTTGCGGCTTTTGCCGGTGATCAGCATGTACGCACGGTGATGAGCGCGGCGCCGTCCGACCGGTTCGGTCCAGGCACTTTTGTGTCTGCCAATTCCCGCAACGGAGCGGTGTTTGAAGCCGCCGGCACACGTGTGGACCAGGCAGACGCTGAAAACCGGGCAAGGCTTGAAGAAGCATCAGCTGCGACAAAGGAGGAAGTAGCTGACTCGGCGTTGGCGGCTGTGTCGTCGGCCGGCAGCTCGGATCTTCAGATGGATTTTCAGCGTTTTGTTGCGGCACATCAAGGTGATGCTCAGGCCAGAGCACGGCGGATGGCCTTTGACCGGGGTGTGATGCTTGTCGCGCGAGAGGCCTACAGCAAAGAGAACCAGGATAAAAACTTTGCCCTGAGAACCGCATTCCTGGCCGGTTGGGGCTACCGAAGCGGCGACGAGATTCAGGAAGATTTGCGGTCTTGGGCTGCTGACAGCCCGGCGCTCAGAGACAGGCTTGAACGCATTGGTGCGGCCGACTCCGACCGCGTCTCCGAAGACGACTGGAGGGTGATGACCGAGATTGCCCGTCAGCCAAGGGGGATCCGGCTGCCGTAATGGCGTTAAAAGCTGCTGTCGCTGTCAAAAGGATCCGACCTGCCAATGTCGATGCCGGTGTGGCTGTAGTAGTCGGGAGAGGTCGGATCAAAGATGAAGTTTTGCTGCTGCTCTTGATAGAAGAAGTAGTAGGGACTGGTGACGTCCAAGGGATCGCCGTAAAAGTGTGGGTTGTATGGCTTGCAAGGATTGCATGGATCGTACGGGTCGTAGAAATCGTAGGAATCGAAGGCGCTCCCGAAAGAATTCATTTCCGGGCCTCGATGGTGGAGCGGAGGGTCTGGAAATTCGGTGCTCTCAGGGTATGGCGGATCACAAATCTTGGTGCTGTCATCCATGTAATGGAATCGGCGAGGGGCAGTTTTGCCTGAACCGGGGCTGCCATAGAAGGCGGATTCAAGGAATTCTGCAAACAGAACCAGAAACGCACTGAACCACTCTAAAAGTGTGAGATAGCCGGCCGTAATCGGGTTAAGTGCCTTTTTCACAGTTAGCCCTCATTACTTCATCAACGATGGTGTCTTCGCCAGATTCTGTACCGAATACCAAAAGATCTAGCCCTTGCAAAATCAGCAGGAGTTGCTCCTGGACATTTGAAAGAGTCATCCCAGCGTCCACCCACTTCAACCAATAGGAAAGCGATGAACTCAAGAACCTTCAGATACGCGGCAGTAATGGGATTGAGCTTGCGCATGGCGGCACCTTGGAAAATCAAACGGGAAAACGAAAAGACGAGGCGCTGCCGCTTGCAGCTAAACGGGAGATGAGGCTTGAAGGTGCCGGATGGATGGCGATCAAAAAAGTCATTTCAACAGTGCTCTCGGAAGAAAAAACAGCAGCAGTCAACAACCCAATCAAAACGCTCTCGAAGAACTGCTTTTTGCTCGATTCTCAATCGATCATGAATTGATCTTAACATGACAGACAACAAAATGAAAGACCCGACAGACGGGCGTCTTACGCAGAATAAGCGTGCTGTCTTCCGTGAATTTGCGGCCGAACTTGACTGCGCCCTGCTCATTGAAGAAAACCTGCCGCAGTGCCTGGATTTGAGGCTTCGAAAGAACATGGCGGGCGTATACATACAGCTGAGAAAAAGAGGGGACGTCTACGTCGGTGAAGCCATCGACATTCTCGAGCGGCAGAAGGAGCACCTTGTCAACGGCGTGAAGCTGGCCGCGCTTGCCGTCCTTCCCATGAAGATGACCGACACCCAAGGCCGCAAGCGGGTGGAAACCGCCGTGATTGCCGCAGCCCAGGCAAAAGGAATCCGCCTGGCAAACATCTCCAAGATGCGGCTTGCTGAGGAAATGAACCGGCGCAAGGAGCAGTTGACCGAGGATGAAGCGCTCGAGCGCCTCAGCCGCGCCGACATGAAAGCGATGCGGGAGTTCGGCTTGGGCGGATGGCTCGAGACTCTCGAGATCGCCCGGTCCAAGGCGACGGCGGCAGACTGGGAGCGATACATGAATTTCCGCGCTTCGTCGCTGTCGTACGCCGCCATGCATGCCGTCTCGAGCTTTGTCAGGCGCGTGATCGCGCAGCCGGAAGCCGCCTACGGCAAGACGTGGTGCATCAACCTCAACAAGACGGGCTGCCCCGACATTGAATGGATCGTTGTGAAAACCTCTGCCGGCAAGGCTTTCCAGGTGGACGTTCTGCAGACGGAAAACGACACCGTGATGAAGGTGCGCTTTTTGGTGGAGCGCATC
>CALXOY010000062.1 GCA_944390145.1 uncultured Duodenibacillus sp.
CGGCCGGCCAGCAGATTGGCAAGCGCCTGCTGGCGCGGCACAAAAAGCGGCGTGTCGAGAAGCTCTTTGGCGTCAACCGTGCTTTTGCGCGCCAGCGGCCCTTCGCTTTGCGTGAGCACGCCCCAGACGTTTTTCTCCGGCAGCAGGAAGTAGTCAAGGCTGCTTAAGTCGGCCGGCAAGTTGAAGACGCCGACATCGACCGTTCCGGTTTTAAGTGCGAGCGCCGCGTCCACTGCGTTGGAGCTTTGCAGCTGCACGCGCACGGCCGGGTGCTGTTGGGTGAAGGCGCCGAGCACCGGAGAAAGCAGCTGCATCACCGGCGTTTCGGCCGCCACAAGGCTCAAAACGCCCGACAGCTCCTGCCTTTGCATCACCTCTTCGCGCGTGCGCTCCACGAGTTCGAGGATTTTCACAGCCCGCTGAAAAAGCATCAGCCCTTTTTCGGTGAGCTCTATGCGGCGCGTCGAGCGGTCAAAAAGCGTCTGCCCGAGTTCGTCCTCAAGCTCTGCAATCTGCCGCGAGAGCGCCGGCTGCGTCACAAAAAGCGCGGCGGCGGCCTGCGTGAAGCTGCGGCGCTGGGCGGCATCAACGAAAAGTCGACCTTCCCCAAAAACGACCGCCGCGCAACGCTGCCGATGTTCACGCCCGAGGCGCTCAAGGCAAACATGCCCTTCGTGCATCTTGTGGCGAAGTGGGCCAAGCAGACCGGCACGACGCCCGCGCAGATCCTGTTGGGTTGGATTCTCACGCGCGGCCCCGACATCGCGCCGATTCCGGGCACCACCAACCCGCTGCATCTCGATGACGACTTGAAGGCCGCTTCCGTGAAAATTTCGGCCGCCGACTGGAAGGCCTTTGACGACGAATTCAAGCAGATCAAGCTTGTGGGCCACAGGGCCGATCCCTTCACCGAAAGCCAGATCGACAAATAAGCACACCGTCTTCTTTGTCTCTCATTACTGCTTACTGCCTGCAGTGCACCCATCCGGCCGCTGCAGGCCTTTTTTCGTCCGTTCTCAATGCGAGACAAGCTTCAAGCCGATGATGGAGGCGATGAGCGTCGTGATGAAAAAAAGCCGCCAGAATCCTGCGGGCTCATGCAGGAAGATAATGCCCAGAATCACGGTGCCCACCGCGCCGATGCCGGTCCACACCGGATAGGCGGTGCCGATCGGCAGCACGTGGGCTGCCTTGGCCAGAAGCAGCATCGAGGCCGTGAGAAACACAAGAAAGCCCGCGCCCCAGGCCCACCAGGCCGCTCCTTCGGCAAACTTCATCTTGCCCAGGCACATGGCAAAGCCCGTTTCGCACAGGCCCGCAATCACGAGGATGATCCAGTTGATGGCTGTTGTCGACATGGGTGTCTCCAGCGTCCTTTCTTCAGACAAAAAGTTGATGAAATCAAAAAAAGCCAGCCTCCGGAGTCGTCTCCGAAAACTGGCTTTTTTCCTGCAGGGCCGTCCCTGCGCCGATTGACGGGAATTCTACCGGCTTTTATGCCGAGAGCATCATCGCGTCGCTGATTTCTCCGCCCGCGCCCTTTTCAAAGAGCGCCAGCAGATCGGGCACCGTGAGGTTTTTCTTTTCCTCGCCCTTCACATCCACCACGATGCGGCCGGCGTGCATCATCACGAGGCGGTTGCCGAGCCGCAGCGCGTCGCGCATGTTGTGCGTGATCATGAGCGTGGTGAGCTTTTGCGTGGTCACGAGCCTGTCGGTGAGTTCAAGCACCTTGGCTGCGGTCTTGGGGTCAAGCGCGGCCGTGTGTTCGTCCAAAAGCAGCAGCTGCGGGCGCACCAGCGTCGCCATCAAAAGCGTGAGCGCCTGGCGCTGGCCGCCCGAGAGCAGCCCCACGTGCGCGGTCATGCGCTCTTCAAGCCCCAGATCGAGCTCCTTGAGCATCTCGCGAAAGCGCTCGGTCTCGCGCGGCTTCGAGCTCCAGCTCAACCCCTGCCGGCGGCCGCGGCGGGCGGCCATGGCGAGGTTTTCCTCGATCATCATGTTGGCCGCGGTGCCGCGCATCGGATCCGGAAAGACGCGGCCGATGTACTGCGCGCGCTTGTACTCGGGCATGTGCGAAATATCAACGCCGCCCACTTCGATCGTACCCGCATCAATCGGAAAGACGCCGGCAATCGCGTTTAAAAACGTGGACTTGCCCGCCCCGTTGGAGCCGATCACCGTGACGAAGTCGCCGTCCTCAAGCGTGAGGTCGACGCCGCGCAGCGCGCGCTTTTCGTTGACGCTGCCCGGAAAGAAGGTCTTTTTAACGCCTTGAGCCTTAAGCATGTCTGTCTCCCGGTCTGCGGTTTAAAGGGCGCCTTTGCGGGCGCGCCACTTCTCACGGATAAGCGGCATGGAAAGCGCAATGGCAACGAGAATGGCCGTAAAGAGCTTCAGATCGTTGGGCGGCATGCCGAGCTGCAGCACCACGGCGATCACCAGGCGATAGACAATCGAGCCGAGGATCACCGAAATGAGGCAGTTTTTAAAGCTGCGCGTGCCAAAAAGCACTTCGCCGATGATGACGGATGCGAGACCAATCACGATCGTGCCGGTTCCCATACCCACATCGGCAAAGCCGTTTGCCTGGCACACAAGCGCGCCCGAAAGCGCCACCAGGGCGTTGGAAATCAAAAGGCCGAGCACCACCATGGAATTCGTGTTGATGCCCTGCGCGCGCGCCATCTGCGCGTTGCAGCCCGTGGCGCGGATGGCCGTGCCCAGTTCCGTACCAAAGAACCAGTAGAGGATCACGCCCACGAGCAGCACGCCCGCAAAGCCCACGAACAGCATCGCCATGGCGGGCGTAAGCCCCAGCGCCGACGTCCAGTTAAAGACCGTGTCCACGCGCAGCAGCGCCACATTGGCCTTGCCCATCACGTGCAGGTTGATCGAGTAGAGCCCGATCATGGTGAGAATGCCCGCCAAAAGCGGCGGAATCTTCAGTTTGGTGGCGAGAAACCCCGTCACGACGCCCGCTAAGGCGCCGGCCACAGCCGCCAGAAAAAACGCGGCGGCGATGCCCAGCCCGGAAACAAGCGCCGTGGCCGCCACGGCCGCCCCCAGCGGAAAGCTGCCTTCCACCGAAAGGTCGGCGATGTCGAGCACGCGAAACGTGATGTAGACGCCCAGCGCCATCAAGGCCCACATGAGCCCCTGCGCGATCGTCGGAATCAAAATATCAGCCATGTCTACCCTGGTTCTTGCCCAATGCGAAGCTGTGGATCAGCACTCCGCCCGGACGTGTGCCTGCGGCACAAAAAAAAGACGCGGAGGCAGAACTGACTCCGCGCTGATGTCAAGTTGTGAATTTTAGTGGAAATCGCCCACCTGCGCTTTGCCCTTGATCCCGTCGGGCAGCGTGAGGCCGAGCGCCTTCATCACCGGTTCGTTCACCTTGATCGTGAAGGTCTTCTGGTACTGAATCGGCATGTCGGCGGGCTTGGACTTTCCTTCGAGGATGTCTGCGCCCATATTGCCGGCAATCTTGCCGAGCTCATAGTAGTCAACGCCCACGGTGGCGAGACCACCCCCGTGCAGCGGCCCCTCTTCGCCCGTGATCACCGGCACCTTGGCGGGCGTCGTGATCTTGGTGAGAACGGGCATTGCCGAGGCGATGATGTTGTCGGTGGGCACATAGAGCGCATCAATCTTGCCCACCAGGCCCTGGGCGACCTGCTGCACGTCGTTCACGCTCGAGACGGTGCCCTCGATAAGCTTCACATTGCTGTAGCGGGTGAGTTCCTTTTTGAGGATCTCGACCTGGTACTGCGAGTTGATTTCAGAGCTGTTGTAGATCGTGCCGATGGTCTTTGCCTGCGGCACGAACTGCATGATGAGGTCAAGCTGCTCGCCGATCGGGTTCAGGTCCGAGGAGCCGGTCACGTTGGTGCCGGGCTTGTCCTTGGACACCACAAGCTTTGCCGCCTCGTAGTCGGTCACGGCCGTGGCCACAATAGGCGTGTTTTTGGCCGCGTTGGCCATCGTCTGCGCCGCAGGCGTTGCCACGGCGAAGATGAGCGGATAGTCCTGCGAGACAAAGCGCTGGGCGATGTTGGCAAGGTTGGACTGGTCGGCCTGGGCGTTTTGCACGTCAAAGACGACGTTGAGCCCCCTGGCCTTCACCGCATCCTGGATGCCGCGGCTTGCGGCGTCCAGCGCCGGATGCTCGACGAGCTGCACCAGGCCCACGGTCTTCTGCCCGTCCTTGGCTGCCGCCGCCTCAGGGGTCTTTTCCTTGTCCCCGCAGCCGGCCAGAAGGGCAGCCGCCGTCAATCCGATCAGTGCTTGCTTGATCATACTTTCTCCCGAATATTCTTCTTTTCGTGCGCAGTTTTGCGCACACAACTTTTTGATCTTAGCCCAACGCGCTTGCAAAGGCTGCAAACTTGCTACGAAACTTCGCCATCCTCGCGGCGCCGCACGGCGCGCAGCCGCACGATGGTCGCCCCCGCGCCCCCGTCGATTTCACGGGCTTCGCAAAAGGCGGCCACCTCGTCGCGCTGCTTGAGCCACCGGCGCACCACCTCCCGCAGCACGCCGATGCGCCCGGGCGTGCCGTTGCCCTTGCCGTGGATGATGCGCACGCAGAAGATTTCGTGCTTGCAGGAGTCCTTTAAAAACTGCGCCACCGCGCTGCGCGCGTCGTCCACCGTCATCCCGTGCAGGTCGATCTGTGCGCGCACCGACCAGCGGCCGCGCCGCAGATCCCGCGGCACGTCGGGGCCGACGTCGGGCCTGCGAAAGCTTTTGCCGTCCTCGCTTTCGAGAAACTCGATGCTTTCAAGTTCGTCGCTCATGCTCTCCTCGAGCACGCGCTTGTTGTCGGCGATGGTCTGCACCGGCACGGGCTTGCGCGCCTTTTTGTGGTGCACGCGCGGCTCACCGCTCAAGGGCTCCACGCCCGCCTTTCGCATGGCGCTTGCAAAGTCAATGTCCTTTTCAGCGATGCGCGGCTTGATGCGCACGCCCGCCATGGCCTTGACGCCGGTCTGGTTCATCACTTCGAGAAACTCGTTGGTTTCGCGCGCGATGTGTTCGCTTGCCTCCTGCCGCGCCTTTTTCTCGGCCTGCGTCTTTCTCGCCTCTTCCTTTAATTTGCCCGCAAGCGGCGCGAGCGCTTCAAATCCATTGCCCATTTGTTCTTTCTCTTTTTTCCTTGCTGCGTCGGTCAGAACGCAAAGCCCGCGCCAAGATACATGTGCACCGGATAG
>CALXOY010000063.1 GCA_944390145.1 uncultured Duodenibacillus sp.
TGTGGCGAGAGTCATGAGAGTTCGAGTCTCTCCGACCGCACCAAGTGCTGGGGTATCGCCAAGTCCGGTTAAGGCAGCGGATTCTGAATCCGCCATTCGTAGGTTCGAATCCTACTACCCCTGCCACGCACTTCTTAGAATACGGAAAACGGCCGCGTCAGATGACAGCGGCTTTTTTCATGCCCGAAAAAAGCCCATCCGCGGCAAAGAAAGGCCCGCAGGCTTTCAGAAAACATCCATCGGACGGCTGCGGGCTTGTTTAAAGACGCCGCAGCAAAAGCGGCGCCCTGACATTTCCAGCTATTTCTCGTCTGCGGCTGAGACGCCTTCTTTCCGGGATGCCTCCTGCATTTCGCGGCGCACTTCGCAGCCCTGCTCGGAGAGCGCCTTCGGCATGCCGGTGGCGGGCGCCGGAGCCTTCGGACGGAAGAAGTAGAGGATCGCCACCACTGGGAACAATACGGCGCCGGCTGCGGCAAGCGTGATCTGATTGCTTGTCCAGGTGGCCAGAGCCCCGCCCAGCACCGGGCCGATCACGCTGCCGAACTGCTGCACCGAGTAGGAGTAGGCAAAGACTTTGCCGCGGTCCTGCGGATCCGACGACTGCGTGAGAATGGCGTTGATGGCCGGGAAGATGCCGGCAAAGGTGAGGCCCCCGATGAAGCGCCACACCGTAAACCATGTGAGGTCCTGCGGAATGGCCTGCACGACGCCGAAGATGCCGCTCGTGAAAATGGCAAGATATAGCACCGGCCGGTAGCCCCAGCCTTGTCCGAGCATGCCCCAGGGCGGGGAGGCGATCACGCCTGAGACGCCCACCACTGAGAAGACGACGCCCGAAATAAAGACGATGCGGTCCATCGAGCCCTGCAGTTCGGCAATGTAAAGCGGTAGCACGGGCTGCACCATCAGTACGCTCATCTGAATGACGCCTGCGGCAAAGAGCATGCGCAAAATGATGGGGTTGTGCAGCGGCGTGACGCGTGCGGGGGCGTCGGCGCTTTTTTGCGCAGGCTTCACGCGCGGCGGCTCCTTGATGAGGAAAATGAGCGCGAGCGTGATGATGCCAAGCGAGATCGAGGCAATCTGAAAGGTCATGCGCATGCCGAAGACTTCTGCCAGAAAGCCGCCCATCAAGGGGCCGAGCACGCCGCCTGCGGTAAGCCCCGCCTGCAGCAGCCCCATGCACATGCCGATTTTCTTGTGCGGAATGACGGAGGTGGCAATTGCCAGTTGCGCCGGCCACAGACCGGCCGAAAGGCCCTGCACCACGCGCACCCAGAAAAGCTGCATCGGCGACTGCACGATCGAGCCCAGAAAGTAGGTGATCGAAAGGCAGGCCGCCGCGCGCACCGCCATGAGCTTGCGCGAGCCCCTGTCGGCCATGGCGCCCCAGATCGGCGCGAAGATGCCGGAAATCAGGAAGCTCACGGCAAAGATGATGCTGCTCCACCAGTTGACGTTGCCGGAGTCAACGCCGAGCTCCTGAATCAGGTACATCGGCAGGAACGGTATCAGCATGGTGTAGCTTGCTGACATGAGCACCGTGCTGCAGGTGAGCACGGCCAGAACCACGCGCCAGTTCATGAAAAGACCTTTCTTGTCGGGAAAAACACCTATATCAGTCTACGCCGAAGGCGGGCGACTTTGAACGGACCGCGGAAGGCGCTCCTGGCAACCAATGGATTGCCGCCGCAGGCGTTTAGCAGACACTGCCAAATCGCGGCCTGCGGTAAACTTTCGACTCGCCGCCGCGCGAGAGAAGAAAACCGCCGGCGCTTCTTTTCTACCACCTCATTTTTTTCTTGGACAGTAAAGCCCGTGAAAGCGCTCAAAGCATTGATTCTTGTCTGCTGCGTTGCCGCAGCCGCCCCGGCCTTTTCCTTTGATCCGGATCTGGCCGCCATGGAGGACCAGACGCTGATGAAGCGCTTTCCGCAGGGGATGATCACCACCCGCGAAACGGCCGATCAGGCCTTAAAGGAAGTGCGCGCCGCCAAGAGCCGCTTGAAGGAACTCGTGGAGTATTCGACCCGGCGCTGCCAGGAAAACATTTTCGTCAACAGCTGCCGCGAGGACATCCGCAAGGCGCAGCTGCGCCAGTCTCGCCGCCTGCAGGCCATCGAATCGGAAGCGCGGCGCGTGGTGCGCGAAGATGAAGCTCGCAAGGAGGCCGCGCGCCAGAAGGAGCGCGATGCCAAGGCCGCGCAGCCTCCCAAGCCCGTGCAAAAGCCCGCGGTGAAGAAGGCGACGAGCGCACAGAAAAAGGCTGCTGAAAACAAGGCGCTGCACGAAAAGCGAATGCAGTCGCTGCAAAAGCGCGAAGCCGAAAGCGCACAGAAAAAGGCCGAGGAAGCTGAAAAGCGCGCAGCCTACGAGAAAAAGCTGCAGGAGCGGGAGCAGCGCCGCGCCGACCGTCAGAAGGCGCTCGAGCGCCGCGCCAAGCAGAAAAAGGATTAACGCATCGCAGCCCATGCACCGGACATCAGAGAAGTGAAAGCCGGATTGAAAAACGCCAGAGCCGACCTTGAGCTCGATGAGATTGCCAGGAGTCTGCTCACCGACGAAAGCTTTCTGGAAACGGACCTTGAGGAGCTCGCGCACCTCACCGGGCCCGTTGATGTGCCGATGCTGCCGGTTGGCGATTTTCCGGGAGTGCCCGGGGAAAAGGCGCTGGCTGACGCTGTCGGCACGGGCCCCGCATTTCCCGATGACTTTGAAGAGCAGGTGCGGCAGGCCTTTGCCCCCGACGGGCCGCTTGCCCGGGCAACGGCGCATTTCGTGTCGCGTCCGGCGCAGATTGACTTTGCGCTTGCCGTGGCGCGCGCGCTGAAAAACCGCGGAAAACTTCTTGCCGAAGCGGGCACCGGCACGGGCAAGACCTTTGCCTATCTCACGCCTGCTTTGATTGCCGGCTGCCGGGTCATTGTGAGCACCGCCGGCAAGTCGCTTCAAGAGCAGCTCTGCCGCAAGGACATCCCGGCGCTCATGCACGCCTGCGGGCTGCCCGCCAATGTGGCTCTTCTGAAGGGGCGCTCCAACTACCTGTGCCGGCACCGCATTGAGATGTGTGAAAGGGGCGAGGTGATGCTTGCCTCGCGCGAAGCCGTCGACGACTTCCGCCGCATCCGCATCTTTTTGGATCACACGAAGACGGGCGACATCAACGACATCAGCGGCGTGGCCGAAGACAGCTCCGTGTGGCCTTCGGTGACAAGCACCGCCGGCAACTGCCTTGGCAAGCACTGCCGGCACGCCCGCGAGTGCTTTGTGACGCGGGCGCGGCTGCGCGCGCAGAAGGCAAGCGTGATTGTCGTCAACCACCATCTTTTCCTGTCAGCCGCGGCCATGGAGCTCGAAGGCGGCCAGGACGACGGCATGCTGCCGCGCGTGGATGCGGTCATCTTCGACGAAGCCCACAAGTTGCCCGACATCGCTACCAATTACTTTGGCAGCGAGCTCTCCACCTCGGCCGTGCGCGAAATCATTGACAGCATGCGGCCGGTGCTGATGAGCAAATTCAAAAGCGCCGCACCCAAGGGCACGAGCTGGGACGACATTTGTCAGACCATCAGAAAGTCGCTCTACGATTTCGTGCTCGGCCTGGAGGCAGCAGGCGTTCTTGAGGGCGACAGCCGCAATATTGAAACGCTCGAGAGCATGCAGGCTTCCGCCCAGCATCTCGAAAACGCCGCCCTGGTGCTCGAGCTGCTGCTGCACGAGGCCTCGCCTTACGTAGAGATGAGCGACGATCTGGCCGTCTATGTGGAGTCCGGCAAGGCGCTGCTTTTGGATCTGCGGCAGTGGGTGCAGTGGCTTAAAAACGCCGGCAAGCCGATGCCGCCCGCGGAAAAGCCCCTGGTGCGCTGGATTTCGCGCACGCGCAACGAAGCACGCATGACGGTGACGCCGCTTGACATCGCCGAGCCGTTTCGCAAGATGATGGATCTCAGAAAGGACACGGCCTGGGTGTTTGCGTCTGCCACCATTGCCGTGGGCGAGGGCGACTTCAGCCATTTCACCAAGACGCTTGGCATTGAAGGCGCCGAGGAGCACGCCTGGCATTCGCCCTTTGATCACGAAAATCAGGCCATGCTCTATGTGCCGCCCGACATGCCCAACCTCAAGAGCGGCGTCTCGCGCGACGAATTCACCGATGCGCTGATCGAACAGGTCTGGCCCGTGATCGACATGGTGCAGGGCAGGGCGTTTGTGCTTTGCACGAGCTACCGCGGCATGGAGCGCGCAGCCGAACAGATCCGGGAGTATGTGGCGGCCAACGGCAGGGACTACACCGTCTATGTGCAGCGCGAGGAGTCCCGCGAAAAGCTTCTGGAAAAGTTCCGCAAGGATCCGCATCCGATCCTGGTGGCCACGATGAGCTTCTGGGAGGGCATCGACATCAAGGGCGAGCAGCTCTCGCTGGTGATCATCGACAAGCTGCCGTTTCCCAACCGCGAGGACCCCGTATTTGATGCGCGCTGCAAGTGGCTTGACAGCCACGGCCAGTCCTCATTTCATGCGCTTTCCATTCCGGCGGCGGCCATCGCGCTCAAGCAGGGCACGGGACGTCTCATTCGCAGCGAATCCGACCGCGGAATTCTCGTGATTGGCGACGTGCGCATGGTGCGCTCGGGCTACGGTAAGACCATCTGGACGAGTCTGCCGCCCTACACCAAGACGATGAAGCTGCAGCGTCTGATCAAGTTTTGGAACGAGCCGGATTCCTGGCAGTAGTCAGGCTTCAACGGCTTGCTTCGCCTCTTTGGCTTCCCCGGGTTTCTTGACTTTCCCGGCTTTTCTTGGTGTCCTGGCCTTTTTGGCGGATTTGGCGCCTTTGCGGGCGGCCTTGGCGGGCTTTTCCAGTGAGGCCTTGCGGTGGCGCACGCGCTGCGGCAGAAGATGCTGCTTTTGCGAGGCCGCCAGCACTTCGGCAAGAATGCCTTCGCAGCTTTCGAGGTTGTCGAGGCAGTGCAGCACGCTCAAGACCGTGCCGATTGAAACCGTGGTGTCGCCCTGTTCAATGCGCTTGTAGGTGGAAAGCGACGTCCGGCTTTTCTGCGCGATCTCCGTCTGCGTGAGCCGGCAGCAGCGGCGGGCTGCGGAGATGCGGGCGCCGAGCTCCTCGGCAAAGCTTTGGACGGGAAGGATGAAAAAGCGCTTTTCCGCGGCGGGCGCGGCGTCGTTTTTGGGAGCAGAAGGCATGGTGCTGTCCGAAAATGAGGAGGTGGCCTCTCCCTAGACTAGCAAAGAGAGCCCTGCACGGCAAACTTTATGGGTTAAGCAAGGCCTGCAAACGCGTTGTGCTCCACGAGAATCTTGACGCCGATCGCAAGCAGCACGACTGCGCCCAAAAGCGACAGCTTGGCGCTGTGGCGCGCGGCTTTTTCCGAAAGCGTGCGGCCGAGCAGCACGGAAATCGCCGTGAGAATGAAGCAGACGACGCCGATCACAATCGAGGGCCAGAGAATCGGGAAGTCGGCCATGGCAAAGGAAAAGCCGACGGCAAGGGCATCCAGGCTGGTGGCAACCGCAAGCGTCAGGAGCGTGCCCCAGGGAATCTGGCCGCAGACCTGGGGGATGTTTTCCTCCTCTTCCTTGGAAAACGCTTCGCGAATCATGGAGACCGCCACCCAGGCAAGAAGCGCAAAGGCAATCCAGTGATCCCAGGCCGACACAAGGCCGGAGATGGTGTTTCCCGCGAGGCCCCCCGCCAGGGGCATCAAGAACTGGAAAAGTCCGAAGGCGGCGGCAAATTTGAACACGTGCTCAAAACGCACGTTTTTGCAGGTGGCGCTCCAGCAAAGAGCCACCACCATGGCGTCGATGGAAAGCGCAACGGCAAAGCCCAGTACTTGCAAAATCAACATGGTCGGTCTTTGGCTGCAGGAGGATCAGCCGTCTCAGGCGTCAAAAAAGGGAAGCTGCGCTCTTGTTTCGTATAGCTTGTCGGAGGCGAGCGCCGGCGGATTCTACCATTTGACGCCGCCGCCCCGAATGCTCCGAAAAGCGCGGGCATTTTGAGCCGTGTTGCGGGCTTTTTGCGCGGCCCTGCCGGGCGCCTCAAACTTGTTGTCATCTGCTGTGGACAGGCCTAGCATTGACAGCGGGTTTTCCCGCAGAATGCGTTCAGATGCCCATATCCAGGAGGTTCTATGGCGTTGAAGAAAACATTTCTGGCTGCTTCTGTTGCCGCTTTATTTTTGGGAACGGCACTGTCGGCGCAAGCCTGCTTTACGGTGGTCGTCGGCAAGGATGCATCGGCCACCGGCGAGATTCTGGTCGGTCACAATGAAGACAACGACCGCCGAATTCTGACAAGCCAGTATTGGGTGCCTGCAGCCACCCATAAGAAAGGCGAGATGCTTGTCTATGAGCCCGCTGCCGCAAAAATCCCGCAGGTTGAAAAAACACTCGGATTCTGGTGGACCCAGACTCTCGCGCCCGACGGCTACAGCTTCTCCGACGGCTTTGTGAATGAAGCCGGCGTGCTTGTCGTCTCCAACAACTGCGGCGACACGGTGGAAAAGAACGAAAAGGTCAATCAGGGCGGCGTGGGCTACGGCATCCGCCGCATCGTGGCCGAACGCGCCCACACCGCGCGCGAAGCAGTGGACATTGCCATTGAGCTCACCACCAAGTACGGCTACACGCACGAAGGCCGCACCTACACTTTTGCCGACCGCAACGAAGCCTGGCAGGTCGCCCTGCTGCGCGGGCACCGTTATCTGGCCCGCAAGGTGCAGGACAATGAGATTTCCTTCCTGGCGAACTCCTACTCCTTCACCAAGATCGATTTGAACGACAAGGAAAACTTCATCGCGTCGCCGGATTTGATTGAACACGCCATCAAGATCGGCACCTACAAGCCGGCAAAGGCGGGCGACTATTCCGACTTCAATTTCCGCGAGGCTTATCAGCCGGACCGCCGCCGTGCGGCCGACTGGAACAAGCAGCGCGTGCAGACCTTCATGAAGGTGATGACGGGCAAGGCGCCGGACGATCACAATGCCATCCCGCAGTCCATCATCCCCAAGGAGAAGGTGACGGCCTGGGATGTGCAAAAGGTCATGCGCGCCCAGTCCGATCAGGTCGACCGTTCGGTTACGGGCTGGCACCTCTATGACTTGCGCGACATCGGCAATCTCGACACGCACGACAGCGTGGTCGTCAAATTGACGAAGGATCCGCTTCTCACCGTTTCATGGCGCTCCAATGCCCGTCCGTACGAAACGGTCTATGTGCCGGCATTTCCGCTCGCAGGGCCTGCAGTGGCCCAATCCTTCATGGATCCGGCAGCCGGCACCAAGGCGCAGTTTCACGCCACGGCCGAGCAGCTTGGCTTTTCCATTGACCGCAACGTCTACACGTTTGTGCTTGCAGAGCAGTTCCTCGATTGGATGCCCGAATTGCGCGAAGACGTCATTGACGGCATTAAGGACTTTGAAAAGGCAAAGGCCGAGGAGCTCTCCGGCATTGAAGAGCGCGCCAGGACTTTGGCGGCGGTCGACCGCGAGCGCGCCCGGCAGTTCCTGCACGAGTTCAATGTGTTGAACTACAACGAGGCCTTGGGGGCGGCCTCGCGCGTGCTGCAAAAGGCAGCGCAGTGGGACGTCTATGTGACGCGCGACACGTTGAGCTTGAGCGACGAAAAGGGAACGGTGGATGTGGTTCTCTTTTCCAAGAAAGGCTTTGATGCAACCAAGCTTGATCAGAACCAGACGCAGTTCGGCTCTGCCTGGTCCAACGGCAACGACGAGCTCAACACCGACCGGGCCAAGCCCGTGAAGGTCACCTTCAAGGACGTCAACGGCGACAGCCTCAAGGACGCCGTGATCACCTTCCCGGTCAAGGGAGCTGTGGCGACGACGTTTGCCGGCGTCAACACGGAGCTCTTCCTCTTTACGAAGGTTGACGGCAAGCCTGTGGCCGGGTTTGACACCGTCAGAATCACGAAGTAGCAGCCTTTTCACCGGTCATCCGTTCCGCGGGTGCACAGCCTGCGGGACTTTTGACCGGGTTTCCCGGCGACTCCAAACGGGATGCGCTGCGAAAGGAAAACGCCGGCGCGAATGACTTCGTAAGCCGGCGTTTTTGCGGGCGGGCTCGCTCTTAGTCCTTCAACAACTCAGGCTCCGGCTGGCGGCCGAACCACTTTTCAAAGATCTTGGCAAATTCACCGCTTTGCTTGATCGCGGCGAGACCCCGGTTAATGCGGTTTAAGAGTTCCGTATTGCCTTTTCTGACGGCGATGCCCAGGTTTTCCTGCGTCAGGGCGATCGGCAAAGCCTTCACCTTGCCGCGTCCAGCCGTTGCGACGTAGTAGTCGTTGGTGGGGATATCGTTGACGACCGCATCGACGCCGTCGTTGCGAAGTTCCAGATAGCACTCCGTCAACTGATTGAAGATGCGGATTTTGGCGTCCTTGATTTTGCGGACGGCAATTTCGCCGGTCGAACCGATGGAGGCGGCCAGGCGCTTGCCTTCCAGGTCTTCGGCCTTGGTGATTGTTGTGTTGTCGGCATTGACCACAACCCCCAGGCCGGCGATGTAGTAGCGGTGGGAAAAGTCCACGTTCCTGGCGCGCTCGGGCGTGATCGTGATGTCGTTGATGGCGACATCGATGTTGCCGGTCTTCAAAGCGGGGATCAAACCGTCAAAGGCCAGGTTCTTGATCTCCACTTCAAAGCCCTCGGCCTTGCCGATGGCGCGGATGATGTCGACGTCGTAGCCGACGTACTGACGCGTTTCCGTGTCCTGAGAACCGAACGGCGGGTATGTCGCATCCATGCCGACGACAAGCCTGCGCGGCTCTTTGGCCCAGGCGGGGATGGCGGATAAGGCGGATGCGGCAATTACGGCGCTGAAAAAGGCTCTCTTCTGCATGTTTTGCTCATGGATTAATGTCATCACTTAAGGGCAGGATTTTACGAAGATTTGACGTGGGCTGGCTGAAGCCGCTGGCGCTTCAAGCAGGTATTGCGATTTTTCTCAAAAGTTGAAAGGAGGACCTCCGCCGGCGCGAAGGACCGGTTTTTGTCCGGCAAGGTGCACGGCTTGCGGCCGGGCAATGACGCTGGTTCCTTCAGACGGGCGTTTTTTCAAGGACAGTGCTTTTTGGTATTCTTTGCAACCAAAAATATCAGGGAGGAGAGCAATGGCGCAGCATCTTTTAGCAGATTTAATTCGTCAAACCGGTTCCGTTGTGATTGACGGGGCCATGTCCACCGCACTTGAAAAAGCTGGCTGCGACCTCAACGACAAGCTCTGGAGTGCGCGCGTCTTGATCGAAGACCCGGAAAAGATTCGTCAGGTTCATCTCGACTATTTCGAAGCGGGAGCCAATGTCGCGATTACCGCGAGCTACCAGGCAACCGAGGCGGGGTTTCGTGAACGCGGCATCGATTCTGAAGCCGCCTACGGCCTCATTGCGCAGTCCGTGACGCTGGCAAAGCAGGCCCGGACTGAGTTCCTGGCCCGTCATCCCGAGAAGGATCTGAAGACCTTTCTGATTGCCGGGGCCATCGGCCCGTACGGCGCCTATCTTGCCAACGGCGCCGAGTACACGGGCGACTACCATCTCACCGACAGCGAGTACCGTGCATTTCATCAGCTGCGCATGAAGGCTTTGGTTGAAGCCGGAGCGGATTTCCTGGGTGTTGAAACGCAGGCCAGACTCGACGAAGTCAAAGTCATCCTTGACATGATGAAGGATTTTGACGCTACAGGATGGGTGACGTTCACTCTCAAAGACAGCGGTCACATTGCCGACGGCACGCCGATTGAGCAGGCGGCTGAGGTCTGCGGCAATCATCCCTTGGTCGACGCCATCGGCATCAACTGCGTGAAGCGCGAAATAGTGGTCGATGCCTTAAAGCGCATTTCCTCGGTGACCGACAAGCCCATGATTGTTTATCCCAACTCGGGCGAAACGTACGATCCGACGACAAAGACCTGGCATCATCCGGTGTCCGGACCGGGCTGGGAAAACTTCATTTCCAAGTGGAAGTCGATGGGAGCCGTGTGTTTGGGCGGCTGCTGCAGGACGCTGCCTTCCGATATCGTGCAAATTGCCTCCTTGATGAAAGAGGCTGCAGCCCGCTGACGGCGGACTTTTCACCAAAAGCCAGTGCAGGCCCGGGGCCGTTCAGGGCGCTGATCCTGAACAACGCGCGGGCATGTACCGGGTTTGCAAGGCGCCTGCAAAATAAAGGCTTTGCAGGGGCCTTGCCGGCGCAACTTCAAGCTCATGCGCATAAGCGATAGCGCTGCCTGGGGCTGCCTTTGGGCTCAATTGGCTCCAATTGTTTGTCAGCCGCCAATCTCCTGACGTGATTGCCTATTGTCGAGCGTGAGAGACCGGACATTTTCACAAGGTCTTTGACGGACAGACTGGAGTGATCACGCAAAGCATTGAGGATGGATTCGTCGATGTTCTTCCACGTTTTCCCCGACGATTCATCGCTTGTGCGTCTACGTTTGTTGAAAGTCAAAATGAAATAGGTGATGGTGTCTTTGACAACCGGCGGCGGCATCAAAGACTTCGCCAGTGCAGCTTCGATCACCATAAAGCCCGTTCCTTTGTTTTCGGCAACGAATCCGGATTCAAACGGCATGTAGGTCAGCAGACGTGAGAGAAACTCATTGCGTGTGGAGGAAATCCCATCCTTTCCAAGGCTTTCCACAGTGGTAGAGCCATACAGGCCGCCGGGATTGATGATTTCCAGGCGGTCTGCATACATGTTGATCTGTATTTGCGAACCTCGCCCCTCCGGAGAGTAGTCTCTGTGCTGGAGAGCATTGGCGACCGCTTCTCGGACCGCTTCCAGCGGATAGCCCGGGATGTCTTTTCGCAAACCGCCTTCAATGACTGCGCCGGTGTTCATGCGCTGTTGCACAAGCGCGAGTGCTTCAAGGAGCATCTCCGGGATTGAGCCGATGATCTCTTTGGAATTCAAGTAGCGAAGCTCTCCGGTTGCCGCCTCGACTTTATCGACGCCCGGGTACACGGAAAAGACGATTTCAAGACGTGGAAAGTATTTTTGTGGAAACGTTCCGGCGGCAAGCAGGCCGGCGATCGTGGGACAAAGCCGATCGTTGACTCGGGTTAAAACGCCGAGCTGAATCAAAATGGTTTCCTTGGAGAGTTTGCCAAAGACGCGCGGAAACAACTCTCTTGCTCGTTGGACGATTCCTTCGACAGTGCCGGCATCAAGATCATCAACTGATGCAGCCTCGATAGGTTCGATGTCAAATTGAGGCTGGTGCTGGGACTCGGAAAGACGATCAACCTCGTACGGCGTCATGTGGCGATCGCCGTCGCCCGAGCGGATGAAGGCGCCGTCGTACCTTCCGCGTTTGGAGATGAAGCACGGCTTCAAGCGTTTGGGCATTTCCGGCACGCGTGCGACGACCAGCGTCCGGCCTTCAAAACGCATAGTGACCCAGTGTGAATCTTGTCATGGGTCACAGGAGCAAATTTCTCAACGGACCATGCCGACTGTCAAGGAGCAGAATCCGCATGCCAGTCACCAGGGCAAGTTGCCATGTTCAAAATGCCATGCTGGGCATGCGCAGACCAAGAGTTATTGTCTTGACTGCCATGTCAACTTCAATCAGAAAATGCCCGAACAGTCGCAGTAAGTTTGAACGCTAGGAACATTGAAGTTCAGGTCGATGAGTTCAAACCATTCGATCATTGGAAGCTTTAGTGAACAACCTGTCCCGGAGCCAAAGTGAAGTGGTTGTGGTCAATAGACTGCAACCGCTTCACTTTTAGTTCAATTCCGTCTGAATGTCAGAACGTATAGCCGATGGAGACGGAATAAATATTGGCCGACAGATCATGGCTCTTGCCGTTTTCCAA
>CALXOY010000064.1 GCA_944390145.1 uncultured Duodenibacillus sp.
GAAAGCTGCTGCACATCACAAGCGGCCAGGTGCTGCTTGCCGTCGGAAACCGCTTTTACGGGCCCCTGAACCTTCTTGAGGACGCCTCCCACCGCCCCTACGTCAATCTGCAGCTGCGCTCCGGCACGCGTGTCGTCAAGGGCTTTATGGCTGACGACGCGCACCCGGCGGTCATGCTCACCGTCAACCAGTCGGGCTTTCAGGAAGACCTGCACGCACAGGCGCCGGTGGACATCGTCTTCGTGCGCAGCCTCAAGCGCATGGCCTTTGACATGTTCACCGACGAAGCGCTTCTGAGCAAGCTCTCGCAAAGCATCGCCGAAAACCGCAGCGAGCGCGAACGCTTTGAGGAATGGGCGACAACGCAGCTTGAAGCCGCCGAGCTCTTTTCCGATGACAAGAGGATCCGTGCGGCGCGCCGCAGCCGCATCCGGCGCTTGATGCACGAAATCCAATCCAACGACCGGTTCTTCACCACGATCACGGACCTTTTGTCGCGCGCCGTCGACCGCAGGGCGAAAGACCAGAGCTTCTTTGAAGCGATCGTCAAGCAGCTTGCCGACAATCCCGCGCTCATGCAGCGCCTGGAATCGCACCGCGTCATTGCCGCGCAGATCAACCACCTGCGCGAAACCGTGTCGCAGCTGGAAATCAAGCGCAATGCGCTCAAGGCCGACATCGCCCGCAAGACGGAAATCGAACGCCGTGAAGCCGAAAAAAGCTATCAGAGCCTGCTCGACCGCAAGGACGCACTCGAAAGGGAGGTTGAAAGCCGCACCCGGGCTCTCGGGCTTGCCAACGAAGTCGGAGAGCTCCTGCAGAAGAAAAACGAGCTTGAAGAAAAGGTCAACGGCCTCGCCCAAAAACGTGAAAAGTTCTACAACGAGATCGAAAGCGTTGATGCGCATTTGCAAAACGCCGTGCAGAATGCGCACAAATACGCCTTTGACGGCGCCATCGCCTCAAAGCTGCTGCAGGCGGCCTCGGAGTGGGAAACCGACAGCCAGAAGGCCAACTTCACCCAGCGCGCACAGCTGATCTCACGGTTGAAGGTTTCGGCTGAAAGCGGTCCGGCGCTCAGAAACCGCCTTGTTGAAGAAGTCCAGCGCTACCGCAACTACGACGTCAACACGATCCTGAACCTCTTCATTTCGGTCACACAAAACTTCCTGACGGTCTTTTCCGGCGACCCGGGTTCCGGCAAAACCTCCATCTGCGAAATCATCGCGCATGTGCTCGGCCTGCGGTCCCTGTACAAAAACGCCGCGGTGCTTGAAAGCGGCCTGTGGCGCAATCCGCTTGCAAGCAACCGGTTTCTGACGGTTCCCGTGGAACGCGGCTGGACGTCCAAGCGCGACTTCATCGGCTACTACAACCCGCTTTCCAAGACGTTTGAAAGCGTGGACTCCCGGCGCATCGAAGCCTTCGCAGAGCTTGACGCCGAGTCCCGGCTGGCGGGAGCCGACCTCCCCTACTTCATGCTGCTTGACGAAGCCAATCTCTCGCCCATGGAGTACTACTGGGGCGACTTCATGCGTCTGTGCGACGCACAGGGACGCACCGAGTATGTGTCCTTCGGCGGCGGCGCCACCTACGCGGTGACCGACGCCCTGCGTTTTCTGGCAACGATCAACAACGACTTTACGACCGAAAGCCTGTCGCCGCGCCTGATCGACCGCGCAGACGTCATCCGGCTGCCGGAACTCGAGACAGCGTCGGGCATCATGCCTGCCGCTGGCGACCTCAAGCCGCTGGTGAGCTGGAAAGCCATGAAGGAACTCTTTGGCGCCCACACCCAGGCCGGCCGTTTTGAAGAAACCGAGGATCTTTTGGACGACATCTACGCGGCGTTTCGCTCGTCGCTCGGCATCTGCGTTTCCGCAAGAACGCGGCTTGCCATCGAAGGCTATGTCCGAGCCGCCTCCCGCGTATTCGAGGCAAACGGACGTCCGGCCCACATCAGCGCGGTCGACTACGCCGTCGTACAGCGCATCATGCCGCGCATTGACGGAAACGGCGCGCAATACCGCGAAAAACTTGAAGCGCTGCAAAGCCTTTTTGACGGCAACGGGCTTGACTTAAGCCGCAGGACGCTAGCGGAAATCCTCGAGCGCGGCGACAACTCCATGGGCTGGTACCGGTTCTTCTAAGGACGCCTCATGCACGAGCTTGAACTCGTCTGCGGGCAGCAATCGATCCGCACAACGCTCTCGAAAACGCCGCGGCAGCTGACCGCCCGCGCGCTTGCCGCCATCTCGGCTTCGGTGAAGGCCGACGGCTTCTACAGGCTGCGCGTCGACACGGCTGCCCTGGGCTTGCTCTGCCCCGAGATGCAAGAAAATGCCGCCCACGCCTGGAGCATCAATGTGCGCGTCAACGGCGAAGTCGTCTTCACCTATAGCAGCACGCTCGACGGCGTCGTGACGCTCACTCCCGTCACGGATGCGGCGGGCGCGCGCGGCAGGATCTTTGAGCACTGCATCGGCACGGTCGTCCTTGCGCTGGAGATTCACATCGCCGGCCAACGGGTGATGCTTTTTTCCGAGCCGTTTTTTGTCGCCATTCCCGTCGGACAGATCGCAGACTACGTGCAGGCGATGTCGCGCTTTGTGGTGGATCGCCTGAGCCTTTGGGGAAGTCCGGGGACGGTCGACAGCCGGACGCTGGATGCGCCCGAGACGCTGCAAAAGCGCCTTGAGGGCCGGCTGCATCACATCCATCAAACGTTGAAGCGCATCGAGCAGGCCTATCCGTACCTTTACACGAACGCACGCTTTCGGCTTGTGTCGCAAGCGCGCATCGGCAGCGTCGGGCAGCTCACGGGTTTTTCGCAGACAACGCTGCGCCACATCATCGAGCATCCCGAAGAACTGGAGCCGAGCCGACACGGGCGCGGCATCAAGGTGCAGGGACGCTTCTACATGCCGCGGCGCACGCTCGTTGAGACCAAGGCCAAAAGCTTCGACCTGCCGGAGAACTGCCAGGTGCTGGGCTTTGTGGAGCACGTTTGCGCTGTGCTGCAGCAGGAAGCCGAAAGCGTTGATGAGCAGCTCAAGAAACTTCCCGGACGGATTGTGGTGGAAGCGGGCTACATTTCAAGCGGCGAGGCCGTCATGGGCGAAGTGCAAAGGCGCCTTGAGGGCTACCGCAGCGATGTGCAGATGCTGCTTGACCTCGCGTTGAAGCTCGTGACGCAGTACCGGCAGATCCTTCCCGTGCAGCCTGCTCTCTTTT
This sequence comes from uncultured Duodenibacillus sp., assembly GCA_944390145.1. Taxonomy (GTDB): domain Bacteria; phylum Pseudomonadota; class Gammaproteobacteria; order Burkholderiales; family Burkholderiaceae_F; genus Duodenibacillus. The sequence continues at coordinate 3,235 of CALXOY010000064.1, forward strand.
CCGGCGTGCCGCAGCCCACGCGGCTCTTTTTAACCGTTCCGGCCTACCGGTTGATCTACAGCTGCATGAACGACTGGCAGGAGAAGCATTCCGCGCCGCTTGTCGACGAAAGCCTTTTGATGTCGGCCTTTGAGCGCAGCCGCCTCTATGAGGTTTTCTGTCTTTTCAAGCTGCTTGACGCGCTGCTCGAGGCCGGCTTTGTGTGCGTCAAGCGTTCGCGCTTTGAATACAGTTTGCGCACGCGTTTTTTTGAGCAAGGCCCCCTGCCCAACACCTTTGCGTTTGAGCGCCGTGCCGCCGACGGCAGCCTTGAAGCGAAGGCGACGGTCTTTTACGAGCCGGTGATTGCGGCGCCCGCCGCAGACTCGGCCAACGGCGTGGATCTTGTCCGCACCACGCCGCTATCCTGGGACGGCGAGCACGTCAAGCGCGTCGACAATGCCAAAAGCTTCATCACGCCCGATTTTGTCGTGCGGTTTGAAAAAGCCGGGCGCGTCGTGTGGACCGTTGCCGACGCGAAATACACCGACGGCTGGAATGCCGTGGAGTCTTGCACGCGCGAACTTCTTTTCAAGTACCTCTTTGGCGTCAGTCCCGCAAAGGCCGGGGAAAAGCTCAGCGACCTCTGGCTTTTCTATGCCTGGGCAAACGAGCGCGACAACAGAGGTGCGGTGCCGGAAAATGCCCGCTCGTGGGCTGAAAACGGCACGGACGTGCGCTATGCGCTTATTTCGCCGGAGGACAACAGCGCAAGCCGCTTTGTGCAAAGTGCGTGCGGTGCATGAGGCAGCCGCCGCCATCCTTTTTCGCGACAATTCCGGTCTGGTGCTAAGCTGCAGCATTCCTGCTCGACGAGCTTTCATGCTTTAGCTTTGACCCTTCCATGAGCGACAACCTTCTTGCCGGACTGCGAACCTCCTTCATCGACGAGAGTGTGGCCTCGCCCGAACAATACCGGGCGCAGCTGCTTGTCAATGAAGCGCAAGAAGGCACCTGCGTTCTCTATGAACTCGAAGAAGAGCTGCGGCAGTGTGAAGCCTTCAGCATCAGCGTGGCCTTCGTCACCAACGAAGGCGTCGAAGAGATCATCATGGCGCTCGATGAGCTCGCCGCCCGCGGCGTACCGGGTCGGATTCTCACGACGGATTACTTGAGCTTTACCGATCCTTTCGCGCTCGAGCGTCTTGCTGCCTTCAAAAACCTCGAAATCCGCATGTTTCGGACCGTGGAAGCTCCGGCCAGCGCCAACGGCTTTCACACCAAAGGCTACATTTTTGAGCACGACAAAGAGCTGCGCATCATTGTCGGTAGCTCAAACCTCACGGGATCAGCGCTGAAATCCAACCATGAATGGAACATTCGGCTCGTTGCAAAAGAGCAAGGCGAGATGAGCCGGCGCGTGCTCGACGAGTTCGAGGAGCTTTGGACGCACGCCTGCACGCATCCCATTGAAGAGGTCCTTGACGACTACCGCGAGGAATACCGCCGACAGACAAAGCTTCGGCAGCAGTTGACGCGTGCGTATGCTGTTTCCACAGCGCCTGACGTTCTGCAGCCCAACAGCATGCAGAAGAGGCTTATCACGAACTTGCTCACCCTCCTGCAAAAGCCGCGCGAAATCGGCCAGAAAGACCGTCGAGGCCTGATGATTTCAGCCACAGGCACCGGCAAAACCTATGCTTCCGCTTTCGGTGTGCAGAGCGTTCATCCGCGGTACGTGCTTTTTCTCGTGCATCGCGAGCAAATCGCCCGCAAGTCTTGTGAAAGCTATCAACGGGTGCTGGGCAAGGACTACGCTTACGGCTTTTACATTTCACAAGACAAGTCCGCGCTCAATATTCTTGCCAAAGCGGGAAAAGCCGTTGTTTTCTCCACCATGCAGACCATGGTCAAGCACCTCGATGACTTTGATCCAGACCAGTTTGACGTCATCGTGATCGACGAGGTGCATCGCGCCGGAGCCCAGAGCTACAAGAAAATCATGGGCTACTTCCAGCCCAACTTGTGGCTTGGCATGACAGCCACGCCCGACCGGCCCGATGACGAAAACATCTACGAGATGTTCGACCATCAGATCCTTTTGGACGTGCGCCTGCAGCAAGCGCTCGAGCAGGATCTTCTGTGCCCGTTTCACTACTTCGGCGTCACGGAATTCGTGACCGATGCGCTCGGCGTCGGCGAGTTTGCAGACTTTAGCCGCCTCACATGCGACGAGCGCGTGCGGCACATCCTGAAAAACATCGCGCTCTACAAGTACAGCGGCAGCCGCGTCAAAGGGCTTATGTTCTGCAGCACAATCGCCGAAGCTCAAGCGCTCTCAGCCAAATTCAATCAAGCCGGGCTCAGAACGCTCGCCCTCTCCGGCGCTGATTCGCAGGCAGTCCGAGAAGCCGCCATCGAAAGGCTCACCGACGACAACCATGCCTCTCCTTTGGACTACCTTCTTACTGTCGACATCTTCAACGAAGGCGTGGACATTCCCGAAGTCAATCAAGTTGTGCTGCTGCGGCAGACGCAAAGCCCGATCATCTTTGTGCAGCAACTCGGACGCGGGCTGCGAAAGTCCGTCAACAAAGAGTTCGTCGTCGTGATCGACTTCATCGGCAACTACGCCAACAACTACATGATCCCCGTGGCGCTCTCGGGCGACCGCTCTTCCGATAAGGACACAATGCGCCGCACGACGACGCGCATTCAGATCCCCGGCAACTCGACGGTGCAGTTTGATCCGATCGCCCGCCAACGCATCTATGAAGCCATTGACAAGGCCCGCACCAACACAGTCAAAGAGCTGAAAAACGCCTACAAGCTCCTCAAGTACCAGCTCGGCCGCGTGCCTTCCTTGATCGACTTTGACGAGCACGGCTCCGTGGACGCGACAAAGTTCTTCACTTTCAGGCCGCAAGCCTCCTATGTGGAGTTTCTCGATTTGGTTGAAAAGGACAACCCGCCGAAAGTCGATGTCCTGGGCAGAAAGCTCCTTTCTTACCTCTCCAACCAGGTTGGCTTTGGGCAGCGCCTTTCCGAGCTGTATGTGCTCGAAGACATCCTCGAGGGCACGTCAGGCAATCTGCGCGACGCCTTGAAAACGCGGCTTTTATCCGATCCTGCCTTAAGGGACAAGGCAACCGACCAGCATCTTGACAGCGTGGCGCGCGTGCTCACCAACAACTTTGCCCGCAATGCTGCAGAAAAAGAAAAGAATAAGCACTGCGTCTTTTTGCGCTGCAGCGAGGATCTCAAAGTCTGGGAAGCCTCGCCCCTATTCTTGCAGGAGATTCACAGCAACACGGACTTTGCTGCTTATCTGCAGGATCTCGTGCAGTTTGCGATTCACCGGTACCGTACGCAGTACGACAGCCTCTATAGGGATACCTTCTTGAAGCTCTACGCCCGGTACACCTACAACGACGTCTGCCGGCTGCTGAATTGGGCCGGCAATATGCCAGCCACAAATATCGGCGGCTACCGGTATGATTCGGCCACCAAAACTTTGCCTGTGTTCATCAACTACGACAAGGCTGACGATGCGATCAAGTACCAGGACCGCTTTGAGTCGACGCAGTCGATGATTGCGCTCTCAAAAACCAACCGCAAGGCGACGTCTTCGGACGCCGATCACATCTTTAAGCGCACGGCGGCAGATAAAGACAATCGGATCTATCTCTTCGTGCGAAAGAACAAAGACGACCGAGAAACCAAAGCCTTCTATTTCCTGGGTGAAGTCACGGCGCAGGGACAACCGCTTTCCATCATGCTTGATGGGCAAACGCCTGCGTTTGAAATCGAATACCGGCTTGACACACCCGTGAGGAAGGACATTTACGACTACATCACAAGCTAATCTCACAATGAAAACGATCGAAGTTGTTGCCGCCATCATTCACGACAATGGCAAGATTCTCGCCGCGCAGCGCGGCTACGGCGACTTTAAGGACGGCTGGGAGTTCCCCGGCGGCAAGGTGCAGGCGGGCGAAACGCCCGAAGCCGCCATTGTCCGCGAAATCGACGAAGAGCTCCGCGTCAAGATTCAACCGGAAAAGCTTCTCGTGACGATTGAATACGACTACCCGACGTTTCACCTCACGATGCACTGCTTCTTTTCGACGATCGTCGAAGGCACGATTGAGCTCGTTGAGCACGAAGCGATGAAGTGGCTCGCCGAAAGCGAACTTGATGCGGTTGATTGGCTGCCGGCTGATGTGGAAGTCGTCAAGAAGCTGAAGGAGTATCTGGCTGAGCGCCGCGGATAACCATTTTCAAGGCAGGCATCTGGGTTGACCTGCAGCTCAGCCCGGATGCTGTGCTCAGAGGGCATCGATTGAAGCGAGCCTTTTTCCAACGCTTTGACAGGGCAAATGCCTGCTGAAGGAGGCGGCAAAAATCCCGCTTTGTTAAGATCCGGAAAGTCGTCTAAGGGACACTAAAGGTTCGGATCGAAAAACAACTCCAGGAAGCGTTTATCCTGCTTGGTCTTCTCCGTGCTCCAGCGCCGCTGCGCTGACGGCGACTGCACATTCATCGTTTCAATGCAGTCAAACCACTCAAGCACTCCGAGAGCTGAACGATTGTTGAGCCACGTCCTCAGCTTCACAAGGCTTGCGACATCCGTTTTCGTGCGGCCCTTCTCCTGGATCATGGCTTGGATGCGCGCCTTCACTTTGCGCAGCCGCTCAAGCAGGGCGAATTCATAGCCGAGTGAGATCTGCCGGCAGATCTCTCGACCTGTGAGCGATTCCAGAGACCACGTGCGGGGTTTGGCTCCATCCAAATAGAGCTTCTCGTCACGGAAATCCGCCTCAACATACTCCCGCAGACGGTACGTTCTGAGAGCCTCAAACGGGTCGCTCACTTCGTTGGAGATTAAGGCGAAGATGCCGTAGTTCTTCGTTCGCTCCTGAAAGGCATCTTCATTGAACGAGACGTTGCGCTTGCGGTCCTTCACCGTTTTGACAGTCATAAAGTCTTCAACCAGCTGCTGGGCTTGTTGATTGAGCTCAACCGTCCCGGCAAGAAGCAGTTCGCGCAGGTCGTTTAACCTCTTGCGCAGGCTGGCGATGTCAGCCTCCCGCCGCTGCGTGTTGACGTAGAAATGCACGTAGAGGCGAAAGCTATTGCCTTCCTCGTCGTGCGCCGCCCTGTCTCCCCGCGCTCTCTGCCTTTCCCATGAGAACGGCATCATGCCGGCCACGGTCACCGCCTGCGTATGCTCGTCATAGGGGCACATGGCGTCGATCCGCTTGAGGCGCTCGCGGGCGCAGACGGCGCCGAACTTGATCCCAGCAAACTCCTGCCCGGATTTATTGGCATCCGTCAGATCAAGCAGCGAACTGATCCATTTGGCGCTGATGTCCCCAAGGCCGAGGAACTTCTGATGCTTGCGCAGCAGATAGGTCACATTGGCTCGGATGCCAAAGCCTGCGTCAAAGACCAGCAAAGGCTGGGCAAGTCCCAGAGCGTCAAGCTGCTTGATGGCGTTTTCAACCGAAATGCAGTCCGGAATGTTGCCCGGCTGGAAGGCAAAGCCGACCGGCCTCATGTGCTCCTGTGAGAACAGGGAAACCAGCTTGATGGTCGGCAGTCCATCGTGGTCTTTATTGAAGCCGAAACGAGCGGATGTCTGGTTCTCACTGTAGGTGGAAACCGTGGTGGTGTCGAAGGCAAGGATCGGCCGTTTGCCGAGGCCGCGGCTGAGCTCAAGGAAAAGCCGCTGCCGCGCCCCTTCATCTGAACCGAGGTCCCGGAAGAACTTGTAGTAGACGTCCTCTGAAATGCCGTCCGGATACGGCGTGGGATGCATGATCTGCCACTTCTCGAAGTGCGGCAGGGTGTCGTGCGTTGAGGTCCAGAACCTGGCTATCGAAAGGAGCTTGCGTGCGTCCGAGTCGGCGAGCGCATTGCTGACGGCCCGATCGAGCCCGGACTGCTTGCCGATGAACTCAAGCATGTCGGTCATGCCGGTTCGTTGCCGTTGAGCGGAGACATCCGCCGCCGTAGCTTGATCAGAAGCTTTGCGCTTGGAATCCCGCTTCGGACGCGTGGGCACGATGTCGTTGCTGCCGGGCAGTATTTTGCCGATCAATTCTGAATCCAAGCTCTCTTCGAAGCCTTTCTTGGGGTTGTAGCGGAGGTGTCTTTTATAAACGTAGATAACGCCGCTCTTGCGGCGAACCTTGATAGTCCTTTCTTTTACAGGGAATCCCTTGGTTGAGTCGGTCATTTGATCTTGCCTCAGAATTAGTGAGTAATATACCATACTTACTAATAAGAAATCAAGAAAAATCCCCTCAAAAATCCATATTTTTCAAGGAGATCAAACGACTGGGGTGGAATTTCACTTGGCGTTAGTTACGCTTAGACGAATTTAAAATCGGGGAACCCTTCGCCTTTTACCCGTATGCCAAGGCGGACATACTCGATTTTCTTTTTGCAACTCTCTACACACCAATCGCGGCACAGGATCGATCCGGCGACCTTCTTGCATGGTCGCGTACCCGACGCTAGCTGCACCGCATGTTCCAGAGAAATGTAAATTGTCAATTTTTGTTTAATGTAAATCGTCACTTTTTTGGTCTGCACCTATGCTGCAGGCCTGCAATAACGTCTATTCCGAGCGGCAGAAGGCTTTGACACTCTTTGTCCCGCATCCATAGTTCGTCTCCGCAGACAATGCGACAACTGTGGATCGGAAGTTAATCCATTTCTTTGCTGACAAATTACATTTCTCCGAAATTGACATTTTACATTTGTCAGGAACAGCCACCGCAAGCTCTTTCCGCCGTTCACCGTCTTGACGCCCATTCGAACATATTGAGTTTCCAAACTCTTTTGCCCTCGCAGACTAAAGGCTCTTCTAATCCCTCTGAAAGCCTTGGGTTTTCCAGCAAAAAAAACATTGCTTTCAACGCAATTTTTGCTCATCATTGAGGTTAATGGATATCTCTCATTTCAGTGTCACATGTACTTTGCCAGCGCCGTCCCATACGTGAGGTCAAGGGCAAAATTTCCCGTCAGAAGACCAAGAGCGGCACCTATAGTGAACGACACAAATAATTAGCTAATAAATCAGAGTAAGGGTATACTTCTCCCCAGGAGGCGCATACCCATGAGAACCCATAAATTTCAACGAAGCCGCACGGAGCTTTTGAAGGAAGGCCAGGCTCTTGTTCGAGCTACGCCAGACGCAAAATTTCAGCACCGTATTGAGGTTGTCAATCTCGTTCTCTCGGGGCTCACACCTGAATTCCTCAGCCCTCACTGCGGGGAGAGCAAGAGCACGATTACCCTTTGGGTTCGAAAGGTTGACGAGGGCGGATTTGAATCTCTTCGGAGCATCAAACAAACAGGGCGGCCACACAAGCTCAGTGCCGAGCAAAAAGCAGAAATTAAGGGGCTTATTGAGCAAAATGACCCCGCGAAGCTTGGCTATGCGGTGTGGGATGGCCGCAGCCTTGCCGCCCATATTGAGAAGACTTACAGCGTTGCCATCAGCGTGCGCCAGTGCCAGCGCTTATTGCACTCCCTTGGCTTCAGCCTCATTCGTCCGCAACCGTTCCCGAGCAAAGGCGAAGACAATCAGGAGCAGCGCGAGGAATTTAAAAACTGAAGGAGAAGCGCTCAGACCCTTCGAATCTTGTGGTGTTCCAAGACGAGGTGCACTTCATGCAAACGACTTCTGTGACCCGCATGTGGGCGCGGAAAGGTTCTGCTCCGAAAGTAAAGTCGGCACCCGGCCGGCGCTCGATTGCCTATAGCGGGTACGTCATCCCTGAAACCGGAGAGCTTCTGATGACAAAGCCAGGTTGGTTCACCTACGAAACGGTGATTGCCTCCATCCGCGAGCTGATGCAGATGCGCCCGCTCGAAAAGGGACAAAAATTTGTGCTCGTCCTGGACAACGCTCCCTGGCATAAAAAGGCAATCAGGCTCATCTGGAAGGAAAAGCACTCTGATTACGCTGACATACGGGAGTCTGTGGATTACCTGTCGCTGCCGTCTTACAGCCCCGATTTAAACCCTATTGAACAATGCTGGAGAACCACGAGAAGAGAAGTGACTCATAATCGCTATTTCGGTACGCTGGACGACCTGCAGAGCAAGTTGGATGGATATTTCGAGCAGTGGAGGACACCCAACCAAAAGTTCGCATCTTTGTGTACCTTCAAAAGCTAATTATTTTTGTCGCTTACTATACCTTTAATTCCCAGAAACTCAGGCTAAATCAGCTGAATTAGTGGCGACATACAAAGGCATCGCGTACACTACACTTATTGGAAATTAGCAGTACGTCGTTTGCCAAAAATCCTCCAAAAATAGAAGAATATTACATATGGCTTAAAATGAGTTTGCCATTAACTCATACATGTACTGCAAGCAACTAATTCTTAAAACAAATCACATACTATTTCAATTCTTTTTAAATATTGAAACCCATGGCGAGAGCAAAAAAACAACCTATTTCAACAAAAATATCACTTGTCGAGTGGCTAAGTGAATCTCATCCGATCCGAATCGCCGACTATCAACGCCCATATTCATGGGGTGAAAACCTCGTCGTTTCCTTCACTGATTCGATTCTTCGTGCAACCAATAGTACTAAGACTGGTGAATCACCTGATATTGGCACTATCATCATTGAAGATACTAAAGATGGTGAACTAATCGCTGACGGCCAGCAGCGAATCATGACATTTGCGCTTTTACTAATTGAGGCTCTTCACATTAAGTCTAACTTCCTCCCTGGACTCAAATTAGGATCAAAGTCTCGACTTGCTTATCTTGTGAATACCAGTACCGGCAACGTCGCGACATTGCAAAATGCCATCATCGCACGACGTCATATTCGAGCTGTTCTTGCAAAATATCCCGAATTTATGGCGTCAACCGCAAAAGAAAAATTGGATTTACTCCGAGAATCAATCACCATGGCTCCGATTGTGCTCAAAAACCATTTGAGCACTGAACCTGATCCCTTGATTACCATGCTTTTCCGCGACGTCAATACTGTCTCAAAACAGCTTAATGGAGGGCAAATTCTAAAAGCAGAGCATCTCGGAAAAATTCAACCTCGTCGTCTAAGGGCTTCCGATAAGGCAAAAAGTGTATCAAAGACTTCAGAGATTCAAGCCCGGTATGAAAAATGGCGTCGAACGCATCGATCCGACGGCGCGCTTTTTCTTGATACTTTTGTACCTCGTTGCCTCAACACACGGGAAGAGATTTCGCTCGAGCTTTTTATTGATAGTCCAGAAGAAAAATGCTGGTTTTGGTTAGGGCAAGGATTTGTTCAAGCTATTCAAGCGATTCTACTAAAACAAAATCTCTGGTGGTCGGAAATTTCTAACCAAAACAATGAGCGGTTAGAACCTTTTGAACGCCTCAAGGGTACTAAAGATGGACAACTAGACAACGACTCAATGTTGCCTGAGTTTAAATGGAGCGCAGAGGAGCCTCTTGAAATTCAACGAGGTGATGGCTTCTTCCAGACAGTTAACCGTATAGGCCAACTTTACACCGATTACTACGAGAATCTCATTGCTTTGCTTGATACAGGCAAACGTAAGTCAAGTACCACAATCAGTAGTTCTCCGGGCGCATTAGTCTGCGAAGCTGCTGAAAAGCTTGCCTCGTTTTTCCGTGTAATTGGCGAAGACTATCAGAAGGATTTGCCAGACAATTTAAGCTGGAAATTTCTATCTACCGACGAAAACACAGATTCTTTCAACGAGAAGCTCACCGATCCAGCGGCTTGGCTTGCCATTGCTGACCTTCGCAAACCTGGAGCTCAACTTCCTCATGCCACGGGGTGTCTCCCAACTGCACTTTTTGCGGTTGCGCTCTGTTGGTGCGACCGCTTTGGCACAATAAGAAAAAAATGCCTTAAGTCAAGCACTAGCCGACATTTCCGAATTATAGATCCTAAGACAGCAGAAGCTATTCGACAGTTACTCATTCTTTTGATGCTACGAACAAAATTTCTTCAGCAATATAGATCTACTCTGATTCAACTCAATCTTAATGAAGCGATCGAAGCAGCAGAGTTCTCGCGTGACCCAGAAAGTGCACTATGGCGCTTCTACCGGATTTCAAAAGAGCCCAACTCTTCTCAAAGAGAATGGCTCGAAGGATTAGAACAAATACTGAATGCACGTCAAACGCGTGTTTTTGGCGATGATTCAGATCGTAATATTGAAATCGATCAAACTGTTCTTAACGTTCTTTCCTCCTTCCTTAGTCGCTGATAACTATGTCTGTAATTTCCAGGAAACCTCGCCCCCCCTTCAAGGTAGAGCACTACGATATTCGTCTCGATGAACTGCTTGCGCCAATCGACAATAACAAAAGTGAAACTAAAAACTTCCTTAATAGCCTCATGGGTGGGAACATTAAGGAAGCACCTAGATTAAGCATTCCTTATTGGCAGCGAGACTATGACTGGGGGGAGTCACTAATCAACCGCTTTTTTCGAAGTCTCATAAATTCACGTAAAACCACAGAAGGATTTACAGAAAGGCCACTTAGGCTCGGCAACATAGTACTCGGAAGGCTTCTACAACGAACAGATGATTGCCAATATCAGCCGTATGAATTTCTTGTAATCGATGGACAACAACGGTTAAGAACTGTCAATGCCCTTTTTCGCAAAGCGCAGGTGGAGCTTGGTCTTTTCGACGGCGAACCTTTGGGTCTTCCTCTATATTACGGGGTAGGAGATAATCAAGTAAGTCTTAACGATATAAAAGAAATAAATAACAGTCTTATAACTGAAGAACAAAAGAATGCATTCAAAGAAGACAGACTTCGGGAACTAGGACTTGAACAATGTACGTTGCGCGACTGGATGCATAACATTGAAGTTCACCTCATCATTACAAATTTTACTTTTGACGCTCGCCGCAAAGACATCAATACATTTGATAAAGTGATGTCGCGCCTATTTTCTCGCATCAACCTACAGGCTCGCCCTCTTGGCGATCTTGATACTGTTAAGGCTCAGCTTCTTTTCCGACTTCGTATACTTGGCAACATGACGGAAGCCGAAAGTTTAAATGCAGCTTGGGAAAAAGCTCGGGCACTTATTGTTTCATGCGGAGAAGCATCCGAAGAAATCATCGATAAACTCCTTAATACAACGATTCTCGATGCTGCTCCAAAAAGCGATATTTTCATTCAAGCTTTCGGCAAAACTCAACCCCTATCGCTTGATGAAGTCCGAATGAGTTTCACGAGATATCTCCTACTCGTTTTAGCTTTTTCAACAAATAATGAAAATCTCCTAAAACATCGTCGCTCAGAAGAGGTGCTAAAAAGAGAAGGCATTCTGTGGGAATGTTTTAAAACGCTTTGCACCAGCTCATCTGCCGATGAAATCATTGCCTTTGTCAATGCGCTTGAAAAAGTCAACAGCATTTTCCTTCGTTGGCGTCCATTTTTACTCATGTCACGAGCTAGGCTGACTCAGGATATAGCACCTGACGAAAGTGAAAAGAGACATAGCCAGCATGAGCAATGGAATTTCCTACGGTTTCAATGCTTCCTAGCCTCCAGTAGTAGCTCTGACAGAGTTTGGCTCGAAAATCCTATCCTATTAAAGCTTCTCAAATCTATTTCAGAGAAAGAAGCATCTGCCGGTCGAAAAATCAAGTTAACAAAACGAACATCAGTATTCCAAGAACTTTTGCAAGAAGCTCAGTCTAAGGTATTTGAAAAAATCTCCGCAACTAATGTTGAAACTTATGGTGTACATGACGTACTCGTTGCGCGCGACTGGTTCATTTGGCAAGCTTTCATTGAAAAAGATCCCAAATGTCAAACAGCAGCTATTGCCGGTCTGAGAGATCTACTTAATCAAGGGGGCGGCTATGCTCGGTTTGGCAATGACCTCACACCCGAGGATCTTTATAAAAAACTTTCCAGTCATTTTAAGATCTCTCGTCGTATGCCTACATCGACAGGTGCCGACGAAGTCGAACATTGGGTATCCATTGAACGAGGCAAAGCACTTGAAAGAAATGTTCAAAAACGTTGTGATCAAATTGAAAACAAAGCACACATAGCCAATGGAACTAATCAAAGCCTGCGTGATCTAAATATCAAGGGAAAAGCGAATCAGATTGATGAGACCTGGTGGCCAACGTTGCAATTCCTAGCAGCAATTACGATCGAGCACAATGGTAATGGCATCATCCGAGATCAACAGAAAGCAAACAACGTTACAAAATTTCTTAATGCGATCGCGCGTTTTTGGGAATCTTCCGCACAAAGCTACAGCCAGGCAGAATTGGTGAATGATTTGACAGATAAAGTTAACTCTCAGACAAACACCACTGAGGAAAACGCCCAAAATTGACATCTATTCAAAGCACCTAATTGGATCTAACTGAATTCCGGGGGCGACTATGCCCCCGGCAATAAACACGAGTATTTTCACATCACAACCTATAAAAGTCGGAAAATGAGCACCTCAGCCGGTGAACGCAATATGTACGAATAAATTGTCCGCTGGGCCAGGAGCAAGACGCTCGAACAGCTGCTCGTTTGGTTTGAGAACGTACGTATTACCAACGGCAGCGCCAAATGCCGCTACATTATCCTAATTCGTCCAGCGAGATCTGGCTTCTATGAAAATGTTTTCCGAAAAGTTGAGTGAGTAGGACTTCCCTGTTTTTAGGTCTATTTTCCGTACATATCTTTTTGAGAATGCGTCTCAGTCAAAAATCTGTGCCTCGCAAATGAGATATCGTTTGCGGCACGTTATTTATCAATTATTGTTAAACCCTTGAGGTGGCGATCAAAGGCGGATATCGACTCCTTGCCCAGGTATTCCGCATAACGCAATCCCCACGCAACAAAGCCGCTTGCCGCCTTTGTGTCGGCAGGAACCACGGGCGCTGCAGTGATTTCTGCAAGACAAATCAACAGCTCGCGCATACGCAGGGCATAGAACTCTTCAAGCGGATAATCTGCTGTGGGCTCGAAAGGATCTTTGCAGAAGGTACCCCTCACGCCGCCCTCGAGCAATTTGGCAATCGAAGGATACGCATCCGCGAAACGCTGCAGTTCCAGCTCGGAGTTCGCTATCAGCCAGCCGCGCTGACCGCCTCTGACCGTAACCTGAAAGGCGGCGTGACAGCTGCCGTCGGCTTCATCCCTGAAGGCATAGCTCTTCCAAAAATCCATTTTGCAGCGGCCAACAACAACCGGCGAGGAAAAGATGTCGAAGCCTTCCGGCTGCAGCTGCCTGCGGCAGTAATTTTGCATGATGGAGAGTGCCTTGCCCACCATGAAGCCGGTGCAACCCGCAAAATCCTGAATCGAACGCTCAAGCAGCTCGCTTGCAACGCTCGAACGACACTTCGAGAAGTCCTGGATGGCCCGGGAGCACTCGCACACAGCATTCAGCAGCGAAAACGGATTGCGGCACTTGTCGGCATTGAAGGTTTTGACAAAGCTCCAATAATCATCATGCTCTGCATCTGCGTCACTGTCATAGAGCTCATCGGCTCTGACGCTTGCTGATCTTTCAATGGCAGCGTAGAACGCCAGCGCCTGCTTCTGTTTGTCGGACGGATAGTAAACAATGACTTCGTGATCTTCGGCGCCATTCCGGCTGTAGAGAATCAAATAGAAGCCGGTCGCGGGTTTGCCGTCAACAACCATGACGGGGTAACCCACACCAACGCCTTTGAACTCAAGCATGGTTCCGTCAACGACGAACTTTCCGTCCTTGAAGTCTTCTGCTGTGAGATTTTCGCCCGAGACAAAGTGCATTACCGGATTGTATGTGCGGATACTCGCCAAAAAATCCTTGACCGTGTCGCCATGCTCCATGATTCATCCGCCGGATTTTCCGGCCCTCCATTGCTTTTCGCTGACGGCAAGCTGCCGCTTCCCGACACCGCACATCGTAGATGACACAGCGACAAAACCTGTCGCGCGGTGCAGCTGGACCGGCATCAGAATGCCTCCATTACTTCTCCTTCAACCTTCGGGAACCTTCAAGCAAAGCGCTTGAAGTCTTCACCCCGTACAAGAAAACGGACTTTTGCGCCTTCGTCACCTTCAAATGCAGAGTAATATTTAGCCGGCTCATTATTTTGAATTTCATCAGCCTTACTGCGTCAAATAATGACGTCTGGAGCGCTAACTTGCCTTCATCAACCAATCCAACAAGGCAAGGAAAGCAGCGATGTGGTTCAAGATCCAAAAAAGCTCTACGACCTGTTTGACCCACACATCAACCTTCAGGTGCACTGTGCCGTCTATCCGGGCGGAGGAAAATCGTGCCGCAACGGCATCCCACGCTTCTGGGTGACGCTGGACGGTGCCGTGATCCTTGATTGCCTGCACGACTACATGGTCCTGTGGAAAAACAAAGACCTTCGGTTGGGCAACCTGCCAATGGAGCCTGATGTCGCTTTGTGCTGCGGCACAGTCATCCAATACTTCAACGCTCCCGTCGACAAGCTTTTTGAACTGCAAGACCGGTTCGGACTCACCGACATCCTTCTTGCCGCCGACCGCCGTGTCGGAAAACGCCGCTGGCCGGCCGTGTACGCCGCGCGATCGGAGGCGGCCCGCAAGGTCTTGATCGCACGCGGCTATATGCCGCCCGAAGGAGACGGCCACCGGCTTGAAGCGGAAATTCAGGACATACTCACCACTTTTTCGCAAAGCAATGCAGCGTTGAAAGACCTTTAGGAGGCATGTCATGCATATTCTTCGCTCCGATGAACTTCTTCGCATCCATGAAGCCGTGCTGGAACGCTTCGGCGGATTGCAGCCAAAAGGCGCGGCATCTGAGGCCGAACGCGGCAAAGCCGAATCCCTGGTCGGCAGCATCCGCACCGCCATGACCTACAACACGGCCTACAACTGGAACAACGTCTATCTCTGCGCGGCAATGCACGCCCAATGCATTGCCAGAGCACACGCCTTTTCCGACGGCAACAAGCGCACGGCTCTCAATGCAGCGGGACTTCTCCTGCGGCGCGCGGGCTGCCGCCTGAAGGACTCCGAAAAGCTTCCGTTCCTGCTTGTCGAGCTGGCGCAATCAGATCTCCCGGTGACCGACGCCGCCGGTCGTCTCAAAAAGCTCATGACTGAATCTGATGACGCTGCAAACATGGAAGAGCCCATGAACGAGCTGGGCTACTTTCGGATTCCACCGGAATCGCTGGCGCTTCTGCGCGACTTTGCACAAGAGCGCTCACCGGTCCCGACGTTGTGCATTTCCGGCATCGGTAGCAGATGGCTTGGCCTCGACAGGGCGGCGGTTGCTTCAAGAGTTGTCGTGAAGCTGCTGAAGCTGCGCCATCCGGACTGGGTGGTAGCCGCAAGTGACTGCGACAGCGGCGGTTTTTGGAAAGACAAGGCGCTGCGCGAGCATGCTGTTCAATCGACGCTTGATGCCATCAAAGCCGCCGACCTCTTGATCCTGCGCCGCATCTGGCCTTATTTCCATGGTCTGCCTGATGTCCGCAGCAAAGTCATGCAGGCGCTTGAGAATCGGGCATTGGCCGGAAAACGCACGATTGTCGAAGAAACCGTACCAATTGCCCAAATCTTTGCAAGACAAAACCAACCGGTGCCGGCATTCTTTCAAAACGCGCTGATCGTCCACATCACGGATGAACGATAGGAGCCGGCTGGCCGTTTTCAACAGCCCGCATGCGGGCTGTTGACTGGCAAGCAGGCCGCTCAAATCTTGACTTTAGCGCCCGGATGCCCGCGCGCGATCAGAAATTCCTCCAGCGAGACATCTGGCACAACGCCGCGGGAGGCGCCCTTTTCCGGAGTGCTCTTCCAAACCGCCGCTGCAGCGGACGGCGGCTTGCGTCTGCCGTCCCTGAGCCAACGCAAGCGTGCCTGCAGCGCCTGCATCACAAAGCGCCCGATCAGGCAAAAGAGCATGACGACGCCAAGCCTTTGCCCGGTGAACTCAATAAACGTCTCGGGCAAAAGCTTCATCTCGTCCTCATGCAAGAGGTCCCAGATCATTTCGCTTTGCACAAAACAGGCCGCACCGATCAGCGTGCCCACGAACATAAAGCAGTATGTATAGACTCCAAAAAGCGCCCGGAACCTCTGCCAGAAAGCGTCGCCATGCATGCCAAGATGCACGCTTGCAAGCACCAGAGCCCAGGCCGTGGTTGTCACATGCAGGCTACGGGCCCAATTGGTCATCGGAAAGCGGGCAAACGAAAACACTTCACCTGCCAGAAGCACGGCGCTCGTGACAAGCACAAGGACGTCGGCAACAAGAAGAAGCGACACAAAGGTTTGCACCGCACGCTTCAGTGTCCAGCGCCCGTCCTGCAGTCCTCGGTACCACCAGCCGTTGACAAGTTGATGGACCACAAACAACGCGGCAAAGCCGCACCCCATCATGGCGTGACGCCACAGACCGCGTATGAGCGGATAGCTGATGAGACAAAGCATCAAGGCAAGAATGCCCGCATCAACGAGCATCTTGAAAATGGACTTGCGTGTCATGATTTCAAAGCACTCTCGTGATCTACGTTCCTATTTTCCGCGCAACCTGAGCCCGTTTTGCTCAAGCCACGCATCCATCCTGTCGCTCAGCCGGCGGCCGCCCGAGTAATAAAACTCAAAGCCTGCACCGACATAGGCTTGCGGGACGGTCTTGGCCAGAACCGAGAGGCTCTCGCCAAAATCCGTGCTGCCGTGACTACTGAAAGGCAGAATGATCTTTCCCGTGAAGTCGTTTGCGTGCAGAAAGCTCAGCACGGGCGGCGGCACGGTGGCCCACCACGTGGGATACCCCAGAAGCACCACGTCGCAGTCGTCAAGCCCCGCGGGAGTTCCCTGCAGCGGCGGCAGCACGCCGGCATTCATATCGCGCTGCGAGACTTCATAGATTTCGCCTTCGTAGGGCTTTTGCATGACGATCTCAAAGGGTTGGAGACCGAGCTTTTCTCCGAGAAGCTGCGCCGCATCGGCCGTGTTGCCGGAGTAGGAGAAGTACGCGAGAAAGAGCTTCGGGGCGGCGGGCATCTCGATGCGGCGCGGGGCCTGCGTCACGACGTCTGCGGCGCCGGCAACGGCTCCACGTGCGATGCGAAAACCCTGATTGCGGTTGCCCACCGCCGGGTTGCAGGCCGATCGGTAGGCAAGGCGCAGATGCTTGCCGAAGTCGTTGAAACCGCCGCCGCGGGCAACGCGCAGGGATCCGCTCTCGGGTCCCGTCGGATCCACCACAGGCTCTCCGCTTTTCGCCGCAGCCGGATACGGACCGTAGTAGTCAAACACCCACTCGGAAACGTTGCCCGTGATGTTGTAAAGACCAAAGCCGTTGGCAGCGAGCGCGTCGACGGCGACGGTCCGGCCGCGGTTTCGCCCCGGATGCACCGAAGGATCCCGCGTGATCACGTAGTTTTCCTCCATGCCGTACGGATAGCTGCCCTGGTAGTTGAGTTGTTCGGGATCGGTCTGGGATCCCGTGACAAAGATCGTCTGGCTGCCGGCGCGGGCGGCATATTCCCATTCCGCTTCAGTGAGGAGCCGGTAGCCGTCGGCCGCACGGCGCCATGTGACGGCTTCGCCCGAAACAATGTAGGCGGGCGTGAGGCCCCTCTTGCGGCTCAAAGCGTTGCAGTACTCGATTGCCTCAAGCCAGGTGACGTTTTCAACAGGAAGGTCGCCTCCCTTGTGCGCACTGGGATTTTTTCCCATGAGCGACGCGTAGTCGGACTGGCGCACTTCAAAGGGATCCACAAAAAACGGACTTACGTGCACAAGATGGCGCACCTCGTCGGGTTCACGCTGACGCTCAGTTTGCGGGCTACCCATGAAAAACGTCCCGCCGGCAAGCGCTATCAGGCCGTCAGCCTCAGGACGCGCTTGAGCAAAAGCCGGCTGCAGCAAAAGTGGAAGGCCCTGGGAAAGTCCTGCAGCCGCGGCAAGAAGCGACAGGCGGCAAAGCGCACCGCGCCGCGTGATGCCGCACTTCATTTCAGATAAAGCCATGTTTGTCCGTCCGCTCATAGAAGTCATTGCTTGATGGAAATGCCGTTGACCTTCAGCCATTCGTTGATGCGCCCGTCCAGCCTTCTGCCGCCTGAGTAGTAGAACTCAAGCCCGAGGCCGACGTAGGACGCGGGAATCGCCTTGGCCAGATCCGTGAGGCTGTCGCCGAATTCAGTGCCGCCGTGGCTGCTAAACGGGATCACGATTTTTCCCGCAAAGCCCGGATTCTCCAGAAACGAGAGCATGGGCGGCGGAACGGTGGCCCACCACGTCGGATATCCCAGAAGCACCACGTCGTACTTCTGAAGATCGAGGTCCGAGGAAGCCAGTGCAGGCCGCACGCCGGCGTTCATGTCCTTCTGGGTGGCTTCATAAATCTCGCCCCAATAAGGCTCCTTCATGACGACTTCAAAAAGATCGGCCCCGGTCTTTTCGGCAATAAGCTGCGCAGCATTCCGCGTGTTGCCCGAGTAGGAGTAATAGGCAACGAGAATGCGCGGGTTTTCGGGCATGGCGATGCGGCGGGGAGCGGCGGTGCGCACCTCACCCGTGCCGGGCACGGCGTTGCGGGCGATGCGAAAGCCGAGGTTGTGGTCGCGCTCAATGGGATTCATCGCCGAACGGCAGGCGCTGCGCAGATGCTTGCCGAAATCGTTGTAGGCGCCGCCGCGGTTGACGCGAATCGCTCCGGAAGACGGTCCGGCGGGATTGCAGGTCGCCTTGAGGTCATAAGGGCCGTAGTAGTCAAAGACCCATTCGGAAACGTTGCCGAGCATGTCATAAAGCCCGAACGGGTTGGGCGGCAGGCTTCCCGTGGGGATCGTGCGGCCGCGGTTGCGGCTTGTGCGCACCGTCGGATCCCGTTCGATCACGTAGTTTTCTTCAATGAGGTACGGGTAGCTGCCTTGAAAGTTGATCTGGTCGCTGTGAACGCGCTCCCCGACATAAAAAGGCGTGGACGTGCCGGCCCGGGCGGCATACTCCCATTCGGCCTCCGTGAGAAGCCGGTAGCCGTCGGCGGCGCGGTTCCAAGAGACCGATTCCCCTGAGATGGTGTAGACGGGCGTGAGTCCCTTTTTTTGGCTCAGGGCATTGCAGTATTGCACCGCCTCGAGCCACGTCACGCGTTCCACGGGCAGTCCGGCGCCCTTGAATCCGCTCGGATTCCTGCCCGTCACCGCCTCGTAGTCGGCCTGCGTCACTTCACAGGGATCAATGTAAAAGGGATCAATCTGAACCTCATGCCGCGCTTCGTCGGCCGCGCGCTGGCGTTCGGCGTCAGGGCTGCCGATGAAGACGCTGCCTCCGGGAAGGTATACAAAGCCGTCCCCGGCTTTTTTGAGCGGCGTCTGGGTTTGCGCTCCACAAGGAAGTGCAAAGAAGCACGCACCCACCAGCAGCACCGCTGCAGCGGCAAGACACCTGCGCGCTGCGTTTCGACCAATTCCCGTCATTGCCTCCTCCCATCTCAAATGCGTCGCCGGACGCCGCAAACCGCTAGCGTCCGGTCCATTAGGTTTCCATGAAGACAGGATACAAAGACGGGCTTTTGAGGATCTACTTGTTTTTTCTCAAAACCCTGCGCAATTTATGCATTTACGCAATCGTGAAAAGCCTTCTGCGGCAGTCAATAGAAGCCGATCCGGCTGGCTGAGCCCCCTTTCTTGACCTCAAGTTCGCCCGCAAGCCGCGAAAGAAATTCTGCGGCGCTGTGATAAGGTCGGAAACGCGCCTGTCTTCTGACTGCCGCAAAGTCACCCGGCGTCAGCGCCTTTAATCCCGAAAGCCTTGCCGCATCGCAGCCTTCAAGCGTGATGCCTTTCTCGGCCAGAAGCTTTTGAGCAAGGTTCACCGCCTGCTCGGGCCTCAGGTAGTCAAACTTCGCCTTGAGGTCAAAGCGGCGCAGCGACGCACCGTCGAGCGTCTCCAGCAAATTAGTGGTGGCGATGAAGTATCCCGTATAGGCCTCCATCTGCGCGAGCATTTCGTTGACCTGCGTCGTCTCCCAGGAATACCGGGAGCCTTTGCGGTCCAGCAGGAAGGAATCGGCTTCGTCAATGAGCAGCACTGCATGCTCACGCTGCGCCGAGCGGAAGGCCTCTGCGATGAGCTTCTCCGTCACACCGACGTAGCAGCTCGTGAGTTCGGCCGCCGTTTTGCGCACAAGGGGTCTGCCGAGCATTTTGGCCAGCCAGGCGGCATAGGCGGACTTGCCCGTGCCGGGAGGTCCGTAAAGGCAAAGCCGCCCCTCCCCGGCTTCCTTCAGACCTTCAGCCAGTTCCGCCAGATTGACGTCGCAATTCACGAAAGAAGGATCGTAAAAAGGCGGCAGCACGGCGGCGCTTCCGGGAATGGCGCCGAAATTCTGGGCGCGCAGCGTTTCGTTGAGAAGTCCGACCACGTCCTCTTCGGAAATATCACCCTTTTCAAAGCCGGCCATGGAGGCGACGGCGGCCGTCCGGCAAAGGACGGCTGGCGCAAGCTTGTCGGTCTGCGTCAAACGGGCGACGGTGCTTTCCGAGAGCTTTCCAGCGAAAGCATCCTCCACGATCTTGCGGCGGCCCGTGACGTCCGGCGTCGGCACCTCAAGGACCAAATCAAAGCGGCGGATCATGGCGGGATCAATCGAGCGGATCGAGTTCGTGATCCAGAACGTCGGCACCGGATTGGTTTCCAGCAGCTTGTTGATCTGTCCCTTGTTGGTGCGGGCCGCCGGAACACCGAAAAGGCTCAGGATCGGCGCACCGTCTCCGTCGTCGTTGAAAACATCCTCTGCCTCGTCGATGGCAAGCGCCGTGTTCTCCGATCCTCCAAGAAAGGCCGAGGCCGTCTGCCAGCACTGCAGGCGCGAGTTGCAGCGGCGCTTTTCCTTGTCGGTGGAAACTTCGTAGAGCACGACGTTGAGCTCCCGGCAAACGGCGCGCGAGAGCTGGGTCTTGCCGGTGCCGGGCATGCCGTAGAGAAGGATGTTCGCCCCCTTGCGGCGCGTGGCGATCGCCTCTTTGAAATACGGCACAATCACGCGGCGCACAACCGGCAGATGCGCGTAGTCGTCAACCGTCAATTCTGCTTCGGGCGCCTGCACAATCGTCGACTCAAGCAGCCTCGGCAGCGGAATGCGCGTTGACAGAAGGCTGCGAAACCGCGACTCATCGAGAAAGCGGAAGCGATCATAGATTTCGTCGTCCGAGCTGTCTTCAAAAGCCACGAGTCCGGAGCGCATCAACGCCGAATCGGTGCGGACATGCTCTTCGATCACGCTGCGGTCCTCCCCGAGGGCCTCGGCGGTCAGATCAATGATGAGATCGGTGGCGTTGCGCGAGAAGTCAAAGCGGCGCATGAAGGGCTCGAAGTCGCTGCCGCGCGTGGAGGCCGCCAGAAAGAAGGCGAAGATGCGGGTGTCGAGTTCAGACAATCCGAAGGCCTGCCGGATTTCGCCGAGATTCTCGGCCATGGGCTTGGACAGGCAACCGATTTCATCTTCGACCTTCCAGGAAGTCCAGTCAAGCGCTTTAAAAATGGACTGCGGCGTTTCCACACCCAGGTGCTTTCTGACGACGCCGCCGCGGCAGATGCGCCGCCAGAATTCCCCGATCGTATCGGGATTGGACGCTTCCTTGCTGAGATCAAGCAGATCGCCCGCCTCATCCAGAATCTTTTCAAGACTCCGCTTTAAGAACGGCAGGCGGTCTTCGCTTTTGATGACCCTTTGATCCGCCTTTCCGGCGAAGGCCGGCTTGCGAACCAGAGTGCCGCCTTCCAGCCTGCAGGCCATCTGATCGACCTTTCCGGTCTCGAGAAACTCTGCGTTGAGGTACACCGCAAGCGCCCAATTGAGTTCATCGCGGAAATCCTTAAACCAGGAAAAGCCGCTGTACTCGTCATTGTTGCCCATGCTGGAGGTGTCGATTTCCTCCCAGATGCCGGCATTGCAAAGAAGCCTCAAAATCCAGAGATCGAACGTCTGCTCCGAATGAGCATTGGCTCTCATGAGCGTTTTTCTGCGGTTTGTCGTGCTAAGAAATCTGTGACCCATTTTCAATTTTTCCTCTTTGCTGACAAGTGCCATCCTAAAGGGTCAAACGTCAATTTCAGTCGCACCAGGGACACTTCAAAAACACATCCGGGAACATTTTTTCCGTCAAAATAAAAGTCCACATCCAACCAATTAAATACGGGTTTGATTTGAATGCCGCCGGACTTGATCCGCCTTCAAAGAAGAAAGGCGTGTGCAAATCCCGACCAATGCGGCTTAGACTACCGGTCATGGTCTGATAGTCTTGCGCCTGCGCCGGCAAAGGCATGCCAAACTGCGCGGGCACGCAAAGACAACCAAAGCAACACGCCGGCCGGCGGCACGGCTTCAGAAAGCTGCAATGCACGAAAAAAGACAAATCAAAGGCTCGATCTACGTCGATCGTTCGCAAAAAGGAAAAACAAAGACCGGCGCGCCCAAGATCCGGGAGACTTTCCGCGCGGAAGTGGCCTATGACGGGAAACGTTATCGATTCCGGTCAACGGACTATGCAGCCTGTCAGGCATTTCTCGAGATGCTTGCCGATCGATACGACGTCAAGAGGCAGTAGATTCCACCATCTTTGCGCTGTCGTTGGCCGGTGAATTTTGTCTTTTCAGCCATGCCTTGTAAGCATTGTTGGCATCAAAAATAAAGTATTTGTTATTGCAAAGATTTCGCGCAAGAATGCCCGGAAACAAGCGCAATGACGCGCTGCCGCTGTCTACCCCCAAGCGGCGCACGCGATGTCATCGCCATCATCTATTACACATACGTTGTCCGCCAACAAAATGAAGCAATTGATTCACCGCAATCCGAAGCTGCTCGTGCTGCTGCTCACGTTCGGCGTCTTCGGCATCATCAACACCGAAATGGGCGTGGTCGGCATCATTCCGCTCATCGCCTCAACATTCGGCGTTTCCGTGCCCGAGGCCGGCTGGACGGTCAGTGTGTTCGCCCTCATCGTCGCCATTTCGGCGCCGGTCATGCCGCTTCTGTTTTCCGGCATGAACCGCAAAACGGTCATGCTGCTTGCGCTCGGGCTTTTTACGGCAAGCAACGTGATTTCCGTTCTGACCGACTCCTTTGCCGTCCTGCTTGCCGCCCGGGCGCTTCCGGCCTTCCTGCATCCGGTCTACGTTTCAATGGCCTTCACCGTCGCCGCGCAGTCTGTCGAAAAAGGCGACGCCGCCAAAGCCGTCTCACAAGTGTTTGTCGGCGTGTCGGCGGGCATGGTGCTGGGAGTTCCACTCACAAGCTTCATTGCAAGCCACACCTCTTTTGCCGTGGCGATGAGCTTTTTTTCCCTGGTAAACGCCCTTGTCCTCGCCGCCACCTTTTTGTGCGTTCCGTCCATGCCGGTCAGCCGGAGGCTTTCCAACGGGAGCCAGCTGAGCGTCCTGCGCAAGCCCGTACTCTGGCACTCTGTCATCGCCTTTACGCTCATCAACGGCGCGATGTTCGGCTTCTTCAGCTTCACGGCGGACTTTCTCAACCGGGTCACGGGCCTGACGTTTGATGCCGTCAGCGGCCTGCTGCTCGTCTACGGTCTTGCCAACATCGCCGGCAACATCATTGCCGGAAAGATTTTCCCCGCGAAAAAAGCGTTGTACATGGCCGCAACGCCGGCCGTCATGTTTGCCGTCTACGTCCTGCTGTTTCTTTTCGGAGATCTGGATGCGGCCGCCGGCGTTCTGATTCTGGCAGCCGGGCTGCTCGCGGGCTTTGTCAACATCGTCGGGCAGTACATGATCTCGAGCGCCGCAGCCGAAGCCCCGGACTTTGCCAACGGCCTTTTTCTCACCGCCGCCAATTTCGGCACGATGGCCGGCACGGCGCTCTGCGGCATGTTCATCAGCCTGGCGGGGGCCCGGTACTCCTTGATGGGAACGCTGCTTTTTCTGGCGGCAAGCCTGGTCTTCATCGCTGCACGGCGTCATGCAGGTCGCAGCAAAGCCCGGTTGGCCATGGTTCACACCGAATGACACGAGCTTGTGTCCGGGAGCTAAGCAACCCGATCATTGAAATAACGGGGTTTCGAACAAATGCGGGCTCTTCAGCCCGGCACCGGTTTC
>CALXOY010000065.1 GCA_944390145.1 uncultured Duodenibacillus sp.
CGCATGCTCGACGGCGGCTGCGACCCCCGCTACATTGCAAGGCGCCTCATCCGCATGTCCATTGAAGACATTTCGCTTGCCGACCCGCGCGCAATGGAGGTGGCGCTCAACGCGGCCGACATCTACGAGCGGCTGGGGTCCCCCGAAGGGGAGCTTGCGCTTGCCCAGGCCGTGGTGTATCTGGCCGTCGCCGCCAAGAGCAACGCCGTCTACAAGGCCTTTAACGAAGTGCGCGCCTTCATCCGCAAGGACGGCTCGCGCCCGGTGCCGATGTATCTGCGAAACGCCCCCACCAAGCTCATGGGCGAACTCGGCTACGGCGACGGCTACCGGTATGCGCACGATGAGCCCGGCGCCTTTGCGGCCGGTGAAATCTACCTTCCCGAGGGGTTGGAGGGAAGGACGTGGTACCACCCGGTGGACCGCGGCCTGGAAATCAAAATCGGCGAGAAGCTTGCCAGGCTCAAGGCGTTGAACGACGCCGCGCACCGCGAGGGCAAAGGCCGCAAGCGCTAAAGGGCGCAGTGCTAAAATAAGCGCCCTGTTGATTTTGCACGCGGGCCGCGGGCATGCCAAGCGGCGCCTCAAAAGCGCGCGCCCGCCCTTTGGCGCAAAATCAAAATTGGGTTGAAAAAACAGCCGCCGGAGCGCAGATGCATTTGCCGCAAGGACTCCGGCGCCTCTTACGGCTCTGAGCCATCGCATCAAAGGTTAGAAATGCTCGATATCAACATGCTGCGCAAGCAGCTTCCCGAAGTGATCGCCCGTCTAAAGACGCGTCCCTTCGATTTCCCGGAAAAAGAATTCAACGCGCTTGAAAACGAACGCAAGCAGCTGCAGACCAAGACCGAGGAGCTGCAGGCTCTGCGCAACCAGCTCTCCAAGCAGATCGGCGTTGCCAAGAGCAAGGGCGAGGATGCGGCGCAGTTCATGGCCGAGGCCGCAGCCATTCCTGAAAAGCTGAGCGCCCTGTCCGCACAGCTCGACAGCGTGCGCGAGCGCTTGAACGACCTCCTGATGAGCATTCCGAACCTGCCGCACGAATCGGTTCCCGTCGGCCGCGACGAGCGCGACAACGTCGAGCAGTACCGCTGGGGCACGCCGCGCACGTTTGACTTCCCGATCAAGGATCACGTCGACGTGGGCGCACCCCTGGGGCTTGACTTTGACACCGCCGCCAAGCTCTCCGGCGCACGCTTTTGCTACATGAAGGGGCAGGTCGCCCGCATGCACCGGGCGCTGGCCCAGTTCATGCTCGACATGCACACGCTCGAGCACGGCTACACCGAGTGCTACACGCCCTACATCGTGACGGCCGAAACGCTGCGCGGCACGGGCCAGCTGCCGAAGTTTGAAGAAGACCTCTTTGCCGCCAAAAAGGGCGGTCAGGAAGGCAAGGGCGAGATCCTCTACCTGATTCCCACGGCCGAAGTGACGCTCACCAACAGCGTCTCGGGCAAGATGCTCAAGTCAAGCGACCTGCCCATCAAGATCACGGCGCACACGCCGTGCTTCCGCTCGGAAGCGGGAGCCTACGGCCGCGACACCCGCGGCATGATCCGCCAGCACCAGTTCGACAAGGTCGAGATGGTGCGCATCACCCGCGAGGACGACAGCTACGAGCATCTTGAAGAACTCACCGCCTGCGCCGAGAACGTGCTCAAAAAGCTCGGGCTGCCCTACCGCAAGGTGCTGCTGTGCACCGGCGACATGGGCTTTAGCTCGGCAAAGACCTATGACCTCGAAGTGTGGCTGCCCGCGCAGAACACCTATCGCGAGATCAGCTCCTGCTCGAACTGCGAAGCCTTCCAGGCCCGCCGCATGGGCGCCCGCTACAAGGACGCCGAAGGCCGCACGCACTTTGTGCACACGCTAAACGGCTCGGGCCTTGCCGTGGGCCGTACGCTTGTGGCGGTGCTCGAGAATTACCAGAACGCCGACGGCTCGGTGACGGTGCCCGAGGCGCTGCGCCCCTACATGGGCGGCGTGGAAAAGCTCGTTCCCGAGAAGTGATGTGAGGCACGGAGCTCGTGTGCGCACGGGCTTCCGCAAACCCTGTGAAAACGCTTTCCGGCTTGTCAGCCCGAAGGCGTTTTTTCAGCTCGGCCAAAGCGTATAAGCAGTTTTCCTTATTGTGCCGCGGCCTGCCAGTGAGTAAGATGAACGAACATTTCGAAGCAGAACACGTCAATGGATCTGCGCCAACCTGCTCAATCCGGGCAAGGTGGACACGCTTTCAGTAATGAAGCGGATGTGGCCTCAAGGAAGGCAACCAATCGGATAGAAGCCGTCTGATCGAAATGCATCGGACGGCTTTTTTGCAACTTGAAAATGGAAAAACACAGGTGGATTTAATCCGAATTGCCGAACCTGCCCGCTGTGGGCGAATCGGCTAAACAGGAGCGACGCAAAGATGAGCCAGCGCTTGACGATCAAGGGACAGGTGACCGTCCCCAAGAACATCAGAGACTTTCTGGGATTGACTTCCGGCAGTTCCGCCGTGGAATTCATCATCGACGAAGACGGATCCGTGCGGCTGAGAAAGGCGAGTGCACAGAACAGGCCGCGCGGCGTGCAGGCGCAGGGCCTGCAGGCTGCCGGCGCAAGCAGCCGCTGCGACCGGATCCTGGGGCTTTTGTCGGGCTGCTACGTGTGAACGCGGGAAATGAACGCCGTCGGGTTTTGTTTTTAAAGGAATTTTGGGTGACAGGGAATGCAAATGCTTGAAGAACTGAGAAAGATTGTGGGCGAGGCCAATGTCCTGACGGCGCCGGAGGATACGGCGGGCTATCTGGTTGACTGGAGCAACCGCTTTCACGGTAAGCCCCTGGCGGTTGTGCGTCCGGCAAGCACCGAAGAGGTCTCGGCGGTTCTCAAGCTTGCCAACCGCACCGGCACGCCCGTTGTGCCGCAGTCGGGCAACACGAGCCTGGTGGGCGGCGGCACGCCGGCTGACGACGGGCGGGCGATTCTGCTTTCGCTCACCCGCATGAACAAGGTTGAGAAAATCGACTGCATCAACGACACGATGACAGTGCAGGCGGGCCTTGTGCTGGAAAAGGCGCAGCAGGCCGCGCACGACGCAGGCAGGCTTTTTCCCTTGAGCTTTGCCGCTGAAGGAACAGCCTGCATCGGCGGCTGCATTGCCACCAACGCGGGCGGCACGGCGGTTCTGCGCTACGGCAACACCCGCGAACTCGTACTGGGCCTTGAGGTGGTGCTCTCCGACGGGCGCGTGCTCAACCTCATGCGGGGCTTGAGAAAGGACAACACGGGCTACGACTTAAAGCAGCTTTTCATTGCCAGCGAAGGCACCCTCGGCGTCATCACGCGCGCCGTGGTCAAGCTCTTTACGCTGCCGGCGGTCCGGCACACGGCGCTGGTGGGCGTAGCCGACCCGCACAAGGCTTGCGAATTGCTTGCCGCGGTCAAAACCGCCGCGGGGCCCGCGCTCACGGGCTTTGAGCTGATGCAGGCCAAGTGCATCGAGCGCGTCGGACAAGAAATCGACGCGGTGAAGCTGCCGGGCGACATTCACTCGGCGCCCTGGTGGTGCCTGGTGGAGCTGAGCTATTCGCTTGATCCGGGTGAGAATCCGCTCGAGCGCATTCTGGAAAAGCTCTTTGAAGACGGCACGGTGATCGACGCTTTCCTGTCGAATTCGGTCAAGGACAGCCGCGCCTTCTGGGCGATCCGCGAGTCGATTCCAAGCGCCGACGCCCATGTGGGCGGGAATCTCCACAACGACGTGAGCATTGAAATCAGCGACATCGCCGACTTTGTCGACGAGGCGCTTGCCGCTCTGAACGCGCGCTACGACTGGATCGATCCGTCCGTCTTCGGACACCTGGGCGACGGCAACCTGCACTTCAACATCGGCTCGATTCCGCCCAACCTGGCCTTTGAAAACGAGGAGGGGATCCGGGAAACCGTCTACAGCGTCGTGAGCAGGCACAACGGCTCGATTTCGGCCGAGCACGGCATTGGGCAGCTCAAGCGTGCGCACTTTCTGCAGTTGAAAGACCCCCTTGAGCTCGAAGTCATGGGGCGCATCAAGAAGGCCCTTGACCCCAAGGGCATTCTCAACCCCGGCAAGCTTCTGGCCGACGACTGGGACTGCGGCCTTTGAAATTTCGGGCTGGCCGCAGAAGTCGGATTCGCGTGCGCCTGCTAATATGAACGAAGTGCGTCCGGCGGCCCCTTCCGGCCACCGGCGCAGCTTGAAACGGCCTGCCCGGAAAAAGATGTGTGCCTTGTCCGGGCGGCGCATAGAACAATAAGCCTCGGGAGCCAGCCATGAACACAGATTTTTCGCGCATCAAGCGCCTGCCGCCTTACGTTTTCAACATCACCGGCGAACTGAAAATGGCGGCGCGCCGACGCGGCGAAGACATCATCGACTTTTCGATGGGCAACCCCGACGGCCCCACCCCCAAGCACATCGTCGACAAGATGATTGAGGTGGCAAGCCGCGACAATACCCACGGCTACTCGGTCTCCAAGGGCATTCCGCGCCTGAGAAAGGCCATCTGCAACTGGTACAAGCGCAAGTTTGACGTCGATCTGGATCCGGATTCGGAAGCCATCGTCACCATCGGCAGCAAGGAGGGCATCGCCCACCTGATGCTTGCCTGCACCGACCGCGGCGACACGGTGCTTGTGCCGAACCCCTCGTACCCGATTCACATCTACGGCGCCATCATCGCGGGCGCGGACGTGCGCTCGGTGAAGATGATCCCGGGCGTGGATTTTCTCGCCGAACTCGAGCGCGCCATTGTGGAGACCGTGCCGCGCCCGAAGATGATGATTCTGGGCTTTCCCTCCAATCCCACCGCGCAGTGCGTCGACCTCGAATTTCTCGCCAAGGTGGTGGAGCTCGGCAAGCGCTACGGCATCTGGGTGGTGCACGATCTTGCCTACGCCGACATCTGCTTTGACGGCTACAAGGCGCCCTCGATCATGCAGGTGCCGGGCGCCAAGGACATCGCCGTGGAGTTCTTCACCATGTCGAAGTCCTACAACATGGCCGGCTGGCGCCTGGGCTACATGGTGGGCAACAAGGATCTCGTGCATGCGCTTGCGCGCATCAAGAGCTACCACGACTACGGCACGTTCACGCCGCTGCAGGTCGCAGCCATCGAAGCGCTTGAGGGCGATCAGAGCTGCGTTGAAGAAGTGAGGCTCAAGTATCAAAAGCGCCGCGACATCCTCTGGAAGGGCTTAAACGACATCGGCTGGCCCGTGGAGTGCCCCAAGGCCTCGATGTACATCTGGGCGAAGATCCCCGAACCGTACCTGCATCTGGGCTCCATTGAGTTCAGCAAGCGCCTGCTCGAGGACGCCAAGGTGGCGGTGAGCCCCGGCATCGGCTTTGGCGAGTACGGCGACGATCACGTGC
The DNA here is from genome assembly GCA_944390145.1 of uncultured Duodenibacillus sp. Lineage (GTDB taxonomy): Bacteria > Pseudomonadota > Gammaproteobacteria > Burkholderiales > Burkholderiaceae_F > Duodenibacillus. Next base: position 5,399 of record CALXOY010000065.1, read on the forward strand.
GCATTGCGCTCATTGAAAACGAATACCGCATCCGCCAGGCTCTGCACGGCATCAAGCACATGTTCCGCAAGGACGGCCTGATCGATCCGGATGCGCCCCGCCCCGAGCCCGTGAAGTAGCCCTTCAGGAGGGCGGCTCGCGCTTGCGGTGTCCAGGCTCGCTTTGGGCGCCGCAAATTTTTGCCCGCGGCAAAAAAAATCAGCATAAAAAAGCGCGGCCGCAAAGCCGCAGCGAACACACACAGGAAGGATCACGCAATGCAAGCATTCAAAATCGGCATCGCCGGACTCGGCACCGTGGGCGGCGGCACCTATGCCGTCTTAAAGCGCAACGCGGCGGAACTCGCGCGCCGCGCGGGCGCTCCGATCGAGGTGAAGACGGTGGTCTGCCGCAATATCGACCGCGCCCGCGGCATCGTCGACGAGCGGGTGACGCTCTCGCGCGACTGGCAGGATCTGGTGCGCGACCCCGAAATCGACATCGTGGTCGAGGTGATGGGCGGCATTGAACCCGCAAAAAGCCTGGTGCTGGCAGCCATTGAGGCGGGAAAACATGTGGTCACCGCCAACAAGGCCCTGCTTGCGCTGCACGGCAACGAAATCTTTTCGGCGGCCTCGGCAAAGGGCGTGGCCGTTTCCTATGAAGCGGCGGTCGCGGGCGGCATCCCCATCATCAAGAGCCTGCGCGAGGGGCTTGCCGCCAACCGCATCGAGTGGATCGCCGGCATCATCAACGGCACCTGCAACTTCATCCTCTCGACGATGCGCGACAAGGGCCTGTCCTTTGAAGAGGCGCTTTCGCAGGCCAAGTCGCTTGGCTACGCCGAAGCCGATCCCACCTTTGACATCGAGGGCATTGACGCCGCACACAAGATCACGCTTTTGAGTGCGCTTGCATTCGGCACCCCCGTGAACTTTGACGCCGTCACGGTCGAAGGCATCACCAAGCTCACCTCAGTCGACATCCGCTACGCGGAAAACATGGGCTACCGCATCAAGCTGCTGGGCATCACCAAGCGCACCGAAAACGGCATTGAGCTGCGCGTGCACCCGGCGCTGGTGCCGATGCGCAGGCTTCTGGCCAACGTCGAAGGCGTGATGAACGCGGTGGTAGTCAAGGGCGACGCGGTCGGCAGCACGCTTTTTTACGGGCGCGGAGCCGGCGCCGAGCCCACCGCCTCGGCCGTGGTGGCCGACATCGTCGACATCGTGCGCATGACGGCTGCGGGCGACGCGAAGGCCTTAAAGCCCGCCGAACACAACAAGGAGACGACCGCGCTCGGGTGGCTGCCGATGAGCCGCACGGTGAGCTCCTACTACCTGCGCATTCCCGTCTCCGACGAGCCGGGCGTGCTCGCGCAGGTGGCGCGCATCTTTGCCGAGCAGTCGATTTCCATCGAATCGGTGCTGCAGCCCGAAGCCCCCGTGGGCGAAAAGGACACCGAAATCGTCGTGATGACCCACTCGGCCGTTGAAGGCGCCGTGACGGCCGCCATCGCCGCGATCGAGGCGCTGCCCGCCACGCGCGGCAAAGTGGTGATGATCCGCAAGGAAGAACTCAACTGATTGTTCCGGAGCTCAAGAAAATGGTTGTCAAACTGGCCATGACGTATCAGTCCACCCGCGGAGAAGACGAGGAGGCGGGCTACAGCGACATCGTGTTAAAGGGCCTTGCCTCCGACGGCGGCCTTTTCATGCCGCGCATCTATCCGCAGGTGTCGAAAACCGATCTCGAGGACTGGCGGCACCTGTCCTACGCCGAGCTTGCCTTTGAGATTCTGCGGCTTTTTGCCACCGACATGGATGAGGACACGCTCAAGACGATGCTCGCGGGCGTCTACCGCGAAGACGTCTACAACAATGGGCGGCAGGGCGAAGACTTCAGCCGCATCACGCCCGTGCGCTCCATTGACGGGGGCGCGATCCGCATCCTCGAGCTCTCCAACGGCCCGACGCTTGCCTTCAAGGACATGGCAATGCAGTACCTCGGCGCCCTTTTTGAGTACATCCTCGCGCAGAAAAAGACCGAGCTCAACATTCTCGGCGCCACCTCGGGCGACACCGGGTCGGCCGCCGAATACGCCATGCGCGGGCGCAAAAACATCCGCGTCTTCATGCTCTCGCCCGAAGGCCGCATGAGCGCCTTTCAGCGCGCGCAGATGTACAGCCTCGACGATCCCAACATCTTCAACATCGCCGTGCGCGGCACCTTTGACGACGCGCAGGACATTGTGAAGGCCTGCAGCCGCGACGCGGGCTTTAAAGAGACCTACCACATCGGCACCGTCAACTCCATCAACTGGGCCCGCGTCTCGGCGCAAGTCGTCTACTACTTCAAGGGGTGGCTTGAGATCACCGAAAAGCCCGGCGAAGAAATCGACGTGGCGGTGCCCTCGGGCAACTTCGGCAACATCCTGGCCGGCTGGATTGCCAAGCAGATGGGGCTGCCGATCGGACAGCTCGTGGTGGCCACCAACGAAAACGACGTTTTGGACGAGTTCTTCAAGACGGGCGTCTACCGCGTGCGCGACCGCGAGCACACCTTCGTGACGAGTTCGCCTTCGATGGATATTTCCAAGGCCAGCAACTTCGAGCGCTACATCTATGACATCGTCGGACGCTCGGCGCAGCGCGTGCGCGAGCTGTGGACGGAGCTTGCCCTAAAGGGCGGCTTTACCCTCAACGAGGGCGAAATGATGCAGGTGCGCGCAAGCGGCTTTGTTTCGGCCCGCAGCACGCACGCCGAGCGCATCCGCACCATTCGGGAAATCTTTGAGAAAGAGGGGCTCATCATTGATCCGCACACCGCCGACGGCGTCAACGCCGCACGCGCCTATGTGCGCGAGGGCGTGAAGATGATGGCGCTTGAGACGGCGCTGCCCGCCAAGTTCGCCGCCACGATCCGTGAAGCGATCGGCGCAGACCCCGAGGTGCCGCCCTCCTATGCCGGCATTGAAGCCCGCGAGCAGCATGTGACTGTGCTCGATGCCGACGCCGACGAGGTGAAGCTTTTCATCGCCGAGCGGCTCAAGCAATAAGGTGCAGACGCTGCCCGGACGGATGTCTTTTCCAATTTGAAAGCTCCCGAAGCCAGAAGCTGCGGGAGCTTTCAAGTCTTGTGGCCGGAGTTTTTTCCCTTCAGCTGGGTCTAAAGTGAGAATTTGTCCGGACAAAGCCTTGCATTTTGTCTGGCGCAAGGACATAAGAAATGGATTGGATTAATCGTTGGTGCCGCCGCGAGCTTCTGGCTTCGCTGCAGTCTCACCGGGTTGTGAGTGTGACCGGATGCCGGCAGTCCGGCAAAACGACGCTTGTGCGGCATGCAGGCGTGCCTGCAGAATACCGAACGCTTGACAGCAGTGCGACGCTTGAGCAGGCATCCGAGGACCCGGTTTTTTTTTCGTACGGCGCCGTCCCGGTACGTGCCTCATCATTGATGAAATCCAGAAGCTGCCGCCCTTGATCGGGGAGATCAAATGCCGGGTGGATGAGGATCCGGAAGAAAAAGGACAGTACATCATCACCGGATCGGCGGACTACAGGAAGCTGCCGCAGGCAAATGAGCCTTTGGCAGGGCGCGTCAATTTTGTCCGCGTGAGAACCTTTGCCGAAGCCGAGCTGCGCGGGTGTCCCCCGGTTCTGCTGGAGAGCCTATTCATGGGAAAAATCCTCTATGGCTGCAAAGACGATGAGTGCAACAAAAGGTTGATAGTCGCCCTGGCGGAGAAAGGCGGATTTCCGGCCGTGCAGCAGATGAATGCCGGCGACCGCGCCCGTTGGTTCCGCTCTTATCTGCAGCAGGTCTAGTTCGACATGCACGGATGCTGGAAGAGCAGGCGGATGGACCGGGTGGAGGACATGTTCGGCTTGATTGCCGCGTGTTCGAGCCAACCGTTGGTGGTGCGAAATGTCTCCCTGCAGCTCAATGCCTCCTGGGCGACGGTGGAGAAATATTATTTGGCCTTAGAGGCGATGTTTCTTGTCGATGCCGTCACGGCCTGGACGATCAAGGATTATGACCGCCCGGGCAAGACGCCGAAAATGTTCATGACCGACTCGGGACTCATGGCATATCTGCTTGGCATTGACGAGGGCCAGGATGTTTTCGAGCAGGGATTTGCGCAGAACACCGGCGGCAAGCTTGTCGAGACCTGGCATACAACCAGCTGATGCCGGAAATCGAGCTGCACCCGCGCTGGCGCCTACAGCACTTTCGGTCCAAAAGCCACGAGATTGACTTTGTCGTCACCAACGAGGCGGGTGAGCTGCTGCTCATCGATATTAAGTCATCCGAGAGCGTCAACAGCGAAGATTTTCAGCATATCCGGTGGCTCAAGGAAAGACTGCAGGGACAAAAGCGCTGCACCGGCATCATTCTTTACGCCGGCCACGAGGTGCGATCGGCCGGCTGCGGCTGCTACGCCATTCCGTTTGCGGCGATGTGGTAGGAGGACATGTGGAGCTGACTCCACATGCCTTCGATCAAATCCGGCAGACGGTGCGGAAACTGCGGATTTGCCTGCCTTGGTGTTGACGGTGCCTCAACCGTTTGCTAAAAGCTGCCAAATCTTCCATCCGCGCAGTTTTCAGCATTTATTCGTTCTGACTCCTGCGGATTTCTCCTGCAGGGCAGTCCGGCGCCCAACGGTACTTTCGATTCCAACGGCGCC
>CALXOY010000066.1 GCA_944390145.1 uncultured Duodenibacillus sp.
TGCTCACAACGATTTCGGGGCCGAAGGCCTTGAGGTTGGCCACGTGTGCGTCAAGGTTCACGAGGCCCGCCTTCAGCGCCTCCATATTGGGCTTGCCGATGTCGGCCAGCGCCACGCCGCCGTGCCACTTGAGGGCCTTCAAGCTCGTCACCAGCACCACGGCCGCCGGACGCGGGTCTGCGTCCGGCCGCCGTGCCACTTGAGGGCCTTCAAGCTCGTCACCAGCACCACGGCCGCCGGACGCAGACCCGCGTGACGGCACTTGATGTCAAAGAACTTCTCGGCGCCGAGGTCAGAGCCGAAGCCCGCCTCCGTGATCGCGTAGTCGCCAAGCTTCATCGCGGCAAGCGTTGCCACCACCGAGTTGCAGCCGTGGGCGATGTTGGCAAAGGGGCCGCCGTGCACGAGCGCGGGCGTGCCTTCGATCGTTTGCACGAGGTTGGGCTTCATGGCGTCGAGCATGAGCGCCATCACGGAGCCCGTCGCACCGAGTTCGGCGCAGGTAAAGGGCGTGCCGTCGCGCTTGATGCCGAGCACCAGGCGGTCGATGCGTGCGCGCAGGTCGTCGAGATCGGTTGCAAGGCAGAGCACCGCCATCAGTTCGCTTGCGGCGGTGATGTCAAAGCCTGCTTCTGACGGCGTGCCGTTGGCGCTGCCGCCAAGGCCGGTGACGATGTTGCGCAGCTGGCGGTCGTTGACGTCCAACACGCGGCGCCAGGTCACCTCCTTCAAATCAATCTGGCGCTGATGGCGGGCATTGTCCACGAGCGCGGCAATGAGGTTGTTGGCGGCGGTGATGGCATGGAAGTCGCCCGTAAAGTGCAGGTTGATCGACTCCATCGGCAGCACCTGGCTGTAGCCGCCGCCCGCGGCGCCGCCCTTCATGCCGAAGACCGGGCCCAGCGACGGTTCACGCAGCGCGAGAACCGCCTTCTTGCCCAGACGGTTGAAGGCCTGCGCGAGCGCAATCGAGGTGGTCGTCTTGCCGGAGCCGGCGGGCATGCCGCTTGTGGCGGTCACAAGAATGAGCTTGGCGCTTGCCTCGCGGCCGGGCTTTAAGTTGAGCTTGGCCTTGTCCCAGCCGTAAGGCTCGAATTCCTCGTCTTCCAGACCCCACTCACGGGCGAGCACGTCGATGCGCTTGAGTTTGGCGTTCTGGGCAATTTCAATATCAGACAGCATGAAGCGGTCTCCTCAAAAAAAGTAAAAATGACGAAAAAGGGTTGAAAGCGGTGCCGCGCCGGCTGCAGCAGGGAGCTCAAGCTGAAATCAAAGCGGGCTCAACCGGACCTGCCGCCGGCAAAACAAAGAAAGGCGCCAGAAAGCAGAAGCTTTGCGCCGGTGAGGTGCACGAAATATGCCACAAAGACGCGCAGGATGCGAGGGCTACACGGCATTCAAAGGAATTACACACAAAGGGGGATGCAGGCGGAAACGGCTGGCGACCCGAGGCAGGCGTTGCAAAAGAGGCGCTTGGAAAGCAAAGGAGACGAGCTGCAGGACGGCTTTCCCACTGCACTCCGGCCGCCAAAGCACTAAGAAAGGAAGGGTCGGTCAGATGAGCGTGTTGATGGTCGATTCACAGGTTTCACCAACGCCCCATCCGATCAGACGGATGAACACGACAATGGCGAGCCAGACGGCAATCCAGAGAAGGACCTGCTTGAAGTGGGGAAGACCAGGCGTCGTGTTGTTTGTCATGGCTGTCTCCAATAAGCGCCGCCTCGCGCGGGGCTTAAGCTTCGGGAAGCGGCAGCTGAGAAACCTTTTTCACTTACATTCTCTCACAATCAAAGACCGCTGGTACGAATTCAATAAACATTTTTTCGTTCTTTTGAGCGCACCGGGACTGCGCCGGGCCCGGCAAAAGGAAAACACCGGCAAAAGTCGCGATTTTTCATCCCTCAAAAGCACGGCCTCAATCCTTATAATTCGCCCGTTTGCTGATATTGAAAGCGTTTGAAGTCCGGAGCCGGCCCTGTGCGTCCGCGCCCGGCTGCCTATTGGAGTTATTCATGCGAATTCTTGTTGCGGTCAAGCGCGTCGTGGACTACAACGTAAAGGTCCACGTTCTGCCCGACCACTCGGACGTCGACACGGCTAACGTCAAGATGTCCATGAACCCCTTTGACGAAATCGCCGTCGAAGAGGCCGTGCGGCTTAAGGAATCGGGAAAGGCCAACGAAGTCGTCGCCGTTTCCATCGGACCGGACAAAACGGTCGACACCCTGCGCGTGGCGCTTGCCATGGGCGCAGACCGCGCCATTCACATCAAGCACGACGATCCGAAGCTCGAGCCGCTTTCCGTGGCGAAGCTTCTTGCGGCCGTCGTCAAGCGCGAGGAGCCCGGCCTTGTTCTCATGGGCAAGCAGGCCATCGACAACGATGCGGGCCAGGTGCCTCAGATGCTCTCGGCGCTCGTTGACATGCCGGTGGCAATCAACGTGAGCGCGCTCGAGGTTGAGGGCGGCGACGTCGTCTGCACGCGCGAAACCGACACGGGCCTCATGAAGGTGAAGGCGGCGCTGCCCGCAGTCGTCTCGGCCGACCTGCGTCTGGCAGAACCCCGCTACGTGACGCTGCCCAACATGATGAAGGCCAGGAAAAAGCCCGTGGAGGCGCTCGAGGCAGCAAATCTTGCCGAGCTTGGTGAGAAGTCGCTTTCCATCGTCGAGGTGGTCGAGCCGCCTGCCCGCTCGGGCGGCGTGAAGCTCTCGTCGGTTGACGAACTCATTGATGTTTTGAAAAACACCGCCAAGGTGCTCTGAGGAGAGGAACAATGTCGATTCTTGTGATTGCAGAGCACGACAATGCTCATCTGAAGTCCTCCACGCTCAATGCGCTCAAGGCGGCGTTTGAGCTGGGCTCGGAGGTTGACGTGCTGGTGGCGGGCTGCGGCTGCCGCGCCGCGGCCGATGAGGCCGCCAAATGCGCCGGCGTGCGCAAGGTGCTTGTCGCCGACGCCCCCGAGCTTGACCACAGCCTTCCGGAAGCCGTAAGCGATGCGGTGCTCGCTGCGCAGGCCGCAGGCTCCTACAGCCACATTCTTTTTGCAGCCGGCACCTCCGGACGCGCCGCGATGCCGCGTGCGGCGGCAGCGCTCGGCGTGAGCGCCTTGACCGAAATCGCCGGCGTGGTGAGCGCCGACACCTTCAAGCGCTACATCTATGCGGGCAGCGTGCTTGCCACCGTGAAGACCTCCGCGCATCCCGTGGTCGCTTCGGTGCGCTCCACTTCCTTTGAAGCGGCGTCCGCCGAGGGCGGCAGCGCCCCCGTCGAGGCATTGCCGGTTACGGTGAAGAGCAGGGGCTTTTCCTTTGTGAGCGTGCAGGAGGCCGCGAGCGACCGGCCCGACCTTCTCACCGCCAAGCGCGTGGTCGCGGGCGGCCGCGGTCTTTTTGACGAAGAAGGGTTTGCGGCGCTTGACAAGCTCGCGCAGAAGATGGGCGCCGCTCTGGGCTCCACCCGCGCCGTGGTGGACATGAGCCTGGTGCCGAGCGAAACGCAGGTGGGCCAGACGGGCAAAATCGTTGCGCCTGAGCTCTACATGGCCTTCGGCATTTCCGGCGCCATCCAGCACGTGGCCGGCATGAAGGACTCCAAGGTGATCGTGTCGGTCAACAAGGACCCTGAAGCGCCGATCTTCGAATGCTCCGACTACTATCTCGAGGCGGACGCGCTTGACGTGATCAAGGAGCTCACTGAAAAGCTCTAAGCGTAAAGCGCTCAAGAAAAAAGCACCGGACAAGCCTCACTGCGGGCGCCGGTGCTTTTTTTTTCATCAGCGCGAAATCACGACGGGTTTGTCGCCGCTTTCGACGATCGCCTTGAGGGTCGCCTCATCGACGCGCCCGAGCAGCTGCAGGTTCTCGTCCCAGGGATAAGTGACGCGGAAGACCGCGATGTTGCCCCACGGGCGGTAGACCGCGACGGTGCCGGGCGTGATGTCAAAGGCCTGTGGTTCGCCCACGGTGTTGATGCGCGGGCTCGGATAGGCGACGCGCTCGTTGCGCCCGAAGTCTTCAAAGCGCACGGTGACCGGCAGGCGCTTCACAAAATTGGCGGCGTCGACGTTGTCGGCAACCTTGAAGGGATAGCTTTTGTCCTCGATGGTGATCTGGACGGTTTCAGCCATAACAGCTCCTGAAATGACTCCCAGACAGACGGCGGCCGAAACAAGGGATGCGGAAAAACGCATGATGAGAACCTCACTGCGGCAGGGAAAGGGAAACGTATGAGGGTATGGTAGGCGCCCCCTGCAAAACACCGGTGCACAGCAGTCGCAAAAGCTTGCCGGAAATGCGCGCATTGAAAACGGCGCGAAGTCTCAAGACCCGCGCCGCCGCAGTCAACGCTTTGAATTGGCTTATTTCGTGCCGGTGGAGCCGAAGCCGCCCGTGCCGCGGTCGGTCGCCTCAAAGTCGGAGACGATCTCAAACTCAGGCTGCACCACCGGAATCACCACAAGCTGCGCCAGGCGCTCAAAGGGCTCGAGCGTAAAGGGGGCTGCTCCGCGGTTCCAGGTGCTGATCATCAATTCACCTTGATAGTCTGAATCAATCAAACCCACGAGATTTCCGAGCACAATGCCCTTTTTGTGTCCCATTCCGCTTCTGGGAATAATGACGGCGGCGTAATGGGGGTCGCCGATATGAATGGCGATGCCGGTGTGAACGAGCACCGTCTCGCCCGGTTGAATCACGAGCGGCTTGTCCAAAAGCGCGTGCAGATCAAGCCCGGCTGAACCCGCCGTGGCGTAGCGGGGCAGGTGCGCGCGCACGCGCTCATCGAGAATTTTGAGTGCGATTTTCATCTGTATTTTCATCCTTCCTTGTTCTGTTCTTCACGGGCCTTGCGCTCGAGCCTCTTGCGGGCCGAAAGCGACACCACCAGTCCGCCGAAGGCGGCGAACATCCCCACGGGAATGAGCTGGTTGAGCGAAAAGATGCTCATGCCGGCGATGATGAGCAGTACGCCCACGCCGGCCACGAGGGAGCCCACGCCCACGAGGATTTTGTCCTTTGAGACGGGGGCTTTGGGCACGGCGCCCGGAGAGCCCGCCGTGGCGGAGCTCCCCGTACGCTCGACGGTGAGCATTCCGGGCGTATCCTTTTCCACGGTGATGGTCAGGCCCTGGGTGCGGGCGATGCCCGCTTCAATTTCCTTGAGATAGGCGATGTAGTCGCCGTTGCGGGGTTCAAGCGTCTTTTCATCCAATGTGCTGCGGCTCACGGCTTAAACCTCCTTTGCTCAAATCGTTGGCGATAAAGGCGATGATGCGGTCGGCAAGCGCCTGCTTGGTCAAGGCGCCGGTGGCTTCCACGCCCCGGGGGCTCACAAGATACGCCTCGTTCATGTCGGATCCGATCGTGCGCGCGGCGTCGTTGCCGACAATGAGGTGCACGGCTTTGCCGGTGAGCTTGGCTTTGGCGTTTTTCACCACATTTTCCGTCTCGGCGGCAAAGCCCGCACAGTAAAGCCCCGGGAATCGGGCGACGGCTTCGGCCAGGATGTCGGGATTTTCCACAAGCTGCAGGGCGGGCAGGACGCCGTCGCGCTTTTTGATCTTGTTTGCCGCGGGTTCAGCGCTGCGCCAGTCTGCCACGGCCGCCACGCTGATGAAAATGTCGGCTTCCGGCAGCGCGGCTATGACGGCGTCGCGCATTTCCACGGCTGAAAGCACATGCTGCGATTCCACGCCGAAGGGGACGGCAAGCGCCGTGGGGCCCGTGATGAGCGTCACGTTGGCGCCCGCTTCAAAGGCGGCCTGCGCCACTGCATAGCCCTGCAGCCCCGAGCTGCGGTTGGTGATGCCGCGCACGGGGTCGATCGCTTCATACGTGGGGCCCGCCGTCACCACCACGCGCCGGCCGGCAAGCGGGTGGGGGCTCACGAGGCGCGAAGCGCGCGCTGCGATTTCGACGGGCTCGATCATGCGTCCCGCACCTTCGACGCCGCAGGCAAGGCTGCCGCTTGCAGGCCCCCAGACTTCAAAGCCGTCAGTTGCAAGCTGCCGCACATTTCTCTGCGTGGCGCTGCGGCTCCACATGAGGGTGTTCATCGCAGGGCAGAAAGCAACGGGGGCGGCGCTCGCGGCAATCACCGAACTCACCAGATCGTCGGCAATGCCGTTGGCGGCCTTCGCAAGGATGTTGGCCGTGGCGGGCGCCACAATCAAAAGGTCGCAGTTTCTGGTGAGAGCAAGATGCTGCATCGCGCCTTCAAAGGCTTCGGTCACCACGGAGCGGCCGGAGAGCGCCTCAAAGGTGAGCGGCCCCACAAAGCGTGTGGCGGCCTGCGTCATGCACACGCGCACCGACGCGCCCGACTTCACCAAAAGCCGCACGAGTTCGCAGGCCTTGTAGGCCGCAATGCCGCCCGTGACGGCAAGGGTGATGGATTTGCCCGAAAGATGTGGAAACAAGCCGGTCATGATTTCGCCGCTTTAACGATGGGATGAGACGAGTTTAGCGCCCTGCGAGTTCGCGGATTTTTTCAAGCACCGCCTCGACGTGCCCGGGCACCTTCACGCCGCGCCACTCAAAGGCAAGTTTGCCCTCGGGGTCGATCAAAAAGGTCGAGCGCACGATGCCCCGGCAGGGCTTGCCGTACATCACCTTGGGCTTGATCACGTCAAAGAGCGTGCACAGTTCCTCGGACTTGTCGCTCACAAGCTCAATGCCCAGTTCCTGGCGCGCGCAAAAGCCTTCGTGGCTTTTCACCGAGTCGCGCGAGACGCCTACGACGACGGCATTTAATTCCTCAAAGCGGGGCAGCGCAGCGGTGAAATCGCGCGCCTCCAGCGTGCAGCCCGAGGTGTTGTCCTTCGGATAGAAGTAAAACACCACCCAGCGTCCGCGCAGGTTTTCCAGATTGAATTCGCCGCGGGTGGAGGCGCCGTGCACGCCCGCGACAACCTGACCGATTTCAAACATGTTCATGCTCCAAAAGGTTTGCAAATGTGCGCTGAGTTTAGCAATGTGCGGTGTCTGCGGTGAAAAGCCGCCGGCATTGGGTTGAAGCCGGTGCAAAAAGTGCTAACCTACACGGCCGTGTCACCGACTCAAACCAGGTTTGAATTTTCATGCACATCACACCGAACGTCCGGCGCATCGCCGCCGTGCACGACCTCTCCGGCGTCGGCCGGACGTCGCTGATGGCCGTCATACCGATTCTCTCGACCATGGGCTTTAACGTCTGTCCGCTGCCGACGGCGATTTTATCCAACCACTCCCAGTATCCTGACTTCACCTTCCGGGACCTCACCGACGAAATGCCCGCCATCATCGATCAGTGGGAAAAGCTCGGAGTGCAGTTCAGCGCCATTTACACGGGGTATTTGGGCTCGCCCCGGCAGATTAAAATCGTCTGCGACCTGATCGCGCGCTTTCGCACCCCCGACACGCTCGTGGTGGTCGATCCCGTCCTGGGCGACAACGGCAGGCTCTACAGCAAGATGACCGAAGAGATGGTCGAGCAGATGCGGCGCCTTGCGGCGGTCGCTGACGTCCTCACCCCGAACCTCACCGAAGCCTTTGCGCTCCTGGGCCGCCCCTACAGGGCCGAGTGCAGCAACGACGAACTCAAGGATCTTATTCAAGGGCTTGCCGCGGTCGGCCCCGACACGGTGATCATCACCGGGGCTCCGGTGCCGGGAAGAGCGGGGCTCACCTCGGTCATTGCCCAGAGCAAGTCCGATCAGCGCACCTGGAAGGTGACCTGCCCCTATCTGCCGGCGCACTATCCCGGCACCGGCGACAGCTTCACGAGCGTCATCACGGGAAGCCTTCTGCAGGGTGACAGTCTTCCGATCGCGCTTGACCGCGCCGCGCAGTTCATTTTGCAAGGAATCCGCGCCACCTTCGGCTACCGCCTGGACAGCAGGGAGGGGGTGCTGCTCGAGCGCGTGCTGCCGCTCTTGAATCTGCCGAATCAGGCGAGCTCCTACGAACTTGTTTAAGACACAAAAATGCCGGGATGCACAACACACCCCGGCGTTTTTGTGTCTGATTTGCGCTTTAGCTGCGGCGGAATTCGTCAAGGACCAACAGCGCCGCACCCACACAGATGCAGATGTCGGCGACGTTGAAGGCGGGCCAGTGCCAGCCGAAGGCGTGAAAGTCCAGAAAGTCCGTCACATAGCCCAGCATCACGCGGTCCCAGAGGTTTCCGAGGGCGCCGGATATGACAAGCGCCATCGAAAGGGCAAAAAGCGGCCGACGAACGTTGCGCCAGAGGAAAAAGACGCACGCGCAGACCACCACGAGCGCGATGCCCGCAAAGAAGATTAGCTGCCAGCCGCCCGCTTCACCGAGAAACGAAAAGGCCGCTCCCGTGTTGCGCACGTGGCAGAGGTTGAAAAAGGGCGTCACCGGAATGAATGCCCCGTAGGCAATCGCATCGATGACGGCCGACTTGGTGAACTGGTCGAGCGCGAGCAGAAAAGCCGCGATCACCAGCCAGAGGACGAAGCGCCCCGGGGAGCGCCCCCGGGGTGCGGCAAGCTTAGATGCGTTCAAGATCAGGCCTTGGTGCGCAGCTCACCCGCGCCAAAGAGGTTGGTAAGGCACCGTCCGCACAGATCCGGATGCTCGGCGTTGGCGCCGACGTCGGGCATGTAGTGCCAGCAGCGGCAGCACTTCTTTTGAGCCGTGGGCCGAACCGTGATTTCGGTCTCGCCTTCGCTCTTTTCGAGAACCGCAAGGGAGGTCATCATCACGAACTTGAGTTCGGCGCCAAGGCTTGCAAGCGCCTCATAGACTTCGCCCGAAGCCGCAATCTTGCACTCGGCCTGCAGGCTCGAGCCCACGAGGCTTTGCATGCGCAGCTCTTCGATTTTCTTCAGCACATCGGCGCGCACGGCGCGGATCGTCGACCACTTCTTCAGAAGCTCTTCGGCGTCCGCAGGCTGCGGAATCTCGTGATAAAGCTCGGTGAAGATCGTGCCGGACTCGTTCGGGCTGAAGATCGCGAAGGCTTCCTCGGCCGTAAAGGAGAGGAACGGGGCCATCAGGCGCAGGTAGGCGGCTGTGATGTGCCAGAGCGCGGTCTGGGCGCTGCGGCGCGGCAGTCCGTCGGCCTTCGTCGTGTAGAGGCGGTCCTTGAGCACATCAAGGTAGAAGCTGCCGAGATCATCCGTGGCAAATCCAAGCAGCAGCGACGCCGTCTGCTGGAAGCTGTAGGCGTCGTTGGCTTCGATCACCTGCTTTTGCAGCTGCGCGACGCGGGCAAGCGCCCAGCGGTCAAGCTCGAGCATGTCCTTGAGCGGCACGGCGTCTTTGGTGATGTCAAAGCCGTTCGTGTTGGCAAGCAGGAAGCGCAGCGTGTTGCGGATGCGGCGGTAGCTGTCGACCACGCCCTTGATGATGGTCGGGCCGATGCGCAGGTCGCCCGTGTAGTCGGTCTGCGCCACCCACAGGCGGCAGATTTCCGCACCGTACTTGTCGTAGATCTCCTTGGGCGAGATTGTGTTGCCGACCGACTTCGACATCTTGCGGCCCTGTTCGTCCACGACAAAGCCGTGGGTGAGCAGCTGGTCGTACGGGGGACGGCCGTAGAGAATCGAACTCGTCAGAAGCGAGGAGTGGAACCATCCGCGGTGCTGGTCGCTGCCCTCCAGATAAAGGTCGCAGTGCGGCGTGCTGTTGTAGACATCCTTGTGCGAGCCGTTCATCACGGTCTCATACGTGGAGCCCGAATCAAACCACACGTCGAGGATGTCGGTGGTCTTGTCGTACTGTGCGGCCTCTTCGGCGGGCATGAAGTCCTCGGCCTTGGCGCGCGCCCAGGCTTCAATGCCTTCTTTTTCCACGCGCTTGGCGACTTCCTCCATGATTTCGAGCGTGCGCGGATGCAGCTCGCCCGTTTCCTTGTGCATGAAGAAGGGCAGCGGCACGCCCCAGCTTCTCTGGCGCGAGATGCACCAGTCGGGACGGTTGGCGATCATCGCGTGCAGTCGGTTGTAGCCCCAGCTCGGCGTAAAGCGCGTGGCGTCAACGCCCGCAAGCGCAATCTCGCGCAGACTCTTTTCGCTTTCCGTGCCCAGCACGCCGCGCGTATCCTCCGCGGGCTCGTCCATGCGGATGAACCACTGTGCGGTGGCACGGTAGATCAGGGGCGTCTTGTGGCGCCAGCAGTGCATGTAGCTGTGCTGGATCATTTCGCAGTGCAGCAGCACGCCCGCCACGCGCATCGCGTCGACGATCTTGGGCTGCGCCTTCCAGATGTTCATGCCGGCAAAAAGCGGCAGCCAGTCGGCGTAGACGCCGTTGCCCATGACCGGATTGCGAATCTGGTCGTTGGTCATGCCGTTCGCTTTGCAGGAGACGAAGTCGTCGACGCCGTAGGCCGGAGCCGAGTGCACCACGCCCGTGCCGCTGGTGGCCTCCACGTAGTCGCCGAGATAAACGGGCGAGAAGCGCTTGTAGCCGTCGTTTAACTTGCTAAACGGGTGCATGAAGCGGATGTGGTCGAGATTGCGGCCGCTGGTTTCGGCAACGGTATGGCCCTCAAAGCCGTAGCGCTTCAGGCAGTCCTCCACAAGATTGGCGCCGAGGATCAGATAGCGGTCGCCGCAGTCAACAAGCGCGTAGGAGAGATCCGGGTGCATGTTGATGGCCTGGTTGGCCGGAATCGTCCACGGGGTCGTGGTCCAGATCACGGTGTAGCAGGGTTTGTCGAGCTTCACGCCCATGAGCTGCTCGACCTTGGGCTTGTCTTCTTCTGAGAGCTCGAAGGCGACGTCGATGGCGTAGCTTTCGCGGTCGGCGTATTCGACTTCGGCTTCAGCCAGAGCCGAGCAGCAGTCAAAGCACCAGTTCACGGGCTTCAAGCCGCGGTAGACGTAGCCCTTTTTCATGATGCGGGCAAGCGTGCGGATTTCGTCGGCTTCGGTCTGATGGCGCATCGTGAGATAGGGGTTCTCCCAGTCGGCGATGACGCCCAGGCGCTTGAAGCCCGCCATCTGCTTTGCCACCTGTTCGGTCGCATAGGCGCGGGCCTTGGCCATCAGATCGGTCTTTTCCAGTCCCTTGCCGTACTTCTTTTCAATCTGGATTTCGATGGGCATGCCGTGGCAATCCCAGCCCGGCACGTAGGGGACGTCGTAGCCCTCAAAGAGCTTCGTCTTATTGACGATGTCCTTGAGAATCTTGTTCAAGGCGTGGCCGAGGTGAATTTCACCGTTTGCATAGGGCGGTCCGTAGTGCAGAACGAAGCGGTTGCGGCGTCCCTTGCATGCGTTGCGGATCAATTGATAAACGCCGCGCTTTTCCCAATCGGCAACCCAGCCGGGTTCGCGCTTGGGCAGGTCGCCGCGCATCGGAAAGGGTGTGTCGGGAAGGTTGAGCGGGTATTTCGCCGTATTTGCGGCTTTGTCGGCTTTTGCCATGTGTCAGTCTCCAGGCCCCCTCGGGCTCTTCTGAAAGATTGAAAGGAATTGAATTTTTGAAAGCATGCGCGAACTGCAGCTCTTCCTGGCGGAAGGCGCGCGCAAGCGAGCTCGTAGTTTACGGCGGAACTAAGAACATTTCCATAAGGAAGGATTCGTAGGAAAGGGAGGTTAAAAGCGCCAAAAGGGCGGCATGCCGGCATGTGCATGTCGCCCATGGGGGGGGGGGAATGTGGATTGCAGTCTCTACCAGCCGTAGAAATCCTTGACCGTCTGCCAGGCGGTCTCTCTCAAGAACCTTGCCGTTTGTGCATCAAGCGGTTTCTCGCATTCGCCAAGATAGTTGATGTCGGCAGGGGTGCGATGAAAGAGCGTCGCGTAAAGCACCGCACCATAGAGGTAGCTGCCGGCGGCAGAAGGATGGCTCTTGTCGGGCATGTACATCACCAGATCGGGCCTGGTTTTGCGCACCTCGGCAAAAGCGAGTCCCACGGGCACCACCATCATCCCGGCTTCGTTGCCGATGCGGATGGTGTTGTCGGCAAGCTTTTGAATGTCGTCGGGCTTGTCCTGTTTGGTCCAGGTCATGATGAGCAGCGGCGTGCTCCCGGCCTTGCGGATGGTCTCGGCGTGCGCTGCAGCGTACTTTTCAAAGTAGGGGAGCCGTTTTGCAGACGTGGCCGCCGCCGAATGACCCTGCAGCATCACAACATCGAACATGGGTTTGACGAGCTTGCCGTCTTTGACTTTGGCGTAGGGATCCTGCTCGTGCGGCTGGAGATAGTAGGCGACATCGTGAAAGGAAAGGGCGCCCGAGCTGATTGTCAGCAGCCGCGTCTTCATGTTTTCCTTCGGAGTGCCGGCCTTCATCAGACCGCGCAGATATGTATGTACGCCGCAGTTATAAAACGAGTAGGAGTTGCCGATCAGCAGCGCGACTTTCGGAGAAGGGGCAAGCGGCTGCGTCACGGCCGGCTTGACCGTGTTGTCGAGCGCCATGGCCGGGCCCATCGCGAGAAATCCTGCCGCCAGACACAAAACCTTTTTGATGACTGTTTTCATGTTGCTTGTCCAAAGGAGAAAATCAGAACTTGTGAACGATGCCGACGGCCATCTGATAGCGGGTCAGGTCGCCGTCTCCATTGGAAGCATCGTTGCCCTTGTCGATGGCGTCCTCACCATGCAGGTGCGCCACCACGCCGTAAAGACTCGTTCTCTTGCTCAGCGGGTAGGTGTAGCCCGCACCAAGCGACCAGTAGCTTGCGTCGCGGCCGAGTCCCGTTCCAAGTTCCTCGCTGTTTTCACCATTCATATAGATGGCGCTCAAGCGAACAAGGCCTTTTCCCGCGGGAATTTGTGCGCCGAGCAGGAAGAAGTCGGCGTCAAAATTCTTCACCGAGGCGCTTTTGCCGTTGAACTTCACGCTTTGCAGACAGCCGATGCGGTTCAGATTCCAGCCGCGCTGGTATCCGGCCATGATCTTGGAGCCGCCGATTTTGTAGTAGGCGCCGAGATAGAGCGTGGTGGGATTGTCTTCTCCGTCGGCTTTGGTGTCGGCATCCACCACAATTTGTTCGGCGCCGATCATCAGACCGAGATTTTCGCCCTGCCAGTCCACGGAGCCTCCCCAGAAACGGGTGTTGTCCGTCCACTCCTGAGCCTCATCCTTGTCCGTGTTGACCGAAGCTGCGGCGAGCACGGTGAAGCCTGCAAATTTCGGCGATTGATAAAACACCGCGTTGTCAATGCGTCCTCCCTTGCCGTAAAAAAGCAGACCGGCGTCTCCATAGGTCACGCCGAAGGGCGTAAACGAACGAATGCGTGTGAACTGATCCGATCCCGACAGTGGTTTGCCGGAACGCCCGAAGGCGATCTCGCCAAAGGAGCTGCTTTTTAAAGCGAGCGTCATCTGTCGACCGAAGATGCGGCCGGAACTGGACAACTCGCCGGTGTCGGACTCGATGCCGGACTCAAGGTGCGCCTTAAGCGTCCAGTCGGCGTTGAGCTTTTCCGTTGCCTGGATGCCCCAGCGGCTGCCCGTCGTGTGACCGGATGTCATCTGCAGGTTGTCCTTGGAGTCGCCGCTGTTGATTGTGTAAAGCATGCCCGTGTCAAAACGCCCGAACACCTCGACGTCTGCGGCTTGCGCTGCACTCATGGCGCCCGCAGCCAGAGCCGCTGCCAGCGCAATTTTCTTTGCTCGAAACATTTGCATCTCCTTGTGGTTTCGTTTGGGAGCGTGACGAGCTTAGAAAACGGGATGCAGGTCAAACAATGGAGTTTGAGCAATCTCATTTTGCGTCTTGAGCAAACCGGGCCTTTCGAAGACAGTGGCTTTACGTGCGGTAGAGCCTGCTGCGGTCGTACCTGCAGTTGTCCTTGGGCAGGCCCACCACGTCGGACACCTGTGCTTCGTAGGAGTTAAAGAGCTTTTGCATCTCCCTCGCGTACCACTCAAGGAAGATGCGCACGCGCTTCATGTGCCAGGCCTCGTGGCTCGCGACGATGAAGCACTCCACGGGCGGATGAAACCACCCGGGGAGGATTGCGACAAGCCGCCCTTCAAGGAGGTCTTCATAGATCTGCACGAGCGGCATGTCGACTGCTACGCCCATGCCTTCTAAGAGAGCATTGCGGATGGCGAGGATGTCGGTGGAGCGGATGCAGGAGGCAAACGTGACCGGTTCTGTTCGATCACCTCTGCAGAGCACCTTCGTTTCTTCGCGCACCGGGCCGTTGTAGACAAGACCCGTGTGCTGACGGAGATTGACGGGGTCAATCGGCATGCCGTGCTTTTGAATGTAGCCCGGGCTTGCCACCGGAAGATAAACGTTGCGGCCGCGGCTCATGTAGCAGAGGCCCGGCAGCGTCGGCTCGCCCGTGATGGTGGCGACGTCGCACAGTCCTTTCTGAACATCTGCGGGCTTGAGGCCGCCCAGAATCTCCACGGTGATGTCCGGATGGATGGCGTGAAACCGCTGCAAAAGCGGCGTCAGGCGCCGCGAGGCAAAGCCCGGGGCCGAGGAGAGCCGGATGTTGCCGGTGAGCGCGCTGTTGTCGTCGATGATTTTCTGCATGAGCGAGTCGTGCGCCCGCAGGATCTGGGACATGCGCTTGACCACCATCTGTCCGGTTTCCGAGAGCTCCATCGGGCGGGAATTGCGCCGCACCAGATCGCACCCAAGCGCTTTTTCAAGCGCCGTGATGCCGCGCGAGATGTTGGAGACGTCCACCTGCAGCATGTCGGCTGCGCCCAGAAATGTTCCTGTTTTGGCAAAGGCAATCAGATAGCGCCAGGCCGTCAAATCGTCGAGTTTGCTCATTCTGCATCCTCCTTTTACCGGGATCATGCCGCAGTCACATTCTGGCATTGTTTGCGTATTTCGCAAACTAAGTTTGCGCAACTGCGTTTGTTCTCGCGGACTTGAAAGTTGATACTGAAGAAAATTTTCCAATTGGACCCTTTGGGGGAGTGAGAAAGTGAAGCACGACGAGTTTTATTGGATTTCTGAAATCAACAAGGCAAGCGTCGTTTCCAACAGCGAGGAGAAGCTGCTCGATGCTGCCACCGCAAGACTTGCCGCCCGTGGCATTGTGGCGGTGGAAAAGGAAGCCGAAGCGGATCCGGCCAAGCGCGTGAAGAAGTACATCGCCTATGAGCCGCTGCTCATTGCCGCAACGGGTCCCGAGGTGACGATCTTGCACGCGGGCCGCTCAAGCCAGGACATTCTTTCGACCATGCGCGTGGCGATCCTGCGCGAGCAGACGATGGCCCTTTGCGGTGCGCTCGACGCCGTGATCGAAAAGCTTCTGGCGTTGGCCGACGCCCACCGCGACACGGTGGTGCCCAATTACACGAACGGCGTTGCGGCCCAGCCCAACAGCTATGCCCACTATCTGCTGGGCTGTACGGCTGCCTTCCTGCGCGACCGCGAGCGCTTGAATGAGTGCCTTTGCCGCTACAACGAATGTCCGATGGGCGCCACCGTCCTAAACGGCACCGGCTGGCCCCTGAACCGCAGCCGGATGGCAGAGCTCCTAGGCTTTGACCGGCCGCGCATCAACGCCTTTGACTGCACGTGCGAGACGCCTGTGGACTTCGCTCTGGAGGTCTCGGCCATTGCCGCCTCAATCGGCGTGCATGCCGGCTCCATGATCAACGACATCATGGTGCAGTACGCACAAAGCCGCCCCTGGATCATTCTTCAGGAAGGCGGCGAAAACACCTACGTGTCTTCGGCCATGCCGCAAAAGCGCAATCCGGGTCTCATGAACAACTGCCGCGGCGACGCAAGCGACGTGGTGAGCGAAATGGCCGCCGTCTACACCCGCGTGCACAACCTCGTGCCCGGCATGGTCGACGGCAAGAGCGTTGAAAAGAACAGCCGCATGACGAAAACCGCCATTGCCATGCTCGAGCGCTTTCTCAAGGTGCTCAACGCCCTTCGCATCAACCCCGAACGTGCGCTCGAAGAGCTCAACAGCGACTGGACGGCTTCCCAGGAAATCGCCGACCGCCTCATGCGCGACCACGGCCTGCCGTTTCGCATCGGCCACCATGTCGCAAGCCGCATGGTCTCCTGGGCGCGCGCAAACAACGTTCTGCCCAAAAGCTTTCCCTACGAGCAGATGCAGCGCATCTACAAGGAGGAGATTGCCGAGGAGTATCCGGAAGGCCCCACCGAGCTGCCGATGACGGAGGCTGAATTTCTCGACGCGCTCGACCCCCGCAGGATCATCGCCAACCGCAAGACCGCCGGCAGCGCGGCTCCCGCAGAAGTTGACGCGATGCTCAAGGGTTTTGCCGCAGAACACAAGAAGGAGCAGGACAAAACCCAAGCCCTGCGCATGAAGGTTGATCAGGCAATCGAGGTCCTGGAGGCCGCCTTTGCCCGCCATCTCGCATAAATACACAACAAAGGAGATAACACTATGTCTTCGGTTCTACCTCTGATTGCCGTGATCGTGACGGTGATCGCCGGCTGGGCGCTCATCAAGCGCTACCAGACGCACATGGTTCTGCTCTTTGCGGGTCTTGCCATTTTGATCTGCGTGGCAATCGCGGGCGCAGGGTTCCTTCCCAAGGGCGTCAAGCCTTCCGGCTTCTGGCTCTTTGACATCTTCTCGACCCTGAAGTCGATTGCCACAAAGCAGAGTTCCGGCATCGGCTTTCTCATCATGACCGCTGGCGGCTTTGCGGCCTACATGGACAGGATCGGTGCGGCCAAGGCGCTCGTGGATGTCGCCGTGAAGCCCCTTGCCGCATTGAAGGCTCCGTACCTTGTGCTTGCCTTCGGCTACATCGTGGGGCAGCTGCTTGTGATCGTGGTGCCGTCGGCCGCGGGTCTGGCGATGCTGCTTCTCGTGGCGCTTTTCCCGATTCTCAAAGCTGTGGGCGTTTCCGCCGCGGCGGCAGCGGCCGTGATCGGCACCTCGGCCGGCATGACCTTTGCGCCGACAGCCGGAACGGCAAGCCTTGCCGCCAAGGTCGCAAACCTTGACCCCATCATTTACCTCGTGCAGTACCAGCTGCCGCTTGCCGTGCCCACGCTCATCGTGGCCGCCGTCGCCCACTACTTCGTGCAGCGCTACTACGACAAGAAGGGTGATGACCAGATCGCCGACGTTGTGGAGATGAAGAAGGTGGAGGCTCCGACCGTGCCCAAGTGGTACGCCATATTCCCGGTGCTGCCGATTGCACTTCTGATCGTCTTCTCCAAGCTCGTTTTCTCGTCGATCAAGCTTGACACCGTCGCATCGCTTTTCATGGTCTGGATCTTTGTGGTGATTGTGGAAATCATCCGTCTGCGCGACATCAAGAAGATCTTCAAGGACGCCATGGCAATGTTCCAGAGCATGGGCAAGATGTTCACCGGCATCGTGGGCCTCATCATCTGCGCCGAGTTCTTTGCAACCGGCCTCAAGACCTCCGGCCTCATTGACGTCATCATCAACTCGGCCAACGGCGTCGGCGCCGGCATGGGCATGATGACGGTGCTGCTTACCGCGATCGTTTCGCTCGTGACGTTCCTTACGGGTTCCGGCGTGGGCGCTTATTCCTCCTTTGCATCGCTTGCGCCCGACGTGGCGGCGGGCTTTGGCGGGTCGGTTGAAGCGCTCGTGACGCCGATGCAGTTTGCAAGCGGCATGATCCGCGCCATGAGACCGGTTGCGGGCGTCATCATTGCCGTGGCGGGCGCCGCAGGCGTCTCTCCGATGGCAATTGTGCGCCGCACTTGGATTCCCATGGTGATCGGCATGATCACAACGCTTGTCTGCAACCAGATCTTCTTCGGCTAGAAGCAGACCCACAATCTGATTGATTCAGCTGATGCGTCCCGGGGAACTTCGGTTTTCCGGGGCGTTTTTTTGCTGGCGGGAGGAAAAAAGGAAAGAGGGGAGATGGATGCCTGCGCGCTCACCGCGCACGGTTGGCGAGGATTTCGCGCGCAGTCCGGGCGTCCTGCGTGATTGCCTGGGTGAGCGCCTCCAGCCCCGGAAACTTCTTTTCGTCGCGCAGCTTCTCGATAAAGCGGACCTGAACGATGCGGCCGTAGGCGTTGCCGCTGTAGTCAAAGACATTGGTTTCCAGGAGCCACCGCTTTTGCGTGGTCACGGTGGGCTTATAGCCCAGACTTGCCACGCCTCCGAAAACCTTGTCGCCGTCAAGCCCCGTCACTTCCACGACAAAGACGCCGTGCAGTGCGCAGACCGCCTTGGATCCGGGCGGCACCATGGCGATGTTGAGCGTCGGGAAACCCAGCGTGCGGCCGAGCTGAGCCCCGTGAATGACGCGTCCGGTGACGCAGTAGGGGCGGCCGAGCATTTTCTCCACTTCATTGAGATTGCCTAACGCCATCGCCTCACGAATGCGCGAACTCGACACTCTGAAGTCGTCTTGATAGACAAGAGGGGTGGAGACGGCCTCAAAGCCGTACTTTTCACCGAAGGCTTTAAGCGCCTGAAAATTCCCCGCGCCCTTGGCGCCGAAGTGAAAGTTGTTTCCCACGGTCACCCAACGGCAGTCGATGCCTCGGGCAAGGATGTCGCGGGCAAACGCTTCTGGAGACAGGGCCGCAAAGCGCGGGTGAAAGGGCATGATGCAGACGCGGTCCACCCCGCAGTCGGCAAAGGCGAGCATCTTGTCGCGCAGCGTGCAGATGCGTGCGTGCGGCGTTGCGCCGAAAAGTTCACGCGGATGCGGCTCAAAGGTGATGACGGTGCCGGCGAGATTGCGTGCGCGCGCGGTCTGCATCATGGCGCGGATGAGCGCTTGATGGCCGAGATGCACGCCGTCGAAATTGCCGATGACGGCGGCGCTGGCGCACTTGTGACGGGGGCCGGGGATTCCGCGGAAAATCAACATGCCGGTTAAAAATGTATTGGAGGTGGAAAATCCGGGAAGAGTGTCTCTCCCGGCCGTTTTCTGCAAGCTTTGCATTATAGGGTGTCTGCGCCCGGCCTCGTCAAAACCAATGGGGCGTCCGCCCGCATCATTCAGATGGATTGTCATATTCGGCTGTTACGATCAACAGTGTGCATCCGCACGGCTCGATTCACGTTTGATAAAGGACACCGACATGGACAGACGACAACTGCTTTTACTGGCTGCCGCCCTCCTGATGCCTTTGCAGGCCGCCCGCGCTGAGGATGATGACGACTGGGACGATGACGACGATGATGATCGTCGACGCAGCCGCCGCAGAAGAGATGACGATGACGACGATGACTGGGATGATGATGACGACGACCGCCGGCGATCCAGGCGCCGCCGCGATGACGATGATAATGACGATGATGACGACGATTGAGCCGCAGTCTTCATCTTCCGTCCGTCTTTGATCCCATCCTCACAGGATCATTCATAAAAGTCCTGCCGCTTACGCATCTCTGTCGGATGGGCCGGGCAGGGAGGTTTTCCGCCGTCCTGCGCAGCCCGGCTCTCAAGTACAATTGCCGTGCTTGAAAAAGATTTTTCCGCACTTGAAAAGAGAGGCGGCGTTCTGCCGCGCACCCACCATCCAGAATCCATCCACCCACATGAAGAACATCGTCGTATTGATTTCGGGCCGCGGCTCGAATTTCGTTGCCATTGCGCAGGCCTGCGAGCGCGAGAACTGGGCCGCCGAAGGCATCCGCATCTCGCTTGTCCTCTCCAACCGCCCCGATGCGGCGGGTCTGGAGCGCGCCCGTGAAATGGGCATTGAAACCGCCGTGGTCGATCACAAGGCTTACGAGTCGCGCGAAGCGTTTGAACGGGCCATGATCGAGGTTCTCGACAAGCATCATCCCGACGTTGTGGTGCTGGCGGGCTTCATGCGCGTGCTCACGCCTCTTTTTGTCGACCATTACGCGGGAAAGATCCTCAACATTCATCCGGCGCTGCTGCCGCTTTTCAAGGGCCTGGACACCCACAACCGGGCGCTGCAGGCGGGCGTGCGCGTGCACGGCTGCACGGTGCACTTTGTGAGTTCGGAACTCGACGGCGGCGCCATCATCGGACAGGCCGTCGTGCCGGTGCTGCCAAGCGATGATGCCGACACGCTCGCGCACCGCGGACTTCGCCTGGAGCACATTCTCTATCCGCGCGCCGTCAAGGCTGTGGCAAACGGCAGGGTGAAGCTCGAAAACGGCCGCGCCGTCATGGACGATGAAACCGCACGCAGCCTCGCTGTGTTTGACTGCTAAGAATTTGACATGCAACAGAAAAAGAAAATGCCGTTTGCGCCGGTGAAGACCCGCCGCGTGGAGACCGGACGCAAGCTCACCGAACGCCAGAGAGCCGCGCAAAAGCGCCAGGCCGAGGAAAACCGCGCCCACGGGCATGTGAAGGGCGCGCCCGGCGCCGTGCGTCAGCAAAAACTCGAGCCCGGCAAGGTCCGCATCACCAATTTGATCGCCTCCGAGCTTGCCCGCGCCTTTGCCGTCATCCTCAAGCTTGACGGCCCGGCCGACGCCCTCATGAAGGCGTTCTTCAAATCCAACCCGAAGCTTGGCAGCCGCGACCGCTCGATCCTGGCCGAGGCGATCTTCTACGGCCTTCGCCACTACTCGGAAATCTGCTGGCGCATGAAGCCCGTAAAGCCCGACCGCGCCCCGAAGGCGGCGGCACTGCTCACGCTCGCCCTCCAATACGGTCTCGAGAGCCTGGGCGACACGGTGCTCGGCTCGGAAAAGGGCCCCGTGCTCAACATGCTCGGCTTGAAGCTTGAAAAGGCGCCGCCCGAAGTGCGCGCGGAGATGCCCTTCTGGCTCTACGACCTTGTCACCAAGCAGTATGGCGAGGACGCCCCGAAGCTTTTTGCGGCCTCGCTTGATAGCGCTCCCCTGGATCTGCGCGTCAACACGCTCAAGGCCAAGCGCGAAGACGTGCTCGCCGAATTCGCCGAGCACAAGGTGGCGGCCGAACCCATGCAGTTTTCGCCCGACGGCATCCGCTTGAAGGAGAAGCCCGGCCTCATCCGCTGGTCGGTCTACCAGGAGGGCCGCATCGACATTCAGGACGAGGGCAGTCAGCTCATTGCCCGCTTGGTGGGCGCCAAAAGAGGGGAGATGGTCTGCGACTTCTGCGCTGGCGCGGGCGGCAAGACGCTTGCATTGGGCGCTCTGATGAAGTCGACCGGTCGCCTCTACGCCTTTGACATCAATGAAAAGCGCCTGCACGGACTCACCCCGCGCATGCGCCGCGCAGGGCTTTCCAACGTCCATCCGATTGCCATCCGCGACGAAAAGGACAACCGCATCAAGCGGTTGCGCGGCAAGTTTGACCGCGTTCTTGTCGACGCTCCCTGCACCGGCACCGGCACGCTGCGCCGCAATCCGGATTTGAAGTGGCGCCTGACGCCCGAAGAGCTTGAGCGCATCAACGCCGTGCAAAAGAGCGTTCTTGAGGAAGCCTCCAAGCTTTTGAAGCCTGAGGGGCGCATTGTCTACGCCACCTGCTCGGTGCTGGAGCGCGAAAACCAGCAGGTTGTGCAGGCCTTCCTTGAAGCGCATCCGGAATTCGAGCTTTTAAACGCCACCGACGTGCTTGCCAGGCAGGGCGTCGTCCTTCCGGACTTTCAGAAGGAGTGTTTCGGCGACTACTTCGTGATGCTGCCGCACAAGCACCACACCGACGGCTTCTTTGCCGCCGTGCTGCAAAAGAAGAAGGCGGCGTAAAGCCGACGGTTGCGGGCGCAAAGCCCGCCGCAATCCATTCGTGAGGGCCGGCCGCTTGCGCCGGCCTTTTTCCTCTCCGGATCAAATTTTTGCATCCGGGAATCCCAAATATTGATCCATCAACGGAAATCTCCCGGCCAGCGGATGGAACAGGGCGGCCGTCCCTTTGATCCTGCGACAAATATTGACGCGAAGCGCCCGCGCTTTTCCAAATTCGCCGGCCGCTGGCGCGGTTCAGGGCGTCAAGAGGATCAATTTTTTGCAGGTAATTCTGACGCTTAAAAGTTCAAAAGATCAACATCTGACCTTTGTCATCAAACGTTTAAATGGCTGATTTTTAAGGGAAAAGACTGCGTGCACTCCCTCTATAATGAGGATCAATGAATGATTCTTTAACACTTGGGAGGCGCACATGATCGAGACCCGTTATTTCGAGCAGCTCTGTCCGAAGCCGCTTTACCGCATCCGCAACCAGTACCGCTACTGCGACCGCAAAAAGCTGCCGGTATCGCTGAAGTTTCTGACGCTTGCCGGCGTTGATCCCGAAAAGGTCCGTCCGCTGCAGGAGCTCGCGGCGGGAGACCGCGTTGATGAGATGGTTTTGGCGGCCTATCTGCTGCTGCATCTTTTTGCGCATCAGCCCTTGAAAAGCCGCCAGGCGCTTGAGACGTGGCTGCGCCGCAAGGGCAGGGATTTCACGCGCTTTGAGGAGCCTGCACGCGCCTTTGCCGCCGCCATGCTCGCCGAGGTGGGCGAAGTGGAGCCGGCCGCAGCAAGGACGGCGGGTGAGGGGCGTCATCACTTCTGCTGCTCGATGGCAGGAAAAAGCCTCCTGTCGTCGACCAACGACAAGAGGCTTCGGATCGAGGAGCCGCTTGGCTGAATAAAGGAAGTCAATTGTTGCGCTCGGCAATCGAGCGTTTCGGAGGCAGTCCGAACGTGCGCTTGTATTCGCGGCTGAACTGGTTCGGACTGGTGTAGCCCACCTCATAGGCTGCCTGGCTCGCGCTGTAGCCGCGGGCAACCATCAGGTGCTGGGCAAGAAACAGACACTGGCGCTTGTAGTACTGCAGCGGCGTCATCTTGGTCACCGTCTGGAAGTGCCGGTAGAAGGTAGAGCGCGTCATGTTGCACATCTGCGCGAGGGCCTCAATATCCAGCGGTTTGCCTGTGTTGTGGCGGATCCACTGAATCGCCCGGTTGATGCGGTTGGCGGGCGTGTTCTGGCTGAAGAACTGCGAGAGCGCCGCGCCCTGCGGACTCATCAGCAAAACATAGGAGAGCTCGCGCTCGATGATGGGGCCGCGCGTCTTAAGTTGCTCGGGCGACTGGTACACGAGTCGTAGAAGACGCTCAAAGGACTCCACAATGTCGACCGTGGCGGGCATCGCCGTAAAGGCCTGCGCCGTGCGTCCTACAACCACGCCCTTGTGGCGTTCGGAGATTTCCGGGCAGGTGGCAAGCAGGTCGGCGAGCACCTGGGGATAAAGCTCAATGGAAATGGACACGAAGGGAACGGTGTCGGTGGCGCCCGTGATTTCGTAGCTGGCGGGGGCATCGGCGGCCGTCGTGCAGCTCGTGCCGCGGCCGTATTCCACGTTCTGACCGTTCGTGCAGCTGCGCTTGCTGCCCTGCAGGATCAGGCCGGTCGAGAGTGTGTAAAACGCGTTGGTGAACACATCCGGCGTCGTTTCCACATGAAAATGAAGGCGGCTTAGTGCTGCCGGTGAAAAAAAGTTGGAACCGTTTTCGCGCCACTGCGCTAGGGCAAGATCCTTGAGCGCATCGAGCCGCGAACGCATTTCCTCTGACAGCTTCACTTCAAGCATGGAACCTTCCTTTCTTGTTTCCTCGCGGGGGCGCTTGTCAGCGCACTCGCACGGACAGTGAGTCAACCACACTCTGCTCAATTTACCACCTGTAGCTTTTCAAACGATGTTTCTGTTTGAAGGGGGAAACGTTGATTTGTGTTACGGATCGTGCCTTTGCCGGCCCTTTGCTGAGGAGAAGACAAGGCGCCGGCAAAGACGGGCAATCCGTCAATTATTTCTTCGGGTGCACTGCCTGTTCAACCACGGCAAGCGCATTGAGCGTTCTCGGGTAGCCCACGACCGGCACCAGCTGCAGGCAGGCGGCAATGAGCGTCTTCTCATCGTTGCCCATCCTGAGGTTGCCGGCGACGTGGCCTAATGCTTGCGGAGTGGTGTCGCCCTGGCTCACCAGATAGCAGAAAGTCACGAGTTCGCGCTCCTGCAGGGTGAGGCCCGAGCGCACGTAGTAGTCGCCAAAGCAGTTCGCAGACAGCCAGCGGCGCACGGCCACGGTCTTCTCCGGACCAGACGTGGCAAAGCCCTTCATGCCGGGCCCGAAGATCTCCACCTGGGCGGCTTCACCCTTGACGACGCGATCGACGTCCTTCTGCTCGGTGGTGTCGGGCAGGGGAAGCTTCACGCCGCGGGCGGCAAAGACGCGCTCCATGACGTCAAAGAAGCCGCGCACGCGGCCCAGCCCCAGATAGGCCGTCGCCTGATAGACGATTTCACGCACCTGAACGGGCGTGACGCCGGCGTCAAGCGCCTGCGGCAGGCGTACTTCAAATTCTTCTTTGCCCCCGCAGCCCAGCAGGGCCGCAAGGATCACGAAGTGGCGGCGGGCTTTGCCCAGCACCGGCTCAACGGTCTTTGCCACTTCCTCTTCATCAAAGTACTTGAAAAACTTGGCGAAATCCGGGAAGGATTTTTCAATGCCGGCAGC
This sequence comes from uncultured Duodenibacillus sp., assembly GCA_944390145.1. GTDB lineage: Bacteria > Pseudomonadota > Gammaproteobacteria > Burkholderiales > Burkholderiaceae_F > Duodenibacillus. The sequence goes on from CALXOY010000066.1 coordinate 24,305, forward strand.
GGGAGCGGCCGCTGCGGCCTGGTTCATGGTAGACATCAAGACAACTCCGGCGGCGAGTCCTGCGGACCCGCTCAAAAGATTGCGACGGGAAAGAGATTTCTCAGACATGGGACACCTCGAATGCTTTTTCTGTTGTCAATTATCACGAGGCGGCCTTTTGCACGGGTGCCGTTTTCTTGCACGAAATTCGCAATATGGGAAAAAGAGGCAAGGGGAGACGTGCTCCCGCCGTTCAAAGTTCCTCAATCTGCGGCCGGCCAAAAAATCCTTTAAAATCAAGCACTTAAACATAACTACTATTATATTTCATAGAGCTATTCAGAAAATCCTATAGCGCGTTATTTCAGCAAAAAACGGCTGTTTCAAGCCGCGCCGCAGCACTGTTGGCGGCAGTCTGTGAGCGTTGGAAAAAGGGCGGGATAAAGGCGAAAGAGGGGGAGCGAAGTGGATGAAAAAAAGCCTCCTGCCGGAGATCAAAACGACAGGAGGCGGGTCAATGAGAAGAGGGTGCGTCAGAAGGCTTTGAGGCGCTGAACCGGCTCGCCCGGATCTACCACGATGGCCTTCAAGCCGCGGGCTTCAACGGCCCTTTGTCCGCGTTCCGTGCAGATGAGTGTGGCCTGGCCTTTTAACTCAGGATTGAGCTTGCCGTCCCACATCACCGTGCGGCCGGCGACAAAAGCCGCCTTCGGCACCTGTCGCTGCAGGTCGTAGACCGTGATGTCGGCGTCGGCGCCCATCGTGAGATGGCCCTTGTTCTTCAAGCGCAGGATGCGGGCGGGATTGAGCGACGTCTTCTGCACGAATTCGCTGAGCGTGAGCACGTCGAGCCTGACAAGCGATAAGCCCTGCTCGAGGATCACGTTGCGCGGGATGCACCCGCCGTCGGTGGAAATGGCGTCCACCACGAAGGAGCCGTCGTCGCGGCGGGCCTGGGCAAGCGCAATGCGCGGAAGCGGCGGATTGATGTTGAAGCTTCCGCCCACATCGGTGCCGGCGTCCTTCCAGATCTTCAGCGCTTCCTCGCCTGTGGCGAGCGCCGAGCATCCGTCCTCCTTGTCGTCGTAGACCACAAACGCCTTGCGGGCCAGCAGCGCCGCACGCACGCCCTCGCGGTCCTCGGAAAACCCGAAGTGCCGCAGGCAGTTGCCCGTGACGCGCGACTGGATTTTGCCGTCGGCGCCGCAGGTAAGCCGCGTGCCGTTTCTCGGCGAGATGTAGCTCTCGCACGTGATGTTCGGATTCTTTTTGAGAAGATCCACGGCGATGGACACTTCCTCCATGTCGTTTTTCACAGCACCGCGGCAGTAGGCGTTGATGTGCGCGAGATGCAGGGGATTGCCGTCGGCCATTTCCACGGCTTCCTGCATGCCTTCAATGTTGGAGCCGTGCGCGGTGGTGCCGGCGTGCCAGGCGACATAGGCGCGCCGCTCAAGCGCCGTGCGGATGAGTTCGGAGGACACCTCGGGCGTCAACGGATAGTGGCCGCCCAGAAGCTTCACGCCGAGCGCTCCGTTTTCGAGTGACTCATCAATGAGCGAGCGCATTTCCTCCTTGCTCGGCGTCGTGGTCTTGAACGTGAAGGGAGGAGAGGCAAACTGCAGGATCGCCACATTGATGCCGGCGCCGTATTGTGGAATGTTGTCCAGGATGTCGTCCAGGGGACCGGCCATGTCGAGGCAGGTCGTCACGCCGTTTCGAGCCAGCATCCACTGGCCGTAGGGCGAGCCCCACATGGTGCCCAGGTGCACATGGCTGTCGATGATGCCCGGCTGAAGCACATAACCTTTAAGGTCAACGCACTTTTTGGCCGGACCGGTCAGATTTTTGCCGACGGCGGCAATTTTGCCGTCTTCCACGGCAACATCGTTGATGCCGTCGATGCCGTTCAACGGATCGACGACGCGGGCGTTTTGAAGCAGCAGGTCGTACATGACAAAGCCTCCGAGAGGATCAGACAAGTTGCAGTGATCAGCATAGACCGGTCGGAAGGAAAAAGCGGAGCACCAATCAACAATTTATGGCTGGACGTTGATTTGTTAAAGGCAAGCGGCGAATTGAAAACGTAGCAAGAACTGTCTATCAGCTTGTCGAAGCCCGGCTGGGACGCTGAAAGCAGCAATGACAAGCCGCTGCGCATGCTGAAGTCCGGCGTCCCGCGGTTGTGTTAAACAGCGGCCGACAATCTCAGCACTCAACGCCGGCCGGAGGACAGGAAGCTGTCGGTGACGGATAAAGCCGGCGAAGGTCAAAACCGCTTTAAAAATCGGTATTTTTGAGAAAACTTCACTCAACATAATAGTAGTTATGTTGAATAAAACATGAAAAAATGAAAAAAGCGGAGTTTTGCTTCCCCGCTTTTGTTTCCAGCTCTCCAAATAAAAAAGCTCGCTGCCGCCGCTTATTTGAATTGCATCGCAAGTCCGGCGAAGTCGTCGGCTGTGACGTCGCCCGAGAGCACTTTCACCACGTCAATCTTGAGCGCTTCCTTTTTCTGTTCGGTGGTGAGCCCCAGCGCGTCGCGTTCATTGCGGGCGCTGCGCGTTTCACGGCGAGAATCCATGGCGATCGTCAGCACGGCGTACCGGATGGCGTTTCGCTGCAGTTCGGTGCCTTCCTTGCTTTTGCCGATGCAGTCCGAAAGCCCGAACGCGGCATCCTTGTTGCCGGCCTTCACAGCCTCGGCAAACAACACGCAGGCTTTCTTTTCATCCTCGGGAGACGGATCGGACTTCATCACCAACTTGGCCTGGTTGTATTCCGTGAGGCCCGGCTCGGGATGCGGAGCAAACTGCTCCCACAATGCGGCGGCAAGAAAAAGGATGAAAAGAACCTTGGCGGCCTTTTCCTGGTCAATGTTCTTGAGGGCGGACATAGGTGCTGATCAAAAGGATTGAGGCCACGAGTCTAACGCGAAAGCAGGCGCCCAAAAAGACCCGTAGCCCCTCAAATTGCATTTAGTATTTTTTGAGTTAGAACATTCAAAAATACTAATGTCGGCCGGACTGCCTTGTTCTTATATTAGAGAGCCGGCAGCTGACGGGCGAGGCTCACAAGGCCGTCTTCCATCACCTTGTTGAGGCCGGCGGCGAAGTGCCCCTTGTCGGTTGCCCTCTTCCATCCCGTGGCGACGCCGCTCCAGATCGTCTCGCCGGTGCGTAGGTCAACGATGTAGGTCGGCATGTCGAGTGTGCCTCCGGAGCCGTCCACAAAGCCGCAGACAACAGCGGCATCCACGCCCAGGAGATCGTGCACCACCTTAAGGCTTGCGGGATCAACCGGCTTCTGATTGAAGACGTCGGAGGCAAGCGATCTTGACTGCAGCGCCCCGTCACCTGTCATCAAGCGGGTCATCGCTTCATTGGTTGCCATGAAGCGCAGCGACTTGTTTTTCTCCTGCAGGTAGAGCGCGAGTTCGGACTGCAGCATCGGGTGGTAGACGGCAGCAGTTGCGGCGTTTAAAACCGGCAGCATCACAATCGACTTGACCGAGCCTTTGACGTAGTTGGGATTGAGCGTGCCCTGAGCGGCCGGGTTCTTGGAAACGGCGCAGCCGGCAAGCAGCGCGGCAGCCCCCAAAAGGAAAGTCCTGCGAAACATCGTTCTCTCTTATTTGAGTTATCGGTGGCAGGGATTCTGCCAGAGGCGTCTTTACTTTGCCTTATGGCGCCCGGAGCGCCGGCTCAATTTTCAGGGCTTCAAGCGGCGGATGCCCGTGCGAAGAAATTTGAAGCCATTTAAACGCATTCCACCCACAAGCCGAGCAGAGACGTCTGGAGGGTGAATGTCCCTTCGCAGGAGTCAACTTTTTATCCCTATTATGACTATGGACATTTGATAGTTTCACACTACCAAAAAGACGAGGTAAGGGTTACCTCGCATCGAAAAAACAAACTAGGCCAAGATCCGTATTCGAACCGCGCGGGGAAGCCAGGAATTGACGGGATTTTTGACGTCAGACGTAGGATGCATTTTTGATTAACTTCTCTGATTGCAATGATTATATGATCTAAATCGTAGAATACGAGAAATAAAAGATATCCACCACGTAGAATTTAAGGAATAAACGAGGGTTTTGCCGTCGATTGCCCTTTGAGTCGTGTTGTGAGATAATTATCATAATCCGATGATTTATATCGCTTTATTCATTTGATTTAACAGTTATGAGACCATCCCTCGCAGTTGAAGAATCTTTGATAGCGCTCGGTCACAATCTGAAAGTGGCCCGTTTGAAGCGTCGCCTCCCCCAGAACGTCCTGGCCGAACGTGCCGGCGTGTCGATGTCGACCCTCTGCAAGATAGAAAACGGCAATGGCGGAGTGGCGATTGCAAGCTACGCCTCCGTGCTGATGGCGCTCGACCTCGGCACCCCCTTCTCCGAAATCGGACGCAGCGATCCCCTGGGAATGGCTCTTGAAACCGAGACGCTTCCGAAACGCATCCGCAAGTCAGGAAAGAGCCATGCCTGAGGTCGTTCCCATCGTCTGGGCCCGCAAGGACGAACAGGTTCCCGTCGGGCATCTCGTCTTCAACGACGCGGGAAAGCCCGGAGAGGCCATGGCGTTCCGCTACGATGAGTCGTGGCTTGCCTTGGGCTTTCCCCTGGGCAGCGACCTGCCGCTCAAGAACGCCGTCCTCTATCCCATCAACGATCCCATGGAGACGGATCCGGTGCTGGCTGTCCGTCAGGGCGTCTTCGGCTTATTCGCCGACCACCGGCCGGGAAAATGGGTGGAGGGGCTCCTGCGGCAGGCGCATTTAAATGGCATCAAAGTCGATTTGCTTGACTCAACACCCGCTGCAAGCCAAATATGGACGCGTGCAGGGCACGTCAACGGCCGGTTTTCCGCCCTCCTTCTTCCCCTAACCCACGGATTTCATTCGGAATTTTTGCCGCCGCTCCTTGAAATCACCCCTTCCGGCAAAACCTCGAAAGCGGTCAAAAATCTGGTCTCTGCTATGGAGGGGCTGCAGTCGCAGGAAAGCATCCGCAGCAAGGAGCTCGTCGAGCTGCTTCTCACTGGGGCGGTCGATCTTGGCGGCAGCACGCCCAAATGTCTGGTGCGGCTCGACAAATCCTCCACGCAATGGGTTGTGCGGCATGCCTCGGCAAGGGAACCCTTCAATTCCGCCCTTTGGACGGCTGTCACGCGCAGGCTCGCCCAGGAATGCGGGCTGAAGGTTGTGGACGGCAAGATGATCGCCCCGCGGCTATACGCGGAAAGGCGCTTTGACCGCGCAGAAGACGGATCCCCTCTTCTGTGCCTGTCGGCCGCAACGCTGGTGAGCCGCATCATCTCGCGCGAGCGGATCCTGCATCCAAGCCCCAAGAGCTATCTCGATATTGCCGACATCATCAACCGCTCGGGCGCGGCGCCCGCGGCAGACCTGCGGGAGCTTTTTTCGCGCCTTCTTTTTAATACGCTCACCGGCAACAACCGCGACCGGCTCGATCAGTTCTGGTTTACGCCCGAGAAGCTTGGCTGGAAGCTTCTGCCGATGTACGCCCCCTGCGCGCAGCTGCCGATTCTCTCGGCGCGGTTTTTGTCGACGCCGCTGCGGCCTGGCGTCAATATGGCCGACGGCGACGCTGCGGTGTCGCTCAGCCGGTACTTTGGCGTCAGCACCCGGGAGGCCAAATCGATGCGGCTAGAATTCATGCATACGCTTTCCGGCTGGAAAGCCGTTGCCGAGGAACTCGGCGCGGATCTTCTGGAGCTTCGCCAGATGCAGGCCGCCTTTGAATAGAAAAAGTATATTTAAAGTTGCTACCTTTAAAAATACTAAATGGATGATGCGCCATGGATGTGAAAAAAGACAATGCGATGTACATGCAGATCGCTCAGATCGCCGCCAACCGCAGCTATGCAAAACGGCTCAAAGTGGGCTGCGTCATCGTCAAAAACAACTCGATCATCAGCTTCGGCTGGAACGGCATGCCCACCGGCTACGACAACTGCTGCGAGTATGAGGTCGACGGAAAACTTGTCACCCGCCCCGAGGTTCAGCACGCTGAATTGAACGCCATCAGCAAATTGGCCTACAACGGCTATTCAAGCCACGGGGCGAGCATTTTCATCACCCATTCGCCCTGCATGCACTGCTCGCTGCTCATCCAAAAATGCGGCATCGAGGCCGTCTACTACCACGAGATCTACCGCGACGACTCCGGCCTCAAGTTCCTGCGCTCGGCCGGCATTCACGTCGAGCAGCTTTAATCTACTCTGGAAAAGGAAAGGGCGGCTGCCGGCTTCAAACCGGACGACCGCCCTTTTTCCTGCTGAGTTGAGAAGTATCAGCTCAGACGCACCTTGTCCCAAATCTCGGCGATGCCGGGATTGACCAGGGCCTTCTTGCGGTCCTTGTAGGTCGTGTGCAGCAGGGTCTCGGCGCGATGGCTCATCGGCTTTTCGAGGAACTCCTCATAGAGCCGGATCACGTCGGGGTTGCGGTGGCTCTGACGGATCGGACGCTCGGCATCGATCTTGTAAATCGCATTCGAGCGCGCCTCGAACTTGTCAAGGTAGTTGTTCTTCGCGCGGATCGTGCCGCCGCCGTCGATGCAGCCGCCCGGGCAGGCCATCACTTCGATGAACTGATAGTCGCACTTGCCCTCGCGGATGTCGGCAAGCACCTTCTCGACGTTCGCGAGCCCGTGGACCACGGCAATCTTTACCTGGCCTTTTTCGCCGAGATCGACGACGCCCTCGCGCACCCATTCGCGGCCGCGGGCGGGATCATAGACAACGTGGCCGAGTTCGCGGCCGGTCACAACATGGTAGACCGTGCGCACCGCAGCCTCCATCACGCCGCCCGTGACGCCGAAGATGGCGCCCGCGCCCGTGTTCTGCGACATGAAGGGGCTGTCGAATTCGCTTTCCGGCATCCTGCCCATATCCATGCCGTGGCGGCGCAGCATGCGGGCGAACTCGCGCACCGTGAGCACCAGATCGGTGTCGGGCATGCCTTCGTTTTTGAGCTGCTCGCGCGCGGCCTCATCCTTTTTGGCTGTGCAGGGCATGATCGAGATGAAGCGCAACTTCTCAGGGGCGATGCCGTGCTCGCGGGCAAACCAGGTCTTGGCGAGCGACCCGAAGATGCCCTGCGGCGAGCGGGTCGAGGAAAGATGCGGGATCATGTCCGGATGCACCTTCTCGACGAAGTTGACCCAGCCCGGGCAGCAGCTCGTCATCATGGGCAGCGTGCCACCTTCGTTCAAGCGATGCAGCAGTTCCGTGCCCTCCTCCATGATGGTGACGTCGGCGGCCCAGTTGATGTCGCAGACGTAATCGGCGCCCAGGCGCTTCAAGGCGGTCACAAGACGCTTTTCGAGGTTGGCGCCTGCGGGCAGCTGAAAGCCGTCGCCCAGGGTCACGCGCACAGCCGGCGCAAAGGCCACCACGGTCTTTACCTCTGGATCGTTGAACCAGTCAAGCGCCACATCGGTCTGATCCTTTTCGCCCAACGCACCCGTCGGGCAGACGAGCGAGCACTGGCCGCACTGCACGCACTTGGCGCTGTCGGCCCACTTGCCGCCTCCCGCGATGCCCACGCCGCACTTGTTGCCGATGTCGTTCATCGTAAGCGCCGAGACGCCCTGAACCTGGCGGCAAACCTCCACGCAACGGTAGCAGCGGATGCATTTGTTTGCGTCCATCACGAGGCCGTTGGCGGACCAGTCGAGCACGCGGCGTTCGGTGAAGCGCCCGTTGCAGCCGTTGTGCTGCAGGCCGACGTAAAGCGCCAGATCCTGCAGTTCGCAGTTGCCGTGCCGCGAGCAGCTCGCGCAGTCCTGATCATGATCGGAGAAGATCCAGGCCACCTGCCAGCGCTGCATTTCGCGGATGCGCTTGGTGCGGGTCTGCACGCGCATGCCGTTGGTGAGCGGCGTCGTGCACGCCGTCACAATCTGTCCGCGGCCGCGGTCGTCGGTCACCTCCACCATGCAGACGCGGCAGGTGCCGGGCGTGTGGTCCAGCGGCAGATAGGCGCACAGCGTCGGGATGAAGACGCCCAGGCGTTTAGCGGCCTGCAGGATGGTCTCTCCCTCTTGAAATTCAAATTCCTTGTTGTTGATCCAGGCTTTCATGGCTGCATCTCCTTGAATCAAAACACCGAGCCGCCGGTGAGCTTGTTGTTGTAGTTGCCCGGAATCGGACGGGGTGTGACCACCGCGTAGATGCGGTAGCAGCGCATGCAGCGCTGGGCTTCCTTGCGGACCTGTTCATCGCTGAAGGTGAGGTCGACCTCGCGGAAGTTGCGTTCGCGGTCCTCCACGGCGATGTGCGGCACCTTCTGGCGCGGGGCCGTGCGCACGGGCGTCACCGGTTCGACGTCTTCAAGAAGCTTGCAGTCGTGGATGATTTCCCCCATGCGCGAGCGAGGCGTAAAGCCCACGGAACCGCGCGAGAGGTATTCGTCAATCGAGTAGGCGGCTTTTTCACCCTGTGAGAGGCCGCCGATCAAGGTCGTGGGGCCGGTTGCGCAGTCGCCGCCCGCAAAGACGCCCGGACGGGTGGTGGCAAGCGCAGGCGTCACCGAAATCGTGCCCCAGCGGTTTAAAAGCACGCCGTCGGCTTCGCTGAAGACGTTGCGCTCGACCTTCTGACCGATGGCGGCAATCACGGTGGCGCAGGGCAGATCGAATTCGCTGCCCTCCACGGGCCGCACGCTGCGCCGTCCGCGGGCGTCCTTTTCGCCCAGCTCCATCTTGGTTAAACGCACGCCGGTGACGCGCCCGTCCTCGCCTTTGATCGCCACGGGGTTGGTGAGGAAATGAAATTCCACGCCCTCGGCGATGGCCGCATCGATTTCCTCCTGATCGGCCGAAGCCTCCTTGCGAGTGCGGCGGTAGACTACGTGCACCTTGCCGGTGGCGATGCGGCGCGCCGAGCGGCAGCAGTCCATCGCGACGTTGCCGCAGCCCACCACCACCACGTCGCCCTCCAGCGTTGGCGTCTGGCCGTCGGAGACGATGGTTTCGACATTTAAAAGGAAGTCGATGCCGTTGCGGTAGCCCGCAAGCGACCGGTCCTCGCCCGGCAGCCCCAGATAGGCGCCCTCGGCGCAGCCGATGCCGAGAAACACCGCGGCGTACCCTTCTTCAAAGAGGCTTGTGACCGAAATGTCCTTTCCGAGGCGCTTGCCGTAGTGCCAGACGCCGCCCAGCTCGGTGATGGCGTCGGTTTCCTGCTGCAGCAGTCCCTTGGGCAGGCGGTAGGGCGGAATGCCGCGCAGCGCCATGCCGCCCGCCTTGGTGTCCTTGTCGAAAATGTCGACCGGATATCCCATGAGAAGCAGATGGTAGGCGCAGTTCAGACCTGCGGGGCCTGCGCCCACCACCGCCACGCGCGCCTTGCTGCGGTCCACCGTGGGCTTCATGCCCTTGAAGAGTTCGTGAATCGGCACGCCCGTGTTGTCGCTCACCCAGCGCTTGATGTCGCGGATGGCAATGGGCTGGTCGACTTCGCCGCGCCGACAGGCAGCTTCGCACGGACGCACACAGACGCGCCCGCAGGTGGCCACTAGCGGATAGTGATTGAGCAGAACGCCGGCGGCAAGATCCGGATGCCCGTCGCGGACATAGTCGATGTAGCGGGGAACGTTCACGTGCGAGGGGCAGGCCTCGATGCACTTGGCGGTGACCGTGGTGAACATGTCGCCGCGCATGGGCTCGGTGTTGGCAAAGAGCCGGTCGCGGAAATGCTTCATGGCACCCACGAAGGCGGCGGGCGCCGTGCGGCCGATGCCGCAGAGGCTTGTGAGCATCATCTGCTCGGCCGACTCGTAGATGTGGTGCCAGTCGACGGTGTCGCCGCGCCCTTCGACGAGGTCCTTGAGAGCAAGCTCAATCAAGCGGGATCCCGTGCGGCAGGGCGTGCAGCGTCCGCAGGAGGCGGCGGCCACCTTGGTGTAGTAGCGCAGCAAAACGCCCGCCAGACTCACCGACTCGTCAAAAACCAGAAAGCCCGCGTTGCCGATGATCACATCAATCGGATTGCCGGGATTGAAATTCTTCAGGGCCTTGAGATCAAGCCCCTCTGGAGCGTCGTTGCCTCCCGAGGTGTTGTCGTACTTGATCCCGTTCCATACGCCGTAGCGGATCATCGTCTTTTCTCCTTTGCCTTGTTGCGGGTCCTGGGTTGACACGCGGCGGAAACGGTGCCGACTGTCAGCGTTTTGCACCGCGCCGGCTTTGGTCTTCTTCTAAAAAAAGCGAGGCAAATTGTACTGAAAGCGCCTGCGGTTCAAGGACGGTGCGGCGCGTACACATACGGTTTTGCACGCTTTTTGGAGCGTGTCTGATTATAGGGGGCCTATTATTTTTGATCAAATAAACATCACGCTCATGTTTCGATAAATTGGCTGTTATACTCGAGGCACTGAAACCTCTTTTGACCGGTCTTTCGATTCTTCAAGTGACCACAAAGCCCCCTGTAGCTCAAACACGGAAAGCCGCAATCCGCCTTGCGCTCCTGCCCCGTCCCGGCCGTGAGCCCTCCGCCCGGCTTCTTGACGCCCTGCAGCCCTGCGTTCTCAACCGCGCGGCGGTTTTTTTGAGCGCCAAGCGCAGGCTCGAATACCTCTGGTCGCGGGTGCTGCTGCACGAACTCTTGCTGCACGAGCCGCAGGCTGTCGTGGTCGAATCCCCTCCCCGGTCGCCGCACATTGAAAACGCGGCGTTTTCCCACACCACCATTTCCCACACCCGCACGTGGATCGGCGCGGGGGTCGGGACGCTGCCCTTTGCAATCGACCTTGAAGTGATGGATGCCGCCCGCGTGCGAAAGGAGCTTTTTACGCGGCTCTTTGATCCGCGGCACTGGTCGGATGCCGAACCCGCCGCACGGTTTTACCGCTTTTTCGGGATGTACGAGGCGGCGGTCAAAATGAACCTCCCCTTTCATTCCGACGTCAAACGCCCTTATGTTGGTCATTCTGAAGAGAAAGCCTGCAGCGTCCGGTTTCTGCGCGACGAGACGACGCTGCTCACTCTCGTGAGCCGCAGCGAAGCGGCGCTTCACCTTTCCATCTTTGAGGCGGACGCCGAAGGCGGTCTTCACCTGTCTTCCCTCGAACCCTTTGCACCGTTTGCGCCGTAGATACTTTTAAGAGCGCACCAAAAAAACGGCCGCGTTTTTTTAACCGTGCGGCCGTCCATTGCGGTCAAACAGAGGCTTGAAGGCTTAATGCTTGCGGCGCCTGCCGGTGTTCACTTCCTCGATCTTGCCGGTCTTCGAGCCGAGCTCGCGCCAGGTCTTGCGCGCAAAAAGCAAAATGCCGTAGACCAGAAGCGCAATGCCGAGACCCAGTAGAAGCGCCGTCAAAAACGAGCGCTGATAGAAGATCACGGACGTGATCATGCCGACGATGACGGCGACGGCCTCGGGCCACCCCATGCCGGGCTTTTTCTTCTCCAGCCCGAAATCGGCGTTGGAAAACTCCTCAAGCGAAATCACACGGGTGCCGGGCGCCGGATCCTCCGACACCTCGCCGTGCTCGGCGGGCATCTTCATGCCGCGCTGGGCGTAGACGCGCTGGATTGCCGCATACTGGCTTTCGGTGAGCGGCTGCTTGACGCGCTCGCGCAGTTCGTCATTGGTGAGTTGATTGAACTGACCGGCGGCGGCGCGCACGGCGCGTTTGGTGGATTGGGCCATCTTGTTGTTTTCCCGTGATTGATGTTGAGGCCGCGATTTTAGCAAGACCGGCCTTGAAGCAGGACAACCGCCTGCGTGCTGATTCCCTCTTCGCGTCCCTCGTAGCCGAGTTTTTCGTTGGTCTTGGGCTTGACGGAGACTGAACCTTCTTCAAGTTCCAGAACCTCCTCGATGCGCCGCTGCATGGCGGGCACGAAGGGGTTGAGCCTGGGCTTTTGCGCAACGACCACCGCGTCGATGTTGACAACGCTCCAGCCGGCCTCGCGCACCGCTTCATAGGCTTCCTTTAAAAGAAGCGCACTGTCGGCGCCCTTGTACTTGGGATCCGTATCCGGGAAAAACGTCCCGATGTTGCCCAGGCGCGCCGCGCCCAGAATGGCGTCGGTGACGGCATGCAGCAGCGCGTCGGCGTCGCTGTGTCCGTCGAGCCCCAGGGTGTGCGGAATTTCTACCCCGCCCAAAATCAATTTGCGGCCGCCCACCAGTCTGTGTGAGTCGTAGCCGGTGCCGATGCGCAGCTTCATATTGCGTGTGAGAAAAAGGTTGGCGGCCTCAAGATCCTGAGGCCGGGTGAGCTTGATGTTTCGCGCCGACGAGGCCACCGCCGCCACGGTGTGTCCGGCATCGCGCATGGCGCTTGATTCGTCGGTGGCGTCTAAATTCACGGACAGGGCCTCCCGCAGCTCTCCGCAGGCAAAGCACTGGGGCGTGGCAATGCGCATGAGGCTTTCACGGTCGACGTCTTCGACAAGAAGCCCCGCGGCGTCAACGCGCTTGACCGTATCCCAGACGGGAACGGCAAGCACCGCGCCGCTCGCAGTCTTTTCCTCACGCACCCGGCGCGTTTCGTCGATGAGGCGTTCGACGTCGGCCGGGTCCACGAGCGGGCGCGCCGCATCGTGCACCAGCACGAGATCTTCGTCCTGCACCACGTCCTTAATGCTGCAAAGCGTCTGATAGACGGTTTCGGCGCGCGTCCTGCCTCCGGTTTTCAGCACGGCGGCTGCGAGCGCAAGATTGTCGGCCGTCTCGTCGTCGGAGCTTACAGCCACATAAATGCCGTCGATGCCGTCAGCCTCAAGCAGGGCGTCCACCGTGTTTTCCAAAACGGTGCGGCCGTTGGCAAGCGCGAGGTACTGCTTGGGGCGGCCGGCCTGCATGCGGCTGCCGCAGCCTGCTGCTGCAACAAGCACAAAGACGCGGGGGGAAGTGTCGGACATGAACCACCTTGAAAAACGTAATCTGCCGGCAATTGTAGCCGGCAGGAAAAAGGCTCCGCGACCCAGCCGGATCCCGGAGCCTTGCAGCCTCAAAAGAGAAGCTTAAGCCATTAGAAGATGTGGCGCATGCCGACAATCACCTGCGTAGCCTTGATCTCCTCGCGCTTTTCCACATCATTTTCGAGCTTGAGCTGCTTGTAGGCAACGCCCGAATAGATGATGGTGCGCTTGGAGAAGTTGTATTCGTGGCCGATCACGAGGTTGAGGTTGGTGGCCTCAAGGTTTTCCGGATCGTCGTTGCGTTCGAGCTTGCCGTAGTAGCTCGCAAGCTTCAGATTGCCGCAGGGCAGCGGAATCGCCACGCCGAGATGCAGGTTGTAGCCGTCGGCGTCAAAGTATTCGCCAATGCCAATGCCATTGTCCTTGTCGTTCGTCCAGAACGTGGCGCTCTTCCCCAGCCCGTCGCCGTAGCCGCTGCGGGCGCCTTTCACATACTGTCCGAAGGCGGACACGCGCGCCACGCCGAAGTCGTAGCTGCCGCCCACGCTCAGCACGCGGCTGTCGCCGACGTTGGCGTTGCCATTCGGATCGACCTGTTCGCTTGAGGCATAGTGGCGGTACATCAGCGTGTCGTAGATCACGACGGCGCTCACGGGGCCGTTGCGGTACGAAATGCCGGCGGCCGCATAGCGGTTGCTCTGGCGTTCGTTGGCGCGCGAGTCATCGTCGTCGCTTAAGGTGTCATTGGCAAAGGAGTACTGCAGATAGCCGGTGAAGCCCGCTGCGGTCGGCGTCTGGTAGGTCACCATGTTGTCCAGACGCATGCCGTTGCCCTGATAGTTGCCGATGTTGAAGATGCCGTCCCAGCCGCCGGGGATCGTGTCTGCGAAGGTGCCGAAGACGTCCAAGGAACCTGCGCCCGACATGAGAGTGCCGGCGCGGCCGAAGCTCAACGTGCCGTAGGGCGTGTGCAGCTTTACCTGCGCCTCACGGCCGAACATGCGGCCGCCCTGGCCGAGCGCACCCGAGTCCGAGCTAAAGCCGTTTTCAAGAATAAAGGACACGGCGTAGCCATTTCCGAGCTCTTCAGTGCCTTTGAAGCCCAGGCGCGAGCCCATGTTGTAGCCGTTGATCTGCTCGAAGCGGTTTTCGGTCGGCGCGTGCAGCGTATTGATGTTGGTGTAGCCCAGGCCCGTGTCCACAACGCCGTAAAGCGTCACTTCGGCAGCCGTGGCGCCCGCGGCCGCAAGAGCCGCGGCGGCGGCGATAGCAATTTTCTTCATTGGTGTTTTTCCTTTTTTTATTGGGGTTGTCACCGAGGTCGAGTTGCCGATCTTAGCCGCGCAGCAAACCGCCCGCAAAGCGGCTCTCCCCCTGCATTCAGGCAGTGTTGCAGAGGGCAAACAGGCGTAAAACGGCGGTTGACTATTTCAACGCAAAGCCTTTGGAGTGCAGAAAGTCGAGCACAAAGGGACGCCGCTCCTTTTTGAGCGTTCCTTCGACGCCCGCCGACCAGGTCTCCTTACGGGGGTTGCGGCGGCGCGAAGCAAAGTACTCGCCCGTGACGCGGTCATAGTCGGCAAGCGCCGCAGCTTCGGGCTCTGCGTAGCGGTTTTCCATCACGGTGACCGATTGCGGCAAACGGGGCTTGACTTCATTGAAATAGGCCGGATGCCCGAAGGCAAGGCCCAAAAGCGGCACGACGTTTTGCGGCAGCCCCAGCGCCTGATCCACATCCTCAATATGGTTGCGGATGCCGCCGATGAAGCACCCGCCAAGCCCGAGCGACTCAAGCGCCGCCATTGCGTTTTGCGCGCAGATGCCCACATCGAGCGACGCCGTCACGAGCTGCTCGGTCCAGCCGAGGTCGGCGTTTTCGCAGACGAGCTGGTCGCGGTGATAGTCGGCGCAAAAGACCCAGAATTCGGGCGCGGAGAGCACCTGCGGCTGCGAGCCGCTCGCTTCAAAAAGCGTTTGCCTCAGCGCCGCGTCGGTGACGCGCACGATGCTCACAAGCTGCAGAAAGCAGGAGCTTGAGGCCGCAAAGGCCGCTTCAAGAATCCTGGTGCGGTCCTGCAGCGAAACAGGCTTGTCGGTGTACTGGCGCACGGAGGTGTGCGCGGTCAGCATGTCGATGGTGTTCATTTTTCCGTCTTCCAGCTTGCTTCAATGGCCTTGATTTCGCGGTTCAAGGCCTCATTGACCGGCACCGGAACGCCCAGTGCGCGGGCCTTCTCGATCAAAGCGCCGGAGAAGAAGTCCACCTCGGTGGGGCGGTGCGCCTTGGTGTCCTGCCGCAGGCTCGGCATCCCTTCGGGGTCGAGCGTGTCACCGAGCTTCACATAGTCCTCGACATCTCTTTCGGTGACGTCGATGCCAAGCTTCTGCGCCACGGCCACCACCTCCCGCATGGCCGCGATGTAGCGCTCGCGCACGGGGCCCGGCTTTTGGATGTTCGCAAAGGTCCCCTCGCAAACGGCAATCGTCTGGTTGACGCCGATGTTGAACATCCACTTGCACCAGATGCGCCGCTCGATGTCGGCTTCGTGCTTGTATTGCACGCCCGTGCGGTCGAAAAAGGCCTCCACCGCGTCGAGCGCCCCCTGACGTTCGGCGTGCCGCTCGGGAATGCCGATGTACAGAAGCCCCGGATTTTTGCACGTCACCTTGGTGCCCTCGCGGGTGGCGGCCATCCCCTGGGCCACGCTGTAGAGAACCTGCGCCTCGGGAAAGGCCTCTTCAAGGATCGTCTCGCTCGTGATGCCGTTTAGAAGCGACACGATGATCGTGCCGGGCCCCACGACGCCGCGCACCTCGTCAATCGCTTCCTTGAGGTTGGTGCCCTTGACGCCGAAAATCAACAGCTCGGCCTTGCTGGGGTAGTCCTTCGGTTCGCAAAAGACAAAGGGGCTCGGCTCGCCGTTGAAGGCCGGGGGATCGGCCTCATAGCGGCGCTTTCTGTCGGGATCGACCAGAAACGTAACGGAGCCCTTTCCCAGTGCTCTGGCAATCGTATGTCCATAGAGAATGCCCAGGGCGCCCATGCCGATGAAGACCGCAGAATCAATGCGCTGCACTTCGCCTCTCCTTCTTCCAAATTCGAAAAAATCTCAAAAACCGCTTTATGTGAGCCCGAGCTCGTCGTCGCCGCCGCGTCGGAGCTCAAGGGCCCGCCGCACGGGCGCAAAGCTCTTGCGGTGCACGGGCAGTACCCCGTAGCGCAGGATGGCCGCGAGGTGCTCCTTGGTGCCGTAGCCTTTGTGGCGGGCAAAGCCGTACTGCGGGTACTGCTTGTCCAGCTCCCGCAGCCACTGGTCGCGCGTGGTTTTGGCAATGATCGAGGCCGCGGAGATGGCGCTGATCTTTGCGTCGCCCTTCACAACGGCATTGACGGCGATGTCCAGGCGCGGCACGCGGTTGCCGTCGACGAGCACCAGATTGGGCCGGATGCGCAGGCCGTTGACAGCCCGCTTCATGGCGAGCATCGTGGCCTGCAGGATGTTGAGTTCGTCAATCTCCTCGACCGTGGCGTGCGCCACAGACCAGGAAAGCGCCCGCTCCTTGATGATGGGGGCGAGCCTTTCGCGCGCAGCCTCCGTGAGCTTCTTGCTGTCGCGCAGGCCGTCGATCGGAAAAAGCGGATCCAAAATGACGGCGGCGGCGACAACAGGGCCGGCAAGCGGCCCGCGGCCCGCCTCATCGACGCCGGCGATCAAATCGGCGCTCTCTTCGAGAATGATGTCGTTTAAGAGGTCGCCCATGCGTTCTTTGGTTTCGTTGCGTCCCATGGATGCGTCCGGAAAATGTCAAACAGGCTCAGCTGGGCTTTGCGCTTCCGTCTCGGGGAATAGCGAAAGCAGCGGCGAGTCGGGCTCCCAGAGAAGCCGCACGCGCGCGGGGTTGAGCACCGGGTCGTCAAACTGGCGCACGTCGCAGCCCAGGCCCGCGGCATAGATGAGCTCGTCGTCGAGCCACACCAGGGGGAGCTTTGCGCGTTCAAAGGAGGGAACGCCCGCTGCCTGATACAAGTGCTTCAAGTTGCGCGAGGGCCGCAGACGGTAGAGCTTCAACTTTTCGCCGCCCTTTCGCGGCTTCACCTGCAGCCGGCCCTTTTGAAGGCGCTCGACGGCAATTCCGGGCGCGTCGTCCTCGCACGGAATAAAGCGCAGCACGCCGCCCCAGGCGGGCAGCGCCATCTTCTCTTCGCCCTTCCAGTCAAGATCAATCAAAAGCTCTGCAGTGCGCGGCGGCACGGCGGGCTGGATCATCACCAGGCTCGAGCCCCAGCGCCGCAGCTCCTTGCTGCCCACCCGAAAGCTCATGCGGGTGTCAGCGTGGGTCTGGCGCAGCTGCTTGAGGATTTCAAGGAGCTTGCCGTGCGAGGGGTAGCGCACGCCCGCTGCGGCAAGCCACGCGCGCAGGCAATTGGCCTGCCGCTCGAAGCCAAGCGACAGGAGCTTGGCGATGTTAAGCGCTCCGGGCTTCTCATCGGCACAGAGTCTGCAGTCCTCTTCGCCCAGATCGCCCAGAATGTCGGCTGTCTGCGAAACGAGCGTAATCGAACGGGCCGCGGCCGTGCGCCAGCCCGGACGGGCGGCGTCCAAGGGCGGCAGGATCTCGTTGCGGATGAGATTTCTCAGATAGCGGGTGTCGGCGTTGCTGTCGTCTTCAATCCACTTGAGGTGCGCGTGCCGCACAAAGGCGGCGATGTCGCTGCCCGGGACCTCGAGCCACGGGCGCGCGAGCACGATTTCGGAGCCGTCGCCTGCGCTTTCAAGCATCCTCACCGGGCTCATCGCGGCCAGCCCCTCGGGGCCCGCGCCGCGGATCCACTGAATCAGAAAGGTTTCGATGCGGTCATCGAGATGGTGCGCGGTCATGATGGCGTCGGCCTTCACTTCGCGCGCAACCTTCAAAAGCGCCTTGTAGCGGGCGGCGCGGGCGGCCGCCTCGGTGCCGGTGTTTGAGTGGGTCGGCACATAGACGCGCTCCACTCGCAGCGCAATGCCCCACTTTTTGCACTGGGCCGCGGCGTGTTCGGCCCAGGCGTCGGCGTTTTTGCTCAGCCCGTGGTGCACGTGCACGGCCGTGACCGACTCGATGACCGTTTTGTAGGCGCTTTTCTGCAGGCGCGAAAGGATCTCCACGAGCGCCGTGGAATCCTTTCCGCCGGAATACGCCGCAACAATGCGCACAGGATTGACCGGCGTGAGGCAGAACTCCTCTCCGGCGCCCGCGGGCTTGCGTTCGGCAAGCGCGTCGATCGTCTCGGCGAGCTTCACCGTCAGGCGGGCCGCGGCGGACATTGTCGTGCGTTTTTTGCTGCGGGCCATTGTTTGGAAAGTCTTTAAGCCTTCACGTCGACGCCTGCGGCCTCTGCGGCCGGAGCTTCAGCAGCAGCCTCGGCCTTGGGCGCAGCCTTTTTGCGCGTGCGCGCCGCGCCGGCAGCGGTTTTCTTTGCTGCAGTCGACCGGGTGCTCTTTGCCGCAGGCTTCTTGGCGGTGGCGGCCTCTTGCGATTTCTTCGCCGTCGAGCGGCGGCGTACAGGCTTTTTCACCGTTTCCTGAGGCTCTTCGGCAGCCGCAGCCTCTTCGGACTTGGCTTCGACAGCCGGTTCGTCAACTGAGACTGCAGGTTCGGCGACTGCGGCCTGCGGCACGGCCTCGGGCTGAGCGGGCTCTTCAGCCGTCTTGGCCTTCACCGCAGCCTTCTTGCGGGGCGAGGGCTTGCGCAGTGCGCAGACCTCCTTTTTCTGCTCGGCTTGGTGCTCGGCCTCGATCTTTTGCATGTAGTCCGGGCACAGCAATTCGACCGCGCTGCTGCACTCCTCTTCAAAGCGCCCGTAGCTCAACAGACGGGCCAGACGGCGCTCGAGCAGGTCGTCGATGTTCATCGTCAAAAAGGTCTTCAGCTGATCGACAAGCGCCTTGCGCAGGGTGGAGGCCATGAGCTTGGGGTCGCGGTGCGCTCCGCCCAGTGGCTCGCTGATCACCTTGTCGACGAGGCCCAATTCGTACAGACGTCCGGAGGTGAGCGCCAGGGCCTGTGCGGCCTGCGGTGCCTTGTCGGCGCTCTTCCAGAGAATGGAGGCGCAGCCCTCGGGGCTGATCACCGAATAGGTCGAGTACTGCAGCATGAGGAGCGCATCGCACACGGCGATGGCAAGCGCCCCGCCCGAGCCGCCTTCGCCGATGATGGTGGAGATCACCGGCACGCGCAGCTTGGTGAGTTCATAAATATTGCGGCCGATCGCCTCGGACTGGTTGCGCTCCTCGGCGTCAATGCCCGGGTACGCGCCCGGGGTGTCGACAAAGGTGAAGACGGGCAGTCCGAACTTTTCGGCAAGCTTCATCAGGCGCAGCGCCTTGCGGTAGCCCTCCGGGCGCGTCATGCCGAAGTTTCGGCGGGTGCGCTCGCGGGTGTCGCGCCCCTTCTGGTGGCCGATCACCATGACGGCGTGTTCGCCGAGACGCGCCAGTCCCCCCACGATGCTCTGATCGTCGGCAAAGGTGCGGTCGCCGTGCAGCTCATGGAAGTCCTCAAAGATCGCGTCGATGTAGTCGAGCGTATAAGGGCGGTTGGGGTGACGCGAAACGAGCTGCGTCTGCCAGGGCGTGAGATCGGCGTAGATCTCAGCAGTGCGCGAGCGCATCTTGCGGTTGAGCTTGGCGATTTCCTCGCTCTGGCTTTCGCCGGTTTCGAGTTCCTTGTTTTCAAGCTCTTCAATCTGCTTGTGAATCTCGCCGAGATCCTTTTCAAAATCCAGAAATACTGCTTTGGCCATTTTTATTCCTATCGGCAAAACGCCTTGCTTTGCCCAGTCGATTCAATATTGTACGATCACAGAGTTGGGAAGACTGCGCCAGAAAAGCCAGGTGGCGGCCGTACGCCAGGGCGCCCAGCGAAGGCTGTCGACGTCAGCGAAGCCCGATGCATCGATCGCCTTGCGCAGCCCGTAGTCGCGTCCCGCCCAAACGTCCGGCCGGTTGAGCCCAAAAATGAGCACCATGTCGGCTGTCCAAGGTCCCACACCCTTGATTTCGGTCAAACGCTCCCGTACCGCGTCGTCCTCAAGCCCCGTGAGGGTTTCTGCGGTCAAGGCGCCGTCCTCATAACGCCTGGCAATGGCCGACAGCGCCTGCGCCTTGGCGTTGGAAAGTCCCAGACTTCTGAGTTTTTCCACCCCTGCTGAGGCAATGGCGTGCGCGGGGCTGCTGGAGCCCGCAAAATCAAGCACCGCACCGGAGATCTTTTGCGCGACGACCGTGCTTACCTGCTGTCCGCAGACGGCGCGAATATAGGTTGCAAACAGATCCTCGCAGACAGCAAGCCCTGCCGGGGCGGATTTTTGCGCCATCGTACGTAAAAAGGGCTCCGCGCCAAGGGCGTCGACAGCCTCCTGCCACCAGCTCACCACCGTCATGCAGTGTTTCCCTTACTTTCTGCGCCAGGTCGACCCCGCGGGACCGTCCTCGATCACGATGCCCATCGCAGAGAGCTGATTGCGGATCGCGTCGGCTGCTGCGAAGTCGCGCGCCTTTTTGGCGGCGGTGCGGCGGGCCACCAACTCGTCGATTGCGGCTTCATCAAGACCGGCCACGGCGCCCTTTAAGAACACCTCGGGGTCGCGCTGCAGAATATTTAAAACCGAGCCCAATTTTTTCAGAAGCGCCGCGGCTTGCGCATCGCCCGTTCGGTTGATCTCGGCTGCGAGCTGCTGCAGCACGCTCACGGCTTCCGGCGTGTTGAAGTCGTCGTCCATCGCCTCCTTGAAGCGCGCAGCCCAGGGGTTGGACCAGTCAAGGACGAAGTTCTCCGCTGCGGGCACTTTATTGAGCGCCGTGTAAAGGCGCTGCAGCGCCTTGTGCGAGTCGTCGATCAGGCTGTTGGCAAAGCTGATCGGGCTTCTGTAGTGGCTTCTCAAAAGGAAAAAGCGCAGCACTTCGCTGCCGTTGCCTTCGCCGTAGGCCTGGTCTGTCTCCTTGAGGGCGTCGCGGATCGTCCAAAAGTTGCCAAGCGACTTGCTCATCTTCTCCTCGACGCCGTCGGCGCGCTTGACGCGCAGCGGCCCGGCATGCATCCAGATGCGGGCAAACGGCACGCCGTTTGCGCCTTCGCTTTGCGCAATCTCGTTTTCGTGGTGCGGGAAGATCAGGTCCGGGCCGCCCCCGTGAATGTCAAAGGTCTCGCCCAGCAGCTTGCAGCTCATCGCCGAGCACTCGATGTGCCAGCCCGGCCGCCCTCTGCCCCACTTCGACTCCCAGGAGGGTTCGCCCGGTTTGGCGGCCTTCCAGAGCACGAAGTCCAGGGGGTCGCGCTTTGCCTGCTCGACCTCGATGCGCGCGCCCGAGAGCATTTCGTCGGGCGTGCGGCCCGAGAGCTTGCCGTAGCCCGGGAACTTTCTCACGGCAAAGTCGACGTCGCCGTTTTGGGCGGCGTAGGCAAGCCCCTTTTGCTCGAGCTTTTCCACCAGCCCCAGCATCTCCGGGATGAATTCCGTGGCGCGCGGCTCGTAGGTGGGATCCAGACACCCGAGCGCGCGCATGTCCTCGCGCATGGCCGCGATGAAGCGGTCGGTGAGCTCCTTGGTGGAGACGCCGCGCTCGGCGGCGCGCTTGATGATCTTGTCGTCGACGTCGGTGA
>CALXOY010000067.1 GCA_944390145.1 uncultured Duodenibacillus sp.
TGCGCGTGCTCTCGAGCCTCACCGACCCCAATCTGCCCGTTGACGTCGAAGCGGCCAGCGGCACACTGATTTCTTTTGAGGATGATCCGAAAATGGAGAAAGCCCTTGTTTCCGGCATCGCCTGCACCCGCGACGAAGCCAAAATCACGCTTGCACAAGTTCCCGACACCCCGGGTGTGGCCTACAAGATTCTCGGCCCCGTGGCAAAAAACAACATCGACGTCGACATGATCGTGCAAAACGACGGCCTTGACGGCACGACCGACTTTTCCTTCACCGTGCCGCGCGGCGATGTGGCCAAGTGCATGAAGGTGCTCGAAGAGGAGGTGCTGCCGGTCTGCCATCCAGGCAGCGTGCACACCAATTCCGATATTGCCAAGGTGAGCGTCGTCGGCATCGGCATGCGCACCCACGCGGGCGTTGCGTGCCGCATGTTTGAGGCGCTCTCTGCCGAAGGCATCAACATCGAAATGATCAGCACCTCGGAAATCAAGGTAAGCCTCGTGATCCAGGACAAGTACATGGAGCTTGCCGTGCGCGCCCTGCACAAGGCCTTCCATCTCGATGAAGGATCGGTGAAGCTATAACCTTCATTGTCCAGTAAATCCTCCGGGTCCCGTGCGGCGCTCCAACGCCCGCGGGACTTTTTCGTTATGATCGCTGCTGCGCAGCTGCAAGGCTGCGTCCTCTCCCCTCACCGCATTTCTTTGAAGGTTCACCCATGCTTGAAACCGTCATTGCCCCGTCGCTTCTGTCAGCCGACTTCGGACGCCTTGCCGAGGAGGTCCGCGATGTTGTCGAGGCGGGCGCCGACTGGATCCACTTTGATGTGATGGACAACCACTACGTGCCCAACCTCACGGTGGGGCCGCTGGTGTGCGAAGCAATCCGCCCGCACACAAAGGCTGTGATCGACGTGCACTTGATGATTGAACCCGTGGACAGCCTTGTGCCCGCCTTTGCCAAAGCGGGCGCCGACATCATCACCTTTCACTGCGAGGCAAGCCGCCACATCGACCGCACGCTGCAGTTGATTCACAGCGAGGGCTGCAAGGCGGGGCTGGTCTTCAATCCCGCAACGCCCCTTGACTACCTCGACTACGTGATCGACAAGGTCGACATGGTGCTCCTGATGAGCGTCAATCCCGGCTTTGGCGGCCAGAGCTTCATTGAGTCGGCAATCGACAAGATTTCGGCGATGCGCGCCAAACTTGACGATTACGAAAAACGCACGGGCCGCGCCATTCGTTTGGAAGTTGACGGCGGCATCAAAACGACCAACATCGCGCGCGTGGCGGAGGCCGGCGCCGACACCTTTGTGGCAGGCTCTGCCATCTACGGCAAAAAGTCGCCTGCGGGCTACAAGGAAGTGATTGCGGCCATGAAGGCCGCCGTGGCTTCCGTGCGCTAAAGCGGCTTTTTCCGCTGCAGACAAGCTCACGGCCGGCGGAAGTAACCCTGCCGGCCGTTTTGTCTGTACGGATCCCTGTGTGAAGCCGCCTGGTTCAGGACGCGTCCGGACGCTTTCGGCTTTGCGCGAGTTCGCTGCGGACCGTGGCGCGCACCGTGTTTTCGACGGCCTTGGCGAGGTCGGCGCGAATGCGCGAGGCCGCGGTGCCGAGCGTCACGTCGACAATGATTTCGATTTGCGAATCGAGCCGCTCAATCACCTTCGGCACGATCCGGGCGATGAGCTCCTCTTCGGTGAAGGGGGCGGCCTCATCCGCGGGCTTTGCGCTTGGCTCAGGCTTTGCCGGGGCTGGGGCTGGGGCTGGGGCTGGTGCTGGGGCTGGAGCCGACGCCGGAGCGGCCTTCGACGCGGCGGCAACAGGAGCGGCAGGCGCCTTCACCGCATGATGCGGCACGGGCTCCAGGCGCACCAGGCCGTCGTCTGGCGAGAAGCCCCCCTGTTCCTTGAATTCTTCAGCCGCGCGCTTTAATTCCTCCCAGTCATAGGGAACCCGTGCGGTTAAAAGCGGAGATTGGTAGCCGGTCATATCTGTCAGGCGCCTTTTCTGTCGTAAGCCTTAAGCGTCACGCCCGAGGCCTTGTAGATCTTGTAGCGGGCGCGGGAATTCATCAATTCAGTCTGGTTGGTCGAGACGATGTCGACCACGCGGGCAAAGGGTGCAAGCGTCTTCTGCCAGTCAGGCGGCACCGCCTCATCGAGCAAAATGATGACGTCGGCGGGCTTTAAAGCCGTGATGTCGGTGGAAAAGACCACCGGCGCCTCGTTTTCAAAAGCCGAGCCCGCCCAGGCGTGCGCGATGAAGGCGAGATCTTCAAACCGCCACAAGTCGTCGTAGGCGCGCCGCAGCAGTATTTCGTTGCTGCCCCAGACGGCCACCGTGAGCCCCATGCCCCGCACCGTCTTGATGAGGCAGCAGGCATAGAGCGTGCGCTGGGCAACGTTGAAGTGAAAGTCGATCTGCTGCATGTAACGCCCGCCCTCTGTCGATTACTTCGCGGACTTCTTGGCGGAGCTCTTCTTGCCCTTTGCCTTGGCCGTGCCCTTCACGGCGCGGGCCGTGAGCCACTCAAGGAGCAGCGGCAGGGGTCGGGCCGTGCCGCCCGATTTGCCGCTAGCGGCTTGCGCGGTGCCCGCGACATCGAGATGCGCCCAGGGGCACTTCGGCGCGAACTTCGACAAGAATGTCGCCGCGACGCTTGCGCCGGCGCCGCCCGTCCAGCCGATGTTGGCAATGTCCGCCACGCCGCTTTCCAAAGCCTTGGCATAGCCGCCGCCCATCGGCAGCGGCCAGACCGGGTCGTGGGCGCTGTCGGCCGCGCACGCCATTTCGGCGGTGAGCGCTTCATCGTCGCAGAAAAGACCTGAGACGTCGTTGCCAAGCGCCACGATGCAGGCGCCCGTGAGCGTCGCCACATCAATGCAGACCGCGGGATTGAGCTCGCACGCGCGCGTGAGGGCATCGGCCAGAATCAGGCGCCCTTCGGCGTCGGTATTGAGCACCTCAACCGTCATGCCGTTCATCATCGTGATGACGTCGGCGGGCTTTTGCGCCGAGCCCGAGGGGAGGTTCTCCACGGCGGGCACGAGCGCCACCACGTTTTCCTTCAGACGCATGTCGGCCGCAGCCTTCACAGCCGCCATCACGACCGCGCCGCCCGACATGTCGAACTTCATCTGATCCATCATGCGCGAGGGTTTGAGCGAAATGCCGCCCGCGTCAAAGCACACGCCCTTGCCGACAAGCACGACGGGGGCCTTGTCTTCGGAGGCGCCATGCCAGGCAAGTTCAATGAAGACGGGATCCACGGCGCTGCCCTTGCACACGCCGATCACCCCGCCCATGCCGGCCTCATCGATGGCATTTTTATCCAGCACCTTGACCGTGAGCCTGCCCTTGTCGGCCTTGCTGGCCGCTGTCTCAAACTCCTCAACGGCGCTAGCCGCCGCCTGCGCCAGAAACTGCGGGTCGCAGATGTTGGGCGGCAGATCCTGCAGCTCCTTGGCCCAGAGCATGGCGCCTGCGGCAATGCGGCCGGCCTGCAGGTCGTCAGCGGGGTTCTTGTCGGACACCCAGAAAATGTCGGTGATCGCCTTTGCGGGCTCGCCCTTTGTCTTCAAGCCCTGGGGCTTGTGGGAGGCAAAAAGCATCTCGCGCACAGCGCTGCGGGCGGCCCAGGCTTCGTCGCGCTCGGGCACAGTCCACTCAGCCGAGGTCAGGGCAACCGAGCCGCCGCGGGCAAACTTCCCGACCTTGCGGTGCGCGGCAATAAAGGTTTTTTCGCTCATGGCGTCCTTGGCGCCAAGGCCCACGATCAACACGCGCTTGCAGTCAAAGCCCTTGACAGCATGCAGCGCCATGATGTCGCCCGCCTTGCCGGTGAAGTCCCCTGCTTCAATTGCGGCGCTCACCATGCCGCAGGCTTTGTCAACGGCAGCCGCCGCAGGCGTCATCTCGGGCTTGTCGTTTTTGCCCGCCGCCCAGACGCCGGCAACAAGCGTATCGGCCTTGATGCCGGAGAGTTTTTTGACCACTTCAATTTTCATTTTTTGTCCCTTTCTTCAAAGCACGCCGGCGTGCTTCATCGAGTGCCGGCGCACCAATGCATTTCTGAATTAATGTGCGCCTTTTTTCGCCTCATCGACGCGCACCGGCGGGAAGCTGTCCCAGCGCTCACAGCCCGGGCACTGCCAGGCGAAGGTGTGCGCGAGAAACCCGCAGTGGCTGCACTGATAGCGTGCAAAGAGCTTGCTCTGCTTGGTGGTGACCTCCGCCAGCAGCTTTGCCTGCTCATCCTCCGGGTCGGCCTTGGCGCGCAGATTGCAGAGCACCGAGAAGGCCGAAAGCGACGGGCGGTTTTGCAGCGCTTCGCTTGCAAAGGCCGCGGCCGTCGGGGCGTCGGCCCACACCGACATGCGGGCGACCGCGGCGTTCAAGACGTCAATGGAGCCCGAGCGTGCAAAGACGCTCTTTAAAAATTCAATGGCCGCGGGCTTGTCGGTTTCGGCCATCACGTCGGCCTTCTTGGCGGCAATCAGCGGCAGGTAGGCGGGCTTGGCCGACTCGATTTTCTCCCAGGCGGCAAAGGCCTTGCGCTTGTCGCCTGCGGCCAAAGCGAGATCTGCGGCAAAGGCCCAGGCGCGCGGATTTTCCGGATTGGCCTTAAGCGCCTGATCGATGTATTCGCCTGCACGCGCCGCATCCTTCATCATGCGGGCGAGCTCGGCAAGCTCGCAGTAGTAGTGGCTGATCTCCACGTGCAGGTCCCGGCCGCTTTTTTGCAGACGCTCGGCCGTTTCCACCGCCTTCTGCCATTCGTGCTCGGTGCAGTAGATGTGCATGAGCGCTTCGAGGGCCTCGACTTCCCTGCCCTTGAAACCCGCAAGCTGCTCGTAGGCCGCCTCGGCGCGGTCGTACATGCCGGCTTTCAAAAAGTCGATCGAAAGCTCGGCCATTGCAAGCGCCCGCTCTTTTTCGGGGAGTTCGGCGCGGTTTACAAGAAAGCTGTGCAGGCGGATCGCGCGGTCAAACTGCCCTCTGCGGCGAAAAAGGTTGCCGAGCGCATGGTGCAGTTCAATGGTTTCGGGATCCAGCCGCACAACCTCAATAAAGAGGTCGATCGCCTTGTCAGCCTGCCCCGGATCGTCGCTTAAAAGCATCGAGAGGCCCTTGGCGTAATGATCGTCAATGCTCTGCGTCGCTGTTTTGTGCTGCTTGAAGTCGACGCCGCGCAGCCACCAGCCGGCGGCAAAAAGAATCGGGACGGCGATCAGGTACCAGAGTTCAAATTCCATGGTTTGTCAATGCGTTCAAAAATTCAGTTCTGCGGCAGATTCTTCTTTGCAAAGAGAATGTCGTGCCAGCCAAGCTCCTTGGCAACCGGATTGCGCAGGAGGTACGAGGGGTGATAGGTCACCACCACGGGCACCCTGCGGCCGGCGATCACCGTCTCAAAGAGCTGTCCGCGCAGCTTCGAAATCGAGCGCTCCTCGCCCAGGATGCGCTTGACGGCGTGCTTGCCCATCAAAATGAGAAGCCTGGGCTGCAAAAGCTCCAACTGCCGGTCGAGAAAGGCTGCGCAGGCCGCCACTTCGTCGGGCCGCGGATCGCGGTTTCCGGGCGGACGGCACTTCAAGACATTGCAGATTGCGACATCGCGCCCGCGCTTTAAATCGCAGGCTTCCAAAATGGCCGTGAGCAGCTTTCCGCTGTTGCCCACAAAGGGAATCCCCGAGAGGTCCTCCTCACGGCCCGGCGCTTCGCCCACCATGACGATCGGGCAGCCCGGCGCGCCGTCGGCCACCACCGTGTGGGTGCGCTCGTGGGCCATCGAGCAGACCTTGCAGCGGTCGACGATGCCCTTGATGTCCTCCCAGCGGGCGTTGGCGACTTCGGCGGCAAGCTGCGGATCGGCTTGCACGGGCGCTTCGGTCGGGACACCCGCGCGCAGCGGATGCACGGGCCGCACGGGGGCCGCGGCAACGGGCTTCAAAGCGGGTTTGAGCGTGGGCTTGAGCGAAGGCAGCGGATTGCCCCGCGCTGCGGCGGGCGCTGCAGGCGCAGGCGTCGGAGCCGGCGCAGCTTGGGAGGCGGCAGCGGCCGCCGCCTGCTGACGGCGCAGGCGCGTAGCCATCGGACCGCGCCGGACAAAGGCGCCCGAAGGTGCGGCGGCGGGAGCGCTCGAGGCAGGAAGCGTTGCCGATGGAGCGGTGGCTGAGGCGGCAGCGGCCGGGCGCTTTTCGGGCGCAAGCGGATCGTCGCCGTCGCGCAGCACCCACTGCACGCCGACATTCATCGCTTTCCAGATGAGACTTTGCTGCCGCGTCAACGCCATTGAATCAAACTGCTCTTTACGGTGGTTGTTCTGAAGGGCTTTCAAGCAAGCGAGGCCGTCATCAGCACCGCATCCTCGCGACCCTCTGCGGTCGGATAGTAGTTTTTGCGGCGCCCGGTCTGCTCAAAGCCGTGCGAAGTGTACATTTTACGCGCGCGCGCGTTGCTCTCCCGGACTTCAAGAAACATGCGCACGGCGCCGTTTGCGCGCGCCAGCCGCATCGCCTCTTCCAAAAGACGCTTTCCCAGGCCCCTGCCCTGCCTGTCCGGGTCAATGGCAATTTCCAGAAGCTCGCACTCGTCGATCACGTGCATGACGGCGGCAATGCCCGCGGCCGCGCCCTCCTCTTCAATTACCGTGAGGGTGTTGCCGGCCGCAAGCGCATCGCTGAAGTTGCGCAGGGTCCAGCCGAAGGGATCGGCGCGCTTGGTAAGAGCCGCCACCGCCTCAAGGTCGGCGGGCTGCATTGCGCGAAAAGAAGTTTCGCTCAAAGCTTTTCTCCGGCTGCACGCTCCTTGATGGTGAGAGCCACGCGGTTGCGGACATACAGGGGCGCCGCAAGATGCGGTTCCACCGTCTCGCCCTTCTCAAACATGCGGGCGGCCAACACCGCAATGTCCTGTGCGCTCACCGCTTCGAGCGGGCAAAGCTGCACGCTTTCGGGAACCTTGATTTCGTCAGCGTAGGCCGCAAAGGCCGAGCCCGCCGCGGCTTGCACCTTTGTGTCCGTAAGATACTCGGCAGCCATTGCGGGCTTGATGAGTTCGGAGGCGCGGATTTCCACCGGGGTGCCGTCTTCGCCGCGCGTGAAGGCCGCCGCATAGCACTCGTGCATGCGCGCGTCGTTCACAATCGCGGCGCTTTCAATGGCGGGATTGAGCGCAAAGAGTGTGTTGGCAGCGGCCGCCAGGTTTGAGACCTGCACCACCGGAAGATCCGCGGCCCACGCCAGCCCCTGCGCCGCACCGCAGGCAACGCGCAGTCCCGTAAAGGCGCCGGGCCCTGCGCCAAAGGCGACGGCTTCCATGTTGGAGAGCTTGAGCCCCGACTCGACAAGCACGCCGTCGACGAGCGAAAGCAGGCTTTCGGTGTGGCGGTTCTTTTCTTTGAAGATCATGCAGGTCACGCTGCCTGCGTCATAAAGCGCGGCGCTCGCGTAGTCGCCGCTGGTTTCAAGAGCAAGAATTCGGGTCACGGTTTTGCAGAGGTTGTCAATGATGTTGCGGGTTTGGCGGCGTCGGCCTCAATGGCGGGCGGCTCTTGAAGCGGAAAGATCTGCGCAAGCGGCTTATTTAAAGCGTCGCCCGCGGTGAACTCCCTCCACCAGGCACTCAGAATGCCGCTTGCGCCCTCTTTGCCCGGGGTGCGCAGCATCTTACTGGAAACAAGCGAGTTGCCGCCGCTTACCACAAATGCTTCAAAGGCGCGCATGAGCGTCGTCTTCTGGCTGTCGGCCACCAGCACCCAGTCCTGCGTCCTGCCGCCGGCTTCGGTGGTCACCGGCGCCACGTAGCCCGCCTGCGCCAGACGCAGCAAAATGCGCTCGGCTGCTTCCGGATACGTGTCGGCCGCTTCGCACAGCTCTTCGACGTCAAGAATCGGGCGCTTTTGCTGCAGCCGCAGATGCACCAGCTCGCGCAGCATCACGAGCGCCGTCAAAAATTCGTTGCCGGGGCGATAGTAGTCCAGAAACCGCCCGGCGGTGAGCTTCGGAATCGTCGCCGTGATCGCAGCGCCGGCAAAGAAAAGGTACCAGGCGACATAAATCCAAAGCACGAAGACCGGGATCGCGACGAAGGCGCCGTAGATGTTGGCAAGCGTGCCGGCGTTCACCCAGATGCCAAAGAGCTGCTTTACAAACAATCCGACGATGCTCACCGTAATGCCGCCCGCCAGAGCATGGCCGAAGTGCACGCGGCAGGCGGGCACGAATTTATAGATGATGGCAAAGCCCAAGGCCTGCAGCACGAGCTGCCCAAAGTTGTAGAGCGTCTGAGAGACGCCCGGATCGATGCCTTCCAAGGCCATCGCCGCATAGCGGCCGGTCATCGTGATGCTCACGGCAACGGCAATCGGACCCACCGTCATCAAAGCCCAATAGATCAAAACGCGCTGAAACCACGGGCGCATCACCGTGACGCGGAAAATGCGGTTGAGCGTTACAAAAAGCTTGTCGATCAAGAGGAACGCGGTAAGCGCCAGGCCCAGCAGGCCGAAGGTGGTGAGGCCCGCCGCATGCGACGTAAACTGGCTGATGTAGCCCAGAAGCTGCTCGCTGTACTGCTCGGGAAGCAGACTCATCAAAATCAGGTCTTCGAGCGCCTGCCGGGCGCCCGCAAAGCCCGGGAAGGCGGAAAACGCGGCAAGCGACAGAGCAAGCACCGGCACGATGGCGGTGAGCGTTGCCAGCGCCATCGTGGACGTGACCTCCGTCAAGTCGTTTTCGCGCGCACGGTCAGCCGCAAAGCGCAGCAACGTCCGGATGCTCGCCCACAGGCCCTTCTTGCGAAGCCGCTCGCGCAGGCGCTGACGCTGCCGGCTTTCAATCTGGCTGCGGTCTTCGGCCTTCAACGGGCTCTCATCCTGACTGGTGTTGAAATCATTCATGCGCAAACGTCCTGCCGGAAGCGGCGGCTCCCCAGGATCTCGTTTTGTTCTCAAGTGTTGTCAGGCCGATTGTAACTTACTGGGCGCGGCGCCCTTTGGCGGCTGGCTGAAAGCGATGACGATTCAGATCAGTGTCGGAAAGGCCCGGGACAGGTCAGCGGGCAGATTGTTGTGCAAGGGCAAATCGCGGCCGGCGGCGGCCATCCCCTCTTCGGTGACGGGCTACATAGCTGAATTGTCGAACACCGTGCTTGTCCCGCAGTTGCCACATGCAAGGGCCGATGCATCTTTCCCGGCTCCTTGCATGCGCAACTGCGATAGTTCTGGCTGAAGTTTTGGAACCTAGCGGTTAAAACTCATAGCGGGCGCCGGCAGTGAACCGCCAGCTGTTTTCAAAATCACCGCCGAAGATGTGCTCGGCATCAAGCCAGATCTTTGCGTTTTCCGTCACGGAAACATCTGCGCCAATGCCGGCGTCATACCAGGTTTGACCTCCGGAGAACTCGTCGCCATAAACAGTGGTTTGACCTTTCATGAAAAATCCTCTGTCAGCACTGAATTCACGCAGTACGTCAGCCTTCAAGTACACGCTGCTGTCAGCGGCATCGCGGCTTAAGCTGAAATCGAATCCGCCTCTGACGCCAAGCCGGCCGATGACGCTTTTGATGTCGTCGATCCGAGCCTTGACGCCGCCATCGGTGGTGAAATCATCGCCTTCAATGTGGATGTACTGCAGCTGTGCCTGAGGCTCGGCAAAGAGCTGACCGGCAATGTTGAGCTTCCAACCACCTTCGAGGCTGAAACCGTAGAAAGTCTGGTCAAAATCGCCGCCGATCCTGGCTCCGCCTGCGTTGCTGACGTCATAATCGCTGCTGATGACGCCGCCCTTTAGAACAACGTCGGCATACAGGCCCGAGTCTGCCAGCCACGTGTAGTACAGGCTCAAAGCGTAACGTTCGCTTTCGTTGGAACCCGAGACTCCGGGAATGTCAATATCCGCATTCGTATAGTCAACCGCCACGCCAAGCACATGTTTGCCGGAATAATTTCCGATCATCCTGTCGTAGCCGATTTGGATCATGTCCTTGTCCATCTCGAAAGCATTATCCCAATCCAGATTGCTATAGGTGTTTCTCACCCACAACCCGTCATTGGTGCCCGTGATATATCGGCTTTCGCCGCGGCGGTCGTTAAAACTGTCAAGGTCGGTCGCCAAAGAGTATGAAGCGTAAGCGGCTGCCTTCATGAAATGCTGATACGCTCCAGTGATATTTCCTTTTCGGGTAAAGTACCAATAATTCCAATCTTCTGTCTGCTCGTTCTCAGTTGCGTAAACGAAATCAACCACTTCATCAGCCCGATAAACTACACCATCATGATTGGTTGAAAACTGCGCATTACCATCCACAACCCGAGCAAAATAGATCTTGTCGCCGACTGTTAAAGCATCAATCTTTGCGGCCTCAGCATCGAAAACAACTTGATGTGCGCCTTTTTCGCTGCTATTCCTAATGGTTAAATAATCGCTGCCGGAACTACCAGTGAAATAATCTTCAATTTTATTTCCTGCATGAGCCAAATCCAAT
The DNA here is from genome assembly GCA_944390145.1 of uncultured Duodenibacillus sp. GTDB lineage: Bacteria > Pseudomonadota > Gammaproteobacteria > Burkholderiales > Burkholderiaceae_F > Duodenibacillus. The sequence continues at coordinate 10,497 of CALXOY010000067.1, forward strand.
TTAAATATGCCGCCGCTCCCTTTTAGGTTGGTAATTGATAGGTTATCATGCTGACCAGCAGTATCTAAAATAAAGTCTTCAAGGTTAATCTTCTCACCGGTATGTTTGTCAGTTATCGTTGACGACAACTTCTCATCAACTTCACGATCTACAAGATTAACCACACCACCATTTGATAAAGTTAATCCATATATATTCTTATTACTCGTGTAAATCCACTCTGCGCGATTACTTAAAGCCAACTCGATGGTGTTATCCCCAGAAACACTTTGTTGACTGCCATACCAAAAAGATTCCTTAGATGACAAGACAAGTTGAATGGTATTCTTTTTGCCTTTTAAATCTTCCGTGGATAAAGAGCTGTCGTTTCCGACATCCAAATCGCCGACAATCTGAACTTTTTTCCCTTGAACAAGAACTGTGTTATTGCCAGTCTTTGAATGCTGTGTATTTTTGGCTGTTATAGCCGCACTGGGCAAGAATGAAGTGCCTTCACCTGAAGCAACTATAAAAACAGATTCCGTATCCTCATCAAACCTTAGAGTAGAGCCGCCTTGAACATACACTGCATTATTATTTACAAATAATGCCGTCAACGAACTACCTCTACCCGACAAAGGAACAGTATTTATCACAGAAAATTGGCCGCTGACAGTATTCGTTCCGCCATGCGCAATATTTAAAGCAGTTGACGTTCTAGCAGTTGAATTAGATGTATTTTCAGTAATTACCACCTGTACGTCATTGTATGATTTTCCAGCTTCGGTAATTGCGGCGCCTTGTCCCAAGGAATCTATAGTATTAACTTGCTTGCCGTTTTCTAATGTTTCATAACCGTATCGCGCCAAGGCAGGTGTAGACGAAGTGATTCCGACAGCTATTAGCGTGAGGCAAGCGCAGATTTTGCCCCTCCCCCGCCACACAAAAGCTATTCTTTAATCTAAAGTGAGGTTTCATATTTAACCTTTCAGTCATTTTTGATATTGTCATATTAAACATCTATTCCCATGATCACCTTTATTTTTATTTTATAATGGTGCACGGAAAGTTGTATTTTACTATGAGTACCGTCTCAGTTGAAGCATTTAGCAAGACTCATGCGAATCCCCTATAACGAAATGCGACAGCAGAAAAATTTCTTGATATTACAGATATCAAAATGTCGTACAGGAAGATATTTGATATAATTAAAAATTTTTCGAATATCCCCTTGTGTCATGCTGCCGGATTACGCCAAGTATCCTCAAATTCCTCCCAACTGCCGGCTCAACTACAACGGCAAAAGTGATCTTTACCAGGTCTATCGGGAGCAACGCACCAGAGACCGTTTGCTAAAAGCTGCCAAATCTTCCATCCGCGCAGTTTTCAGCATTTATTCGTTCTGACTCCTGCGGATTTCTCCTGCAGGGCAGTCCGGCGCCCAACGGTACTTTCGATTCCAACGGCGC